>JBBJOI010000036.1:0-28631 GCA_037721555.1 Gaiellaceae bacterium | reverse complement strand
TCGCGCTGGGCCTGCTGGCGGCGCTGCGGCTCTCGGGTCTCGACACTTCGGTCGTTGAGGAGACGCTTCGGCCCGAGCCCGTGCGGGTCGACCGTGAGCGGGCGTGGGCGGCGCTCACCCGCGACAAGAAGGCTCTTGCCGGCGTGCCGAAGCTCGTGCTGCTCGACGCCCCCGGCTCTCCCAAGCTCGGGGTCGAGCTGCCGGAGGCGGAGGTGCGGGCGGCACTCGAAGGCCTGATCGCCGGGTAGAGTCGACCGATGCGCGTAGCCGTCCTCAACGGAGTCAACCTCGACGTGCTCAGCCGCCGCGATCCCGACCTCTACGGCGGCCTCGGGCTCGCAGAGCTCGAGAGTCGCATCTATCAGTGGTCCAAGGAGCTCAGCTGCACGACGCGCTGTCGCCAGACGAACCATGAGGGCCAGTTCGTCGACTGGTGCCACGACGCTCTCGACTGGGCCGACGGAGTCGTGCTGAATCCGGGTGCGTGGTCGCACTACAGCTACGCGATCCGCGACGCGGTCGAGCTCTTCACCGTGCCGGTCGTCGAGGTGCACCTCTCGAAGATCGAGGAGCGGGAGGAGTGGCGGCGCCAGTCGGTGCTCGGCGAGCTCGCCACGAAGCGGATCACGGGCAAGGGGCCTGACGGCTACAAGGAGGCGCTCGAGTTTCTGGCGGCGCCGCGATGAGCCGGATCGAACGTCTCGCAGCGCTTCTGGACGAGCCGCTGCTCGTCACGAGCGGCGTCAACGTCCGCTACCTCACCGGCCTCGAGAGCTCGAACGCCGCTGTTCTCGTGGAGCCCGGCGGCGAGGCGACGCTGTACACGGATTTCCGCTACGCGGAGCGGGCCCGAGCGCTTGACGTCCGCTTCGAGCAAACGGCCAGGGCGGTCGTGTCGGATCTGGCCACGCGGCTGGCCGGGAGGACGATCGGGATCGAGGCTCACGTGCTCACTGTCGCCGGGAACGAGACGCTCCGACAAGGCGGCGTCGAGACGGTGTCTCGCAGCGGCCTCGTCGAGCGCCTGCGGGCGGTGAAGGAGCCCGACGAGCTCGAGCTCCTGCGGCAGGCAGCGGCCATCTCCGACGCCGTCTTCGGCGCGCTTGCCGGAGAGCGGTTCGTCGGGCGCACCGAGCGCGACCTCGAGTGGCGCATCCGCGAGCTCTTCCACGAGCACGGCGCGTCGGGGCTCTCCTTCGAGACCATCGTCGCCGCTGCCGAGAACGGCGCGAGCCCGCACGCCGAGATACGCGACGTCACGATTCCGCCGAATACGCTCGTCACCGTCGACGCGGGTTGTCGCGTCGACGGCTACGCCTCCGACTGCACGCGGACCTTCGCGACCGGCGCCGCCGGCGACCTGCCAGACGAGCTCGCGCGCGCCTATGAGGTCTGCCTGGAGGCGCAGCTCGCAGGGCTCGACGCGATCGGCCCTGGGATCGCAGGCCGTGATGCCGATGCAGCGGCACGGAACATCATCGTGGCTGCCGGGTGGGGCGAGCAGTTCGGACACGGGCTCGGTCATGGGATCGGCCTCGAGGTACACGAGGCGCCCACGCTCCGGGCGGAGTCGACCGACGAGCTGGAGTCCGGGAACCTCGTCAGCTGCGAGCCGGGCATCTACCTGCCGGGCGTCGGCGGGGTCCGGATCGAGGACATGGTGCTCGTCACGGACGACGGCCGCGAGCGGCTGACGACTCACGAGAAGTCGCTGATCGTCGTTTCCTAGCACGTGCCGCGCGAGCGGCATGCGGAGCTCTCTCGCGCTGCTGCAGCTGGCTGTGGCCCGTTGCTGTTCACGGTCGAGTGGCGCGCGACCCACGACACGGTCCGGGAGTGGCTCGGGGAGCCGATGTTCTTCAGTCAGTTCGGCCCCGACGCGACGATGGAGCGCGTCCGCGGCGCGGGTTCGCCATCCTCCGGCACGAGCGGGAGACGCACCTCAAGGGAGACCGAGGTCGAATACCCTGTGGGTGCTCGCTCGACGTCAGTAGACTGGCGCGCCGATGGCTGACGTCGTCTCCACGAACGAGTTCAAGAACGGCATGCACATCGAGATCGACCGGTTGGTGTGGCGCGTTGTCGACTTCCAGCACGTGAAGCCGGGCAAGGGAGGCGCCTTCGTCCGGACGAAGCTGAAGGCGATCGACTCGGGCGCGGTCGTCGACAAGACCTTCCGCGCGGGCGAGAAGTTCCCGCGGATCTACACCGAGGTCAAGAACATGCAGTACCTGTACGACTCGGGCGAAGAGGTCGTCTTCATGGACGAGGGCACGTACGAGCAACTGGCGCTGTCGCACGCCTCGCTCGAAGCCGAGCTGCCGTTCATGCTGCCGTCGAGCTCGGTGCAGCTGCTCTTCGTCGGCGGCCGGCCCTCCGGCGTGCAGCTGCCGGGTTCGATCGAGCTCCGTGTGACCGACACCGAACCCGGGGTCAAGGGCGACACCGTCTCGAACGTGACGAAAGCGGCCACGCTCGAAACCGGCGCGGTCGTGCAGGTGCCGCTCTTCGTGAACGTCGGCGAGCGGGTCAAAGTCGATCCGCGCGAGGGCCGCTACATCTCGCGCGCCTGATGGCCGCCTCCGACGTCGTCTACACGACCGACGTCAGCGGCCTGACCGCAGCAGACGTTAGAGGCTTCTTCGCCGACTGGCCGACGCCGCTGCCCCCCGAGCGGCACCTGGAGATCCTGCGCGGCAGCCATACGGTCGTCCTCGCGCGCGACGGCGCTGTGGGGTCGGTCGTCGGCTTCGTCACCGCCGTCAGCGACGGCGTCCTGAGCGCGTTCATCCCGCTGCTCGAGGTGCTCCCAGACCGCAGGGGACAGGGGATCGGCAGCGAGCTTGTCCGGCGGATCCTGGCCGAGCTCGACAGCTTCTACATGGTCGACCTCGTTTGCGATCCCGAGCTCGAGCCGTTCTACCAACGGTTCGAGATGATGCTGCTCTCCGGGATGGCGCTTCGCCGCGCACACCTGCTCGGGCCGTAGGCAGAAGGTCGGCGCAGCGCTACTTGGTGTCGAGCTGGACGACGTCAGCGATCTCGACGGCGATCGCGAGCGCGAAGAAGAGCACGAGGAGCGCGCCGGTGACGACGAGCAGAGGCCGTGCGATCCGGCCCGGGCGGTAGCGGGCTCGCCGACGGGGACTCCGCGCGATCGAGCCAGCCGGCGCTCGATCAGCCGGCCGGCGCCGAAGATGACCGCGCAACCGCCGGCGATACCTGCGCCGGCACCGACAGACGTCGCTAGCGTTGCGTGCCAGGGGCTCGCCGAAGACGACGCCCAGAAGAAAGAGGAAGGCGGCCATCATCGCCCCCAGGATGAGGCACGCGACGAGCGGCTTTTCGTCAAGGTAGTTCAAACGCACCGGGTCGCGGGGTCGAAAAGGGTGCATCACGAGCATGAGAATCCCCAGCCCGATATGAGCGGCAGGAGCGAGTCTTCGGGGAAGGTCCAGATCGCACGGGCTCCTCCGCCGAGGAGGATTGCCACGCCGAGGAACGCAAAGCCGAGCGCGAGCTGCGCGACGAACCGCCCCATGCAAGCCCTCTTTCCCTTCGGTCGAAACAAGCACTCGGTAGGCTCCGCTCGTGCCGCGCCTGGTCGACACGACGATTCGGCTGCTGTCGCAGGAGCCGCTCGCTGGTCGCATGCCGACGGCGGAGCTGCTTCGGCTCGCGGAGGTGCTCGACAAGGCAGGCTTCGCCTGCCTCGAGGTCTCCGGCGGCGGTGTGTTCGACGCGGCCGTGCGAAGGGGCGTCGAGAGCCCATGGGAGCGGATCCGCGCGCTCAAGAGCCGGACGACCACGCCGCTCGGGCTCGCGCTGCGGGGACGCTTCCTCGTCGGCTCGCGCCCGGTCGGCGCAGAGTTCGTCCGGCGCTTCGTCTCGTCTGCGGCGGAGAACGGGATCGATGTCTTCCGGCTGCACGACCCCCTCAACGACGTCTCGAACCTCCGAGAGGCGGGGGAGGCGATCGTCGGCGCGGGCAAGGAGTTCCACGCGGGTCTCGTCTACAGCCCCGGCGGGGAAGGGGCGATCGACGTGCTGGTGGAGCAGGCGCGCGAGCTGCCGGAGCTCAATGCGACGAGGGCGCTGATCCACGATCCGACCGGCGGCCTCCAGCCGCACGAGGCGGGCGAGCTCGTGTCGCGCGTCAAGGATGCCTGTCGGCTCCCGGTCGGCTTCTACTGCCAGGGCGCGAGCGGCAGCGGCATGGCCGACGCGATCGAGGCGACGCGCGCGGGAGCGGATCTCGTTGCCTGTGCCGTCTACCCCCTGGCGCTCTCGCTCCACCGGGTCGCGGGCGAGTCGCTCGCCGCTGCCCTGGACGGCATGGGCTTCGCGACCGGGATCGACATCGACCGCCTCTGGGAGGCGTCCGACCTCGTGGACGAGCACATCGGCGACGAGCCGGTGATGCCGCTCTCGCCTCGAATGGCGGTGCGCGCGGCCGAGTACGACCTCCCCACCGGGCTCGTGGCCGCGCTCGACGCGCAGATGCGCGCGCACGAGGCCGGCGACCGGCTGCTCGAGGTGCTCGACGAGCTGCAGCGGATCCGGGGGGAGGCGGGATGGCCGCCGCTCGCGGCGCCGATCGGGCAGATCCTGGCGTCGCAGGCCCTCATCCACGTCCTCTCCGCGCGTCGCTACGGGACCGTCGTCGACGAGTTCCGCTCGCTCGTCCAGGGCCGCTACGGTGCACCGCCCGTCGCGATCGACCCGACCGTGATGCGCGCAGTCGCCCTCGTCACCGACGGCGTTCCGCTCTCGGACGACCCGCCGAGCGCGGAGGACGTCCGTGCCGAGGCGGAGGGTCTCGCGGCGAGCGAGGAGGAGCTCGTCCTGATCGCGCTCTTCGGGGACGAGGCCGAGACGCTGCTCCACAACATTCGCAGCCGCCACACCCGCGAGGACCCGATCTCGACGAGTGTCGACCAGTCTCGGGCCAACCGGATCCGTGAGCTCGTGCAGATCGTCCAGGAGAGCGGCGTCGCCGAGGTCGAGATCGAGGACAACGGCATGCGCGTCTCCGTCCGGCGCACCGAGGAGCTGCCGGCACAGGCGGCGGCGCCACTCGCGCAGGAGGAGCTCGCCGAGTTGCCGCTCGCTTCCGTCATCCCCGTCGTCGGCATCCGGGTCGAATCGCCCATGGTCGGCGTCTTCTATCGAGCCCCGGAGCTGGGCTCGCCGGCGTTCGTCCAGCCGGGCGACGTGGTCGCGCCGGGGCAGACGCTCTGCCTCCTGGAGGCGATGAAGCTGTTCAACGAGCTGAAGGCGGACGCCGCCGGGCGTGTCGTGGCGGTGCACGTCGAGGACGGGCAGCCGGTGGAGTTCGGCCAGCTCCTGTTCGAGCTCGAGCCGATCGCCCCGCTTCCGACGCTGTAGTGCCTCTTCAGCAAATGCCCTCCTGCTTCTGGCCCACGAGCACTCGGCGCGCTGCGGCGTCCTCGGTCTCGCTCATAGCCTTGACTATGAGCGCTCACTGCGTCCTTGCACCGCTTGGTGCTCGCGACCCAGAAGCTCGCCAACACTCACTGAAGAGGCACTGATGTTCAGCCGGGTCCTGGTGGCGAACCGCGGCGAGATCGCCGTACGCGTGATCAGGGCGCTCCACGAGCTCGGGATCGAGGCCGTCGCCGTGTACTCGACCGTCGATCGAGACTCGCTGCACGTCCGCCTCGCCGACCGCGCCGTCTGCATCGGCCCGCCCGCGGCCTCCGAGAGCTATCTGCGCATCCCGGCCGTGATCGCTGCCGCAGAGACGACGGGCTGCGAGGCGGTGCATCCGGGCTACGGCTTCCTGTCCGAGAACACCGACTTCGTCCGTGCGTGCGCAGAGAACGAGCTCGTCTTCGTGGGGCCGCCGGCCGAGGTGATGGAGCGGATGGCCGACAAGACCCGGGCCAAGGCGGAGCTGCGCGTCGCCGGCGTGCCGCTCGTACCCGGGACGGCGGGTGCGGCGTCGCTCGGGGAGGTGCGGACGGCAGCGGACGAGCTCGGCTTCCCGGTCCTGCTGAAGGCCGTTTCGGGCGGGGGCGGCAAAGGCATGCGCCTCGTCGACTCGGCGGACCAGCTCGCGACGGCGTTCTCGACGGCGCGGGCCGAGGCAGAGGCGGCTTTCGGGGACGGCTCGCTCTACCTCGAGAAGGCGATCTCACCGGCACGTCACGTGGAGGTTCAGGTGCTCTGCGACCGCGACGGTGGCGTGGTCACGCTCGGCGAGCGTGAGTGCTCGATCCAACGGCGCCACCAGAAGCTGATCGAGGAGTCGCCGTCGCCGGCTCTCGACGAGGCGACCCGCGCCGAGATGGAGACCTCGGTCGAGCGCGCCTGCCGGCTGATCGGGTACGAGAACGCCGGCACGTTCGAGTTCCTGCTCGGGCCAGACGGGCAGTTCTACTTCATCGAGCTGAACGCGCGCCTCCAGGTCGAGCACCCCGTCAGTGAGCTCGTCACGGGGATCGACCTCGTGCGCCAGCAGCTGCGCATCGCGGCTGGCGAGGGGCTCGAGATCACGGGCCGCGCGCCTCGCCGGGGCCATGCGCTGGAGGTGAGGCTGAACGCCGAAGACCCCTCACGCGGGTTCGCCCCCGCCCCGGGGCGAGTCGAGCGCTTCCGGCCGCCGCTGGGGCCGGGCGTGCGCATCGACACGTTCCTCGAGGAGGGCTCGCTCATCTCGCCCTATTACGACTCGCTGCTCGCGAAGCTCATCGTCTGGGCGGAGGACCGTCCGGCCGCGATCGCGCGCGGCGTTCGTGCGCTCGACGAGCTCGAGCTCCTGGGCGTGCCGACGACACGCGAGCTCGCCCTCGACATCCTCCGCTCCTCCGAGTTCGTCGCCGGCGAATACTCGACGAGCTTCCTCGAAGAGATGGAGGAGCGCCTGCCCGCGCTCGCGAGCCGGTGAGCCACGACGGCCACATGGTCGCGTCCGCAGCGGGCACGGTTCGGATCGAGGGGAACGCCCTCGCCGGGCTCGTCGTGACGGCGGCCGAGCTCGTCGCGGGTGCCCGCGTACGACGGCCGAAGCGCGACCTGAACGTGCAGGTCGACGATGGCCGCGTCCGGGTCGAGCTCAAGCTGACGGCGCGTTACGGGCTCGTTCTGCCCGAGCTCGGCGGAGCCGTGCAGCGACGGGTGACGGAGGCGTTGGAGCGCTCGTCCGGCCTCACCGTGATGACGGTCGACGTCTCGGTCGCAGAGCTGGAGCAGGACTAGGTGGCTCGTCCGGCCACAGGGAGGAGGCAGGCGCGCCGTACGGCGCTCTTCCTCCTCTACCAGTGGGATCTCACCGGCCAGCCGCTCGCGGCTCTCTACGCCGGCGTCCCCGACAGCTTCGCGTCCGAGCTCGCGGAGGCGGTGTCGAGGCGCGCGGCCGAGCTCGACCAGCGCATCACCGCCTCCGCCGACGGCTGGACCGCCGACCGCCTCGGTACGCTCGAGCGGAACATCCTGCGCGTCGGGATCCACGAGCTGGAGGAAGAGAGCGTGCCGCCAGAGGTGGCGATCAATGAGGCTGTCGTGCTGGCCAAGCGTTACGCGTCCGAGGACGCCGCGCGGTTCGTCAACGGGATTCTGGCTCGTGTGGCCCGAGAGGAAGAGCAGAACGAGAGGACACGGGCGTGAGCGGCTCCGCCGACGAGGCGCTCGGGAAGGCCGAGGAGCTGCTCGAGCGCCTGAAGGCCACGCGGGAGGAGCTGGAGCGGCTCGCAGCCGAGGAGAACGCCGAGGCGGCGGTCGACGTGCTGACGGAGCTCGCAGAGCTCGCGAAGGACGTCGAGGCCGAGCTCGGTCGGGCCCGCGCCCTTGCCGAGAATGCCCCACGGCCCTGATGCCTCGCGATCTCGGCGAGCTGCGCACGCTCGTCGAGCGCTATCTCGAGCAGCTGACGTTCGCGCCCGAGCTCGGCGACCTCGAGCAGGTGGTTCGCTATTCGCTCGAATCCGGCGGTAAGCGGATCCGGCCGGTTATGACTCTCGCCGTCGGCGAGGCGATAGGCGCTCAGCCGGATCGGTGCCTCCCGGCCGCAGCCGCAGTCGAGCTCGTGCACACGTTCTCGCTCGTCCACGATGACCTGCCGGCGCTCGACGACGACAACGAGCGGCGCGGTCGGCCGAGTACCCACGTCGCGTACGGCGAGGCCGCGGCGCTCCTCGCGGGTGACGCGCTGCTCGCGGAGGCCTTCCGCCTGGCGCTCTCGTATCCGTCTCCGGCTGTCGGGCGAGAGCTCGCGCGGGGGACGCTCGGGATGATCGGCGGTCAGCACCGAGATGTCGTCGGCGAGACGACAGATCTCGCAACTCTCCATCGACTGAAGACGGGGTGTCTCTTCGGGGCGGCGGTGGGAGTGGCCCTGTGGGCGGCGGAGGTACCCGCGCGGGAACACGCACCGTGGCGAGCCTTCGGCGACGAGCTCGGCCTCTTGTTCCAGATCGTCGACGACCTCCTCGACGGCGACGGGTACGCGGTGCTGCACGGAGTCGAGCGCGCTCGCGAGCTCGCCGATGAGGCGGCGGGCCGGGCGGCGGAGCGACTGTCGACGATTCCGGGCGATTCAAGCGTTCTTGCGGAACTCATCGGCAGCCTCGCGGCTCGCACCTCATGACACGGGCCGCCGGGTACGACGTTCGCGCGCTCGCCGCTGAAAAGGCCTCGGAGGCAACGCCTGACGAGCAGCGTCACAGTCACCATGTACTTGCCCTGTCGTCCAGTGGCGCCGGCCCGGCGTCACGGCGCTTGAAGATCCCGAACCGACGAAGCGCCAGCGGCGGTCCGCAGCACGCGTAGTGCGTTCAGCGTGATCATCTCGCTGGGGCCGGAGCGGCCCCAGTCCACGACCTCCACATTGCTGCCCTTCGAGCCGGGCGACTTCCACCAGCGTCCGCCGGTGCGCCAGCGGCCATCTGCGAGCCGGCGGCTCCCGACGAGGACCAGAGCGTCCGCCGCCCGACGGTCACCGGCGCGGCCCATTCGCGCGAGCACGACAAGTGCCTGCAGCACGTCGTAGTGCCAGTACGGCGGGTAATGAAATGCCATGAACGAGGCATGGATCGGCTCGCCGTCCAACAGCCGCCGGAAGAGACGGTGCTCGAGGAACGGTTCGGCAGCGCTGTCGGCGGAGCGCCTCGCATCCTCGTTGCCGGTCGCGCACCAGTACTCGTGGAGTCCCCACATCGGCGGCAGCGACTCGTGGAATGAGGAGCGTCGTCCGGTCGCGCCTCGATCGCAGTTCCACCCGCCGTCCGGCCACTGCCACTCGATCAGGGACTCCGCGAGCAGCCGGACGCGCGGGTCGTCGGCAAGGCCGAGGCGGGAGCACACGGCGAGGGCATTTCCCTCCTGCGAGGCACAGCGACGCACAAGACCGTTGACGGCGCGGATGCCGCGGCGATGGCCTGCTCCGGTGAGCCAGTCGAGCACCGTCTTGGCGGCGGCGATACAGCGCGGCTCGCCCACGGGCACGCCGAGCTCGACCAGCGACACGAGGCGCCAGTGCGCGCCCTGCCACTTCCCGTACGGATGCACCCCGAAGCCGCCGTCGGCTCTCTGCCCGTCGAGCAGTGCACGCACTCTCGGGCCGTCGAGCACGAGCGACTCCTCCTTCGGGTTCGCCTCGCCGAGGAGGTCGCGCTTTGCGAGGAGCCGGATGCCGGGCTCGTCGGAGGAAAGCAGCCATTCCACCGCAACCTCCATCTCAGCGGAGCTCGGACGCCAGCAGGTCGAGGAGCACGCCGTCGCGCCAGACGCCGTCCGGATCGCGCCAGTACTCGCGCATGACGCCGACACGGCGGAAGCCGACCTTCTCGTAGCACCGGATCGCCCGCTCGTTGTGGGCCGCCGGGTCGATCGTGAGCCGATGGTGGCCGCGGTCCTCGATCAGGTGACGTGCCAACGTGCGAACGGCGTCCGTGCCGAGACCTCGACTCTGGAAGCGCCTGCCGAGGAAGAGATCCATGCCGGCGTGGACGTACTCCTCGTCGCTCTCTTCGTGGTACTGGATCATCCCCGCCCGTTCGCCGTCCGCAACGATCGCGAATGTGAGCCCGTCGACGACCTTCTCGCGAATGTACGACTCGTGGATCCCGGCCCACCAGCGGGCGACCTCGGGGTCGCTGCCGAGCTCGACGATCCAGGCCACGTCCGACTCGGACAGCGGGCGCAGGACGACGCGATCTCCGTGCAGTTTCATGGCGGTTGTGTAACAGGCTCGGCGGTACCCTGGCGAGATGGCGCCGTGCCTCCCGAAGCCGCGCGCGGACGAACGCCGCCCGGAGCGGTTGCGCCTCGACCGAATTCCTCTGAGGACGCGACGATGAAGAAGCGACTGGACGTGCTGCTCGTCGAGCGCGGGCTGGCCGAGAGCAGGACGCAGGCGCAGGCACTCGTGCTCGCCGGGCTCGTGCCGGGCTTCGACAAGCCCGGGCACCAGGTCAACGAAGACGCCGAGCTCTCGATCGAGGCGCCGCCGCGGTACGTGTCGCGCGGCGGCGAGAAGCTCGCCCACGCGCTCGTGCAGGTCGAGATCGAGCTGGACGGCCGCGACGCGATCGACCTTGGCGCCTCGACGGGCGGGTTCACCGATGCCCTGCTCCAGCACGGCGCCGGCCGAGTGATCGCCGTTGACGTCGGTTACGGCCAGCTGCACCCGAAGCTCAGGAACGATGCCCGCGTCGTCGTGCTGGAGCGCACAAATGCCCGCGAGCTGGCGGAGCTCCCCTTCGCACCGGACCTGCTCGTCTGCGACGTCTCGTTCATCAGCGTCCGCCTGGTGCTGCCGCCCACGCTCCGGCTGCTCGAGGACGGCTGGGACGCGCTCGTGCTCGTGAAGCCTCAGTTCGAGGCGGGACGTGGGGAGGTCGGCAAGGGCGGCGTCGTGCGCGACCCCGAGATCCACCGGCACGTCCTGCGAAGCACGATCGAGGCGGCACTCGGCTGGGAGGCGACGGCGATCGCAGTCGTAGACTCCGGGTTGCCGGGCCCGAAGGGCAACCGGGAGTTCTTCGTGCACTTCATCCACCGCGAGGAGGCCGTGCTCCTCAGTGACATCGACGACCGGATCGACGGAGCGATTGGCTAGCGTCAAGCGCGCTGCCGTGATCACGTATGGCAAGCCGGAGGCGATCGGGCCCGCGCTCGAGCTGTTGAGAGCGGTCGCCGACGGCGCGGGCGTCGAGCTCCTCGTGGATGAGGCGGAGGCGACCAAGCACCGGGTCGAGCCGAAGGAGAAGGGTCCCGAGGACGC
Organism: Gaiellaceae bacterium; assembly: GCA_037721555.1. Lineage (GTDB taxonomy): Bacteria > Actinomycetota > Thermoleophilia > Gaiellales > Gaiellaceae > Gaiellasilicea. The sequence goes on along the minus strand of JBBJOI010000036.1, from coordinate 17,386 downwards.
CGACCTGGCGCTCGTGCTCGGCGGCGACGGGACGATGCTGCGCGCGCTCGGGCGCTACCTCGGCTCGGACGTTCCGGTTCTCGGCGTCAACTTCGGCCGCGTCGGGTTTCTCTCGTCGATCCCACGTTCCGGGTTCGAGCAAGGGCTGGCGCGAGTCTTCGCGGGCGAGTACCGCGTCGTCGAGCTCCCGACTCTCGAGGTCGAGGTTGGTGCCGAGAAGCGCGTGGCGGTCAACGATCTCGTGGTCACGAGCAGCATCGTCGGTCGCATGATCCAGCTCGAATGGGCGATCGGCGGCGAGGGCTTCGGCCGGCTCGGATGCGACGGCGTCGTCTGCTCGACCCCGTCGGGGTCGACCGGCTACAACTTCTCGAATGGCGGCCCAGTCCTCGTCTGGGGGATCGATGCGATGGCAGTGACGTTCGTCGCGCCACATTCGCTGAACGCCCGTCCGCTCGTGGTGCCGCCGGGTAGCGACCTGATCGTCTGGAACCGGACGCCGGACGTTCCAGCCACGGCTCTCGTTGACGGCCATCCGGTCGCGCACCTACCGCCGGACGACCGTGCGCTCGCGCGGGTCGGACGGCAGCGATCGCTGCTCGCGACTCTGCCCGAGGTGACGTTCTTCAGCCGCTACAGCAGGACCTTCGGCACCTAGAGGCTAATGCTTCGCAGCCTCCGAATCGAGAATCTCGTGCTCATCCGGAACGCCGTCTTGACGCCGGCAGCCGGGCTCAACGCGATCACGGGCGAGACGGGCGCAGGCAAGACGATCCTGGCGAACGCTTTCGGGTTGCTGCTCGGGGCGAGGGGCGACGCAGCGGCCGTCGGTCCCGGCGCCGCGGAGGCGTACGTCGAGGCCGAGTTCGACGTGCCGGATGGTTTCTTCGAGGACGAGGAGCTGGAATCGCTCGCCGAGCTGGCCCCCGAGGACGAGCCGGGTCTCGTCGTCGCCCGCCGGGTCTTCGCGGACGGCCGAACCCGCGCCTACGCGTGGGGGAGGGCGGTGGCGCGCGAGGATCTCGCGGCCGCCACCGAGCGCTTGCTCGCGATGTCGGGCCAGTTCGAGCAGCGGCGCCTCGCCCGTCCCTCGTACCAGCTCGACATCCTCGATGCCTTCTGCGGCGAGGTGCAGCTGCGTCGCCGCCGAGAGACGCGGTCGGCCTGGCGGGCGCTCGGCGAGGCGCAGCGGCGCCACGAGCAGCTCACGAGCGACGCGGCGGCGGAGAAGGCGCGTCTGGAGGGCCTGGCCGATCTCGTGGCGGCGACGGAGGGGCTTGAGCCCGGGGTGGAGGAGGAGCTGCGGGGCGAACGGGAGCGATTGCGCCACGTCACAGAGCTCGCGGACGCGGCGAGCACAGCCGCCGAGGCCGTCTCCCCGGACGACGGCGAAGGGGCCGCCTCGCTGGCGGGTCTCGCCGAACGAGCGGTCGCGCCGCTGGAGCGGCTCGCGCCGGAGCTCGCGCGAGCAGGGGACGAGCTCCGCGACCTCGAGCTTCGGCTTCGCGAGGTCGGCTCGGAGCTCCGCGGCTTTCTCGCCTCGCTCGAGGCCCAGCCGGATCGGGTCGAGCACGTCGAGTCGGAGCTCGATCGGATCGCCGCCGCGAGGCGCCGCTTCGGAGCCACGACGTTCGCGGAGCTGCTCGAACGCGCCGGCGCGGCGCGGGAGGAGCTCGATGCCCTTGCGAGTGGCGTCGACCCTGCGGCGGCGGCCGCTGAGGCGCTCGCTCAGGCCGAGGCGGAGGTGTCGGCGCTCGTCGCCAAGCTCGGCGCCGTCCGAGCGGAGAAGTCGGACGCTTTCGCCACGGCCGTCGCCGCCGAGCTGCGCGGCGTCGGGATGGGGGAGGGTGAGTTTCGGGCCGAGCTGCGCGAGCGCTCGGTCGGTCCGTCGGGGAGGGACGAGGTCACGTTCCTCATTCGCCCGAACGTCGGCCTGCCGTTCGGGCCGGTGGCGGAGACCGCGTCGGGAGGTGAGCTCTCGCGCGTCGCGCTCGCGATCGCGGCCGTCGGGGGAGGGGAGACACTCGTCTTCGACGAGATCGACGCCGGCATCGGGGGCACGACGGCGCACGCGGTCGCCGAGACGCTCAGGCGACTCGCTGAACGGGCGCAGGTGATCACGATCACGCACCTGCCGCAGATCGCGAGCGTCGCGGAGCGCCACTACCGCGTCGAGAAGGTCGAGCAGGTCGAGGGAGTTGGGGGCGACTCGATCTACACGCGGATCGAGCTCCTCGACGGCGAGGAGCGGCGCGACGAACTCGAGCGGATGCTCGGCGGACGCGAGTTTCTCGCTGCGCTCCAGTGACCCTGATCGAGCACACCGGGCCGGCAAAGCTCGGCAAGCGCACCAAGGAGCTTGTGCGTCGGCTCGAGCCGGGGGACATCGCCATCATCGACCACGCCGACCTCGATCGCGTCTCCGCGGAGGAGCTGATCGAGTCGGGAGTGCGCGTCGTCGTGAACGTCGCGTCCTCGCAGACCGGCCGCTATCCGAACCCGGGGCCGCTGCAGCTCGTCCGCAGCGGCGTGCGCCTGATCGATGCGAACGGCGCCAAGCTCTTCGATACGGTCCTGGACGGCGAGTCGCTCACGATCCGCGGTGCGAGCCTCTTTCGCAACGGGACGTGCCTCGCCGCCGGCCACGCGCTCGAGGCACCCGAGCTTTCCCGCGCCCTCGCGGAGCAGCAAGGCCGCGTCACCGAGGCCCTCGAAGCGTTCGCGGACAACACGATGCGTTACCTGCGGGAGGAGGGACGGCTGCTCGCCCAGGGTCTCGACTTCCCGGTGCTCCGGACGAGCTTCCGCGATCGCCACGCGCTCGTCGTCGCCCGGGGACCGGGCCACAAGGGCGACCTCCGGATCGTACGGCCATACGTCCGTGACTTCCGGCCCGTGCTCGTCGCGGTCGACGGGGGCGCGGAGGCATTGCGCGAGGCGGGGTGGAAGCCCGACGTGATCGTCGGAGACATGGACTCCGTCTCCGACGAGGCGCTTCGCGAGGGCGCCGAGATCGTCGTGCACGCCTACTCGGCGGGCGGAGCGCCGGGCGAGGAGCGGCTGCGGCGGCTCGGGGTCGAGTTCCACACCGTTGCCGCGCCCGGGATCTCGGAGGACGTGGCGCTCCTGCTCGCGCATGAGAAGGGCGCGGAGCTGATCGTGGCCGTCGGGACCCACTTCAACCTCGTCGAGTTCCTGGAGCGCAACCGCGACGGGATGTCCTCCACCTTCGTCACCCGGCTCAAGGTGGGCGAGATCCTCGTCGACGCGAAGGGTGTCTCGCGGCTCGTTAGCCGCCGCGTCGGGCTCTGGCCGCTCGTCGCGTTCACCCTTGCGGGCCTCACCGCAATCGTCGTCGCCGTAGCCGCCTCACCGGCGCTTCGCAGTGTCTTCCTCGACCTCGCCGACCTGCTCCCCGGTCTCTAGCATCGACACGGGTGCCTCGGCCGTGGCCCGGGCCAAGCTCGTTGCTCTGCCAGACTGGAGGCAGTGTTCGACCTCCGCTATCACGTCGCGTCGCTCGCGGCGGTGTTCCTGGCGCTCGTCGTCGGCATCCTGGTCGGGGTAGGTATCTCCGGCCGCGGCTTCGTCGACGACGCCGAGCGCGACCGGCTGAACGGGAAGATCGCGGAGTCAGAGGAAGCGCTTGGGATTGCGAACGACCGGTCGGCCGACCTCGAGCGTCGCCAGCAGGCCGCGCAGGAGTTCGTGGAGGGCGCCTACCCCGCCCTGGTGAAGAACCGGCTCACGGGCAAGCGTGTGGCCGTGCTCGTCGTCGGCTCCTTCGACTCGACGCTGGAGGCGGTCACGGAGGTCGTGAACACGGAGGCGGGCGGGACGCTGGCGCGGGTGCGCGCCGTCCAGGTTCCGCTCGCGCTCGACGAGGTGCAGTCGAGGCTGGAAGCGGATCCCGAGTTCGGCGGCTACGTAGGTGAGGAGGAGCTCGGCAACCTCGGCCGCGACCTCGGGCGGGAGCTCGTACTGGGAGGCGACACGCCGCTCTGGGACGCGCTGGCGCCCGACCTCGTGGAGCAGCGCGCGTTCGAGAGCCTCAAGGAGGCCGATGCGGTCGTCGTGATCAGATCGGTGGCTCCGCAACAGGCAGCGACGGCTCGTTTCCTGGCCGGGCTCTACTCCGGCAGCGCAAGCCTTGGCAAGCCTGCAGTGGGGGTAGAGGCCGCGCGCGTGACGCAGAGCGCGATCCCCGTCTTCCAGCGGCACTCGCTGTCGACGGTCGACGGCATCGACACGCCGATCGGCAGGCTCGCGCTCGCGCTCCTGCTGGGCGGGGCCGATAGCGGCGACTACGGTATCCGCGACACCGCCGAGGACGGGATCCTGCCGCCGATCGAGGCGCTGCCCGAGCCGCCACAAGGTGGCTGACCTCACGATCCTCGTCGCGGCGCACGATGAGGAGGCGCGGATCGGTGAGACGGTCGCGCTGCTCCTACGGCACTTCCCAGGAGCGACCGTGATCGTTGCCGACGACGGCTCGACGGACGCGACGGCGGCGGTTGCCGAAGCAGCCGGCGGTGCCGTGCTTCGCCTGCCCCACCGCGGCAAGGGTCAGGCGCTGACGCTCGCAGAGCGTGCGGCGCGACCGGGACCGCTCTTGCTCTGTGACGCCGATCTTCGGGGCGATCTCCGGCCGCTCGTCGAGGCGGAGAGCGATCTCGTCGTCGCCGCCTTCGCGCGCCGGCAGGGGGGCGGCTTCGGGGTTGCGAAAGGCGTCGCTCGGGCGCTCGTGCGGCTGGCGAGTAACGTCGAGTCGAAGGAGCCTCTGTCGGGGCAGCGAGCGCTCTCGGCCACCGCCCGCGACGCCTGCTTTCCGGTTGCTGCGGGGTTCGGGGTCGAGGCCCGGATGACGGCCGACGCGGGGCGGGCCGGGATCGAGATTCGTGAGCTCGAGCTCGACCTCGGCCACCGCGCGACCGGCCGTGACCTCCCGGGCTTCCTTCATCGCGGGCGCCAGCTGCGCGACATCGCCCTGGCGTTCGGCCCGCAGGGGACGAATCACCGGGGCCTGCGACTACCGCTCGTCGGCTGGCTCGTGGGGATCGCGCAACCCGCCGTCGCTCCTGTCGCCCTGCTCGGTCTCGCGGACGACCTCTGGAGCGGAGAGGAGCGCGGCTTCCAGGCTCACCTGCGCCGCGGGAGCAGTACTGGCGTGCTCAAGCTGCTCGGGATCCCCGCCCTTGCGCTCCTGCGGACGCGCTCGCTCTCGGGCGCGCTCCTTGTCGGGCTCGCCGCGAACACCGTCAACCAGCTCGACACGCGTCCGGGACGTGCTCTGAAGGCGTTCGGGATCGGCGCGCTCATCCTGCGAGCGGCGCCCTCGCGCGCTGTCGCCGCCGCCGTCCTGCTTGCGCCCTACGATCTTCGCGAGATGGCGATGCTCGGCGACTCCGGCTCGAACGCGCTCGGCGCCGTGCTAGGTTTCAGGTCCGTGGAGCAGTTCTCACGGAGGCAGCGCTGGAGCGGGATCGGAATGCTCGCGTGCCTCACTTTCCTCGGTGAACGCCGCTCGCTCGGATCGCTGATCGAGGCCACGCCGATCCTTCGCGAGGTCGACCGGGCCGGCCGGCAACCGGCATCGCCATGAGGCGCGGAGCAGCATCGAGGGCGGCGCGCGCATGAGTACCGTGCCCGAACCGAAGTACGTCTTCGTCACGGGAGGCGTCGTGTCGGCACTCGGGAAGGGCATCGTCGCTGCCTCGCTCGGCCGGCTCCTGAAGGCGCGCGGCCTCCGTGTGCAGGCGCAGAAATTCGACCCGTACCTCAACGTCGATCCCGGGACGATGAGCCCCTTCCAGCACGGCGAGGTGTTCGTGACGGAGGACGGGGCGGAGACCGACCTCGACATCGGTCACTACGAGCGCTTTATCGACGAGAACATGTCGCGGAACGCGAGCCACAGCGCGGGCGCGATCTGGGAGGCCGTGCTCCGGAAAGAGCGCAAGGGCGAGTTCCTGGGCGCAACCGTCCAGGTGATCCCGCACATCACGAACGAGATCAAGGCGCGGATCAAGCGCGCCGCCCGCTCGGCGCCGGCCGACATCGTCATCTCCGAGATCGGCGGCACCGTCGGCGACATCGAGTCGCTGCCCTTCCTCGAGGCGATCCGCCAGTTCCGGCGCGAGGTCGGCCCCGAGAACGTCCTCTACCTCCACTGCACGCTCGTACCGTTCATCGAGGCTGCGGGCGAGCTGAAGACGAAGCCGACGCAGCACTCCGTCAACGAGCTGCGGCGCATCGGCATCCACCCCGACGTGATCGTCTGCCGCTCGCACGAGGAGCTCTCCCAGGACATCAAGGACAAGATCGCGCTCTTCGCCGACGTCGACGTCCGCTCCGTCGTCGCCTGTCCCGACGTCTCGGACGTGTACCTCGTGCCGGCCGTGCTGCAGGAGGAGGGTCTCGACGAGCTCGTGTGCGAGCACCTCGGCATCGACGCTCCGAGGGCCGAGCTCGGAGACTGGCAGGAACTGATGGACCGGATCGGTGAGGTGCGGGGGGAGGTCGAGATCGCCCTGGTCGGCAAGTACGTGAAGCTGCGCGACGCCTACCTGTCGGTGCACGAGGCGCTCAAGCACGCGGGTGTCCACCACGGCTGCTCCATCCGGGTTCGCTGGGTCGACGCCGAGAACATGTCTTACGAGGAGGCGGCTCGGTTGCTCGACGAGGTTGACGGGGTGCTCGTTCCCGGCGGCTTCGGGTCGCGCGGGTGGGAGGGGAAGATCCTTGCCTGCCGCGTCGCCCGCGAGCGCCGGATCCCGTACCTCGGCATCTGTCTCGGCATGCACGTCGCCGTCTCCGAGTTCGCCCGACACGTGTGCGGCCTCGACGGGGCGAACTCGACGGAGATGGATCCCGAGACCCCGCATCCCGTGATCGACCTGCTGCCCGAGCAGAAGGAGATCGAGGATCTGGGCGGCACGATGCGTCTCGGCGCGCAGGCGGTCGAGCTCGGGATGCACACCAACGCGCGCGAGGCCTACGGCGACGCCGTGATCCACGAGCGGCACCGGCATCGCTACGAGGTGAACAACCACTACAGGCCGACACTGATCGAGCAGGGCCTTGTCGTCGCAGGCACCTTCCAGGAGGGCCGGCTCGTCGAGGTGGTCGAGCTGCCCGATCATCCCTGGTTCGTCGCGAGCCAGTTCCATCCTGAGTTCAAGTCGCGCCCGACGCGTCCCGCACCACTCTTCCGCGACTTCATCGGAGCCGCCCTCGAGCGGTCGCGCTCGGTTCCTGGCCGGCGGGATCTGCTGGCGGCGGAAGCGTCCTCCGTCACCGCGTCACGCGCCTAGGATCTGCCCGTGCAGGACGCATCTTCGCTCTTCCTCGAGCTGTGCTCGATCCCGAGCCCGCCCGGAGGAGAGCGCGCGGTAGCAGACCACGTCGCCGCCTACCTGCGTGAGCTCGGGCTGGACGTAGAGGAGGACGACGCTGGTACACGGATCGGCTCGGATGCGGGCAACCTCCTCTGCCGCCTCCCGGGCCGCTCCGGCGGCATGCCGCTCTTCTTCTGCGCGCACCTCGACACCGTGCCGCCGCAGGGACCGCTCGAGCCCTTCGTCGACGACGAGGGGATCGTCAGGAACGCGGGCGGGACGATCCTCGGCGGAGACAACAAAGGGGCGGTCGTCTCGATGCTCGAGGCCGCGCGCCGGGTCGTACAGGAGGGCAGGGAACATGGGGGCGTCGAGCTCGTCTTCACGCTGAAGGAGGAGGTCGGACTGCTTGGCGCGGGCGCGTTCGACCACACGCGGCTGGAGGCGAAGCTCGGCTTCGTCTACGACCAGGCCGCGCCTGTGGGGCAGATCGTGCTCGGAGCGCCGTGGGGGCGGACGATCTCGGCTCGCTTCCACGGCCGCGCGGCTCACTCCGGAATCGCGCCCGAGGACGGACGCTCGGCGATCGCGGCCGCCGCTCGGGCAGTCGCAGACCTTCGGCTCGGGCGGATCGACGACGAGACGACGACGAATGTAGGTCTGATCAGCGGCGGGTCGGCGCGGAACGTCGTCCCCGAGTGGTGCACCCTCGAGGCCGAAGCGCGCTCGCACGAACCGGCCAAGCTCGCAGAGCTCGTCCAGGAGATGCTGGACTCGTTCGCCTTCGGCGCGTCGCTCGGCGACTGCACGCTCGAGACAGAGGTGGCGGAGACGTACCCCGGGTACCGCTTCCGCCGAGAAGACCCGATCGTCGAGCTGGCGGCAAAGGCGCTCGAGCGCTCGGGCCACGTCGTGTCGACCGCGTTCACGGGTGGCGGCGCCGACGCAAACGTCTTCAACGCACGCGGTCTCCCGTGCCTCAACCTCGCGAACGGGATGGCGGAGATCCACACGCCCGACGAGCATCTCGCCCTCGCCGACCTCGAGGCGATGGTCGACGTGACGCTCGAGCTCGTCGATCTGGCGCGTGATGCCGCTCACGCTTAGGCGCGGAAGCGTCACTGCGATCACGGAGGAGCTGACCGCACTGGTGCGCCTCGAAGTGGATGGCCTCTCGTGCATCTCGTACCCGCGGCTGACAGGCCCAGTTCGGCTCGGCGACGAGGTGCTCGTGAACGAGCAGGCCCGTCTCCTGGAGCTCGGATCGGGCGGGTTCGACGTGCTCTACGCGAACCTCACGCGCGGCCTTGCTCTCGAACCGGAGGAGGGCGCCCACGTGATGGCACTGCCGTACACGCCTGCCCAGGTGGCCTTGCGACACGCCGAGGAGACTGAGGAGCTCGCGCTCGATCTCGACGGGATGCCGGTCGTCTGCTGCACGCTGCACAGCCAAGTCGCGCCGGTCTGCGCCGGGATCGGTGAGGGCATTCGCGTTGGTTATGTCCAAGTCCCAGGAGGGGCCTTACCCGTGTCGCTCTCGGACGCGGTGCGGGCTCTCAAGGCGCGGGGCCTGATCGAGGTGGCGATCGCGACCGGTGCGTGCCTCGACGGCGATGTGGATTGCGTGACGGTGGCGGCCGGGCTCGCCTGGGCCGCCACGCAGGGCCTCCAGGTGGTGGTCTGCGCGGTCGGACCCGGAATGGTCGGCACCGGCTCCCGGCTCGGCCACGGCGCCCTTGCTCTCGCCGATGCGGCGAACGCGGCGTCGGCGCTGGGCGGACGACCGGTGCTGGCTCCCAGGTGCTCGGGCGCCGACGCGCGCGAGCGGCACAAGGGTGTCTCCCACCACACACGCAGCGTCCTCGACCTCTGTCTCGGAGAGGTCGTCGTCGCGTGGCCCGACGAGGTGGAAACGGACGGTTGGGAGCGCGCGTGCGCGGGCCTCCCTTTGAGTCACATGGGACGGGGCCCCGACGAAGATCCGGGATTCTTTCGCGCCGCGTATGCGGCCGGGGTCGTCGCGCGGAGCCTGCTCCCAACGGGAGGAGCCTCGCGCGGGCCGGTTGGCGTATCTATCTCGTGATCCGCGCCCCGCGCCGTCCCAGATGAAGGTGTGGCAAGGGAAGCGCTTCTCGGTTCACACCGAAGGCGACATCGAGTACGCCAACTCCGCCGGGGCCGTGGCGATCGTCGCCAAGGACGCAGACGACCACATCGTGCTGGTGCGACAGCATCGGCCCGCGGTTGACGCGGCCTTGCTCGAGCTCCCCGCCGGCCTCATCGAGGCCGGCGAGGATCCACTCGCGACCGCTCAAAGAGAGCTGCGCGAGGAGACGGGCCTCCACGGCGGCACCTGGCAAAGGCTGACCTCGTTCTGGAGCGCGCCGGGCTTCGTCCGCCACCGGCTGACGATCTTCGTGGCCGAGGGGCTCGAGGAGGGGGATGCCGCGCCCGACGAGGGCGAGGAGCTCGACGTCGTGCGGTGGCCGTTCCTCGAGGTTGGGACGCGGCTCGGCGAGATCGAGGACGCGAAGACCCTCGCCGGCCTGCTGCTGTACCTGCGCCGACACGCGCCGTAGCCCGATCCGTCTCAGAGACGGATCCTCGCGGCGCTACCACGAGCTCGATCACAGAAGCGCAATGACTTCGTGCCGGAACGGTCTCGTTGCGCCGACCACGCGCTGTATCGTTGCGCGCGGCCATGAGGATCGGGGTCGCCAAGGAGATCAAGCCGCAGGAGTACCGCGTGGCCTTGACCCCGGCCGGTGCGCGGGAGCTCGTCCTGCACGGCCACGAGGTCGTGGTCGAGTCCGGAGCGGGTCTCGGGAGCGCCTTCGCAGACGCCGACTACGCAGCCACAGGAGCACGCGTCGCGGAGGTCGACGACGTGTGGCAGCAGGCCGAGCTTCTGCTCAAGGTGAAGGAGCCGATCGAGCAGGAGTACGGGCGGCTCCGCGAGGGGCTCATCCTCTTCACCTACCTCCACATCGCTGCCGACGAGCCGCTCACGCGGGCGCTCACGGACAGCGGCATCGTCGCGATCGCGTACGAGACGGTCGAGACCGACGACCGCCGCTTGCCGCTGCTCGCTCCAATGAGCGAGGTGGCGGGCCGGCTCGCCGCCCAGGCTGGTGCGCACTACCTCGAGAAGCCGAAGGGCGGCCGCGGTCTCCTCCTCGGCGGCGTCGCCGGAGTCTCACCTGGCAAGGTGGTCGTGATCGGGGGCGGCATCGTCGGCTACAACGCGGCCGTGATCGCCCTCGGGCTCGGGGCACAGGTGACGATCCTCGAGCGCTCAGTCGACCGGATGCGCCACCTGGAGGAGATCCTGCACGGCCGCGTCAGCCTCGTCATGTCGTCCAGGCTGCAGATCGAGGCGTCGATCGCCGACGCCGACCTCGTGATCGGAGCCGTGCTGATCCCGGGCGCTCTCGCGCCGAAGCTCCTGACCCGGGAGATGGTGGGGGAGATGAAGGACGGGGCCGTGTTCTGCGACGTCGCCATCGACCAGGGCGGGTGCGCGGAGACCTCACATGCCACCACGCACGACGATCCCGTCTACTCCGTCGACGGTGTCGTCCACTACTGCGTCGCGAACATGCCGGGCGCCGTCCCGATCACCTCGACGAAGGCGCTCACGAACGTGACGCTGCCGTACGTGGAGGAGATCGCCGACTACGGTTTCGCCCCTGCGGTCGCCCGGGACCCAGCGCTCGGCCGGGGCGTCAACGTGCTCGAGGGGCAGGTCACCTACGAGGCCGTGGCGGAGGCGCACAACCTGAGCTTCACCCCGCTCGAAGAAGCACTCGGCTCAGCCGTCTGACGCGCTCTAGGAGTGGGCAGCCTGCTTCGCGTCGATCTCCTTCGCGCTCTTCGATGGACTCAGCTTCACGACCGCATAGGTGACCGCGGACGCGAGGGCGATGACCGCGGCCATGTAGATCGCCATACCTAGGAGACCGAGCACCGTGTCCATCGCCCTAGAATAGCCGCATGCCGCGGGCGTGCGTGATCGTGCTCGATGCCGTCGGAGCGGGGGAGTTGCCGGATGCGGCCTCGTACGGCGACGAGGGGTCGAACACACTCGGGAACGTCGCCCGCGTCGTCGGAGGACTCGACCTGCCCTCGCTGGAGGCGCTCGGCCTCGGTAACGTCATGCCCCTCGAGGGGTGCCCGCCGCAGCCGGGGGCGCCCGCGATCGCAGGCCGTCTGCTCGAGCGGTCGAAGGGAAAGGACACGACCACCGGGCACTGGGAGTTGATGGGCGTTGTCACACCGACCGCCATGCCGACGTACCCGCACGGCTTCCCGCACGACGTGATCGACCCCTTCATGAACCGGACGGCGCGCGGTGTTCTGGGCAATAAGGTCGCCTCGGGCACCGAGATCATCGACGTGCTCGGCGAGGAACACCAGCGGACGGGCAAGTGGATCGTCTACACGTCGGCCGACTCCGTCTTCCAGGTGGCCGCGCACGAAGAGACGATCCCGCTCGAGGAGCTCTACGACGCCTGTCGGGCGGCGCGCGAGCTCCTGATCGGCAAGCACGCAGTCGGGCGCGTGATCGCGCGGCCGTTCACCGGCGAGCCGGGCAGCTACGAGCGAACTCCGAACCGGCACGACTTCTCGCTCGAGCCGCGCCGACCGAACTACCTCTCGCTCGTCCGGGACGCGGGCCTGAAGGTGCACGGCGTCGGGAAGATCAGCGACACCTTCGCAGGCTGCGACATCGACGAGTCGCGCCCGACCAAGTCGAACGTCGACGGGATCAATCAGACGGTCACGCTGCTGAACGAGCTCGAAGAGGGGTTCATCTTCGTGAATCTCGTCGAGACGGACATGCTCTGGGGACACCGGAACGACCCCGTCAACTTCCACCGCTGCTTGCAGGACTTCGACCGGCGGCTGGAGGACATCCTCGAGGCGCTTCGTCCCGGCGACCTGCTCGTGGTCACCTCCGATCATGGTTGCGACCCCACCACGCCCTCCACCGACCACTCCCGTGAGCATGCGCTCCTGCTCGCGTACGCGGCGGGACGGAACGCGAACGGCGCAACCCACAAGGGCGAGTTCGCCGACGTCGGCGCGACGGTGAACGCCTGGCTCGGCGGCAAGGCTCCGTCGCGTGGCATCCCCGGAACGCCGATCCTGCAGCCGTGAGCCTGAACGATCCGGCGGTCGTCGCCGAGGAGTACGCATCCGAGAAGGGTCTCCTCGGACGGCGCGCCGCCCTTCGCTACGCAACTGGGCCGGACTCGCCTGCGCTCGCCGTCGAAGCGGTGTTGGAGGTGGGGCCGCGACGCGTGCTCGAGGTCGGATGTGGTCCGGGCGAGGCGGCGGAGCGGATCGCGGCGAGTGGCGCAGACGTCGAGGCTGTCGACAGCTCCGAGCGGATGGTCGAGCTCGCACGCGCCCGCGGAGTCGCCGCACGCGTCGGCGACGTCCAGAGGCTCCCGTTCGCGGACGCGTCCTTCGACGCCGCTCTGGCCGCGTGGATGCTCTACCACGTGCCCGATGTCGAGCGCGCGATCTCGGAGCTCGCCCGCGTGCTGCGCCCGGGTGGCCGGCTCGTCGCTGTCACGAACGGCGTCGAGCATCTTCGCGAGCTTCGGGAGCTCCTCGGCGGCGTCTTCCCCACCCGGAGCTTTTGCGACGAGAACGCGCGCGACCTCTTGGGGCGGTACTTCGACCAGGTTGAGGAGCGCGACGTCGGCGGCTGGATCGACTTCCCAGACCGTGCTTCCGTGCAGGGCTACGTCGACGCGACCCACACGCTGTGGGATCGAGATCTCCCGTCCTCTTTCGACGGCCCGCTTCGCGTCCGCCGCGCCCCGGTCACCTACGTGGCGACGAGATGATCCGAGCGGCGGAGCTTATCGAGCGGAAGCGAAACGGGGAAGAACTTCGCGCCGACGAGCTGTCCGAGCTGATCCTCGGCTATGCGCGCGGCGAGATCCCGGACTACCAGCTCTCCGCGTGGTGCATGGCCGTCTACTTCAGGGGCCTGAACGGCGCCGAGACCTACGCGCTCACCGACGCGATGATCCGCAGCGGCACCACGCTCGACCTCGGCGCCGCGCTCGGCCGTCGCGTCGTCGACAAGCATTCGACGGGCGGCGTCGGCGACAAGACCTCGATCGCAGTCGGGCCGATCGTGGCCGCGTGCGGCGTGCCCGTCGGGAAGATGAGCGGCCGCGGCCTCGGCCATACAGGCGGCACGCTCGACAAGCTGGAGTCGATCCCGGGGTTCGGCGTCGAGCTCTCCACCGATGCCTTCGTGGCGCAGGTTCGTGAGGTCGGTCTCGCGATCGTGGGCCAGACCGGAGATCTCGTCCCGGCCGACAAGCAGCTCTACGGCCTCCGAGACGTCACGGCGACGGTCGACATCGTCCCGTTGATCGCCTCGAGCATCATGTCGAAGAAGATCGCGGGCGGCGCCGACGCGATCGTGCTCGACGTCAAGGTCGGCGACGGCGCCTTCATGAAGACGCTCGACGACGCACGCGTGCTCGCGGAGACGATGCTCGAGCTCGGCCGCCGCGCCGACCGCGAGGTCGTCTGCCTGCTCACCGACATGGAGCAGCCGCTCGGGGCGGCGGTCGGGAACGCGCTCGAGATCGCGGAGGCGCGCCGAACGGTGTGCGGCGAGGGGCCGGCGGACTTCACCGAGCTCGTGCTCGACGCCTGCGCGCACATGCTCGCGCTGTCCGATCTCGGCGTCGACGTCGAGCAGGGGAGAGCTCGCGCCGAAGCAGCCGTCGCGAATGGTTCAGCGCTCGAGCGCTACGAGCGCTGGATCCGGGCGCAGGGCGGCGATCCGGAGCCCGGTGCGCTGCCGACGGCGCCGGTCGCGCGGGAGGTGCGTGCGCCGCGGGGAGGATATGTGACGCGTCTCGGGGCGATCGGCGTCGGTCAGGCCGCGCTCGAGCTCGGCGCCGGTCGACGGACGAAGGAGGATTCGATCGACCACGCGGTCGGGGTCGTCTGCCACGCGAAGAGAGGCGACCTGGTGAAGGAGGGGGACCTGCTCGCCGAGGTGTGTGCGCGCAGCGAAGAAGCGGCAACAGTCGGCGTCGCGCACGTTCTCTCCGCCTACGCGATCGGCGACGTCGAGCCGCGCCCTCGGCCGCTCTTGCTCGACGTCGTCAGCTAGTGCCGGAGCTCCCGGAGGTCGAGACCGTCCGCAGGCGGTTGGCTCCGGTGCTCGAGGGACGGACCTTCGAGCGGGTCGAGATCGAGGACGCGCGGCTCGTGCGGCCGTTCAATCCGCTCGAGGTGGCTGCCGAGCTCGAGGGGGAGCGCGTCACCGAGGTCGACCGGCGCGGCAAGTACCTTCTCGTCCGCTTCGGATCGGGGCGGGTGCTGCTGATCCACCTGCGGATGACCGGCACGCTGCTCCATGAGCCGGCAGCCGACCTGTCGCACCTCCGAGCGCTCGTGGCGCTCGACGACGGGACGAGCGTCGCCTACCGCGATGTGCGTCGCTTCGGCACCTGGCTCCTGCTCGAGCCCGGCGAGCTCGAGCCCTACCTCGCGCTGCGGCTGGGAGAGGAGCCGCTCGGGCGCTTCACGGCAAAGGCGCTGGGCGAGCGCCTCTCCGGCCGGCGGGCACCGTTGAAGGCGGCGCTGCTCGACCAGCGGACGCTCGCCGGGCTCGGGAACATTTATGTCGACGAGGCGCTGTGGTACGCGCGGCTCCACCCGCTGCGTCCCGCAGGCGGCCTCGGTGCAGACGAGCTGCGCCGCCTCCACCGCGGTATCCGCCGCGCGCTCGAGCTCGGGATCCGCCGGCAGGGCTCGACGTTGAGCGACTACCGGCTGCCCGACGGCTCACCCGGCTCGATGCAGGACGAGTTTCGCGCCTACGGGCGGGCGGGCGAGCCTTGCGACCGTTGCGGGACGCCGATCTCGAAGACCCGCGTGGGCGGGCGTGGAACCTGGTACTGCCTGCGCTGCCAAGTTGCTGACAGCAACTAAGTTACGCCGCGAGGCTCTCGTCGAGGGCGCCCGACTTGTCCAGGCGCCAGAGCTCGGTATAGCCGCCGATCGGGTGGCCGTCGATCAGGATCTGCGGCACAGACCAGCCACCGGTTTGGTCGAAGAGCGTCTGCCGGAAGGCGGGGTCGTCGTCCAGAGAGATCTCCTCGTACGGCAGGCCCTTTCCGTCGAGCAGCGCCTTGGCGCGGACGCAGTAGCCGCACCAGCGGGTCGTATAGATCTGGATCCGGTTCATCTCGGTTACAACGCACAAAGGCCGCGAACAGTTCCTGTCGCCCGCCGCTCTAGACTCAAGGTGTGGGACGGACGTACAAGACAGAAGCGGTTGTGCTGCGCTCATTCCGGCTCGGGGAGGCAGATCGCGTGCTGCACGTCTACACCGCCGACTGCGGCCGCGTGGGCGCAGTCGCAAAGGGCGTCCGCCGTACCAAGTCCCGCTTTGGCGCGCGACTCGAACCGCTCTCGCACGTCGAGCTGATGCTGCATCGGGGCTCGGGTGAGCTCGGTACTGTCACCGGCGTCTCGCTGATTCGCTCGCACCACGAGTCGCGGGAGGACACGTACCGCCTCGCGGTCGGCCTCGTCGGCGCTGAGGCGATGCTGCGGCTCTTCACCGAGCAGGAGGCAAACGAGCGTGCGTTCACCGCGCTGACGCGCTTTCTCGACCGGCTCGACGGAGTCGAGTCCCGCGCCCCTGTGCGCCCGGTCTTCGATCCGCTCGCGCTCTCGTTCCAGTTGAAGCTCCTCTGGCTGTCGGGGTACATGCCGCACCTCGACGCGTGCGTCGAGTGCGGACTGGAGGAAGGGCTCGTGGGTTACCTGCCCTCGGCGGGAGGCGCCGTCTGTCAGGCCTGCGGGCCGGGCACGATCTCGTTCTCGCCGGAAGGGTTGCGGGGCATCCGGGCGCTGCTCGCGAGGCCGCTCGCGGAGGCCCACGACGTCGGGCTGACGGATCGCGGGGCGCGCGAGTCGCTCTCCGTGATCACCGCCTCGTACGAGTACCACGGCGGCTTTCGGCTACGCACCCTCACCGCATGAGGCGGGAGCTCGACGCTGGCTACGAGCTCGACGACGATCCGGCCCGCGTCGATCGCGCGGAAGTGCATCGCTTCATCTCCGTGGAGTCCTACTGGGCAGCAGGCCGTTCGCGTGCGGCGATGGACGGTCTCATCGACCGCGCCGCCCGGACCGTAGGGCTCTACCGCGACGGAGCTCAGGTCGGTTTCAGCCGAACCGTCGACGTGCCGGACGCAGCCTCGTCTACCTCGCAGACGTCTACGTCCACGCCGACCACCGCGGCGGTGGTCGCGGCGTCGAGCTCGTCCGGTTCACGGTCGTGGAAGGACCGTTCGCCGAGCGGCGCTGGATCCTGCACACGGCCGACGCGCAGGGGCTCTACGAGCGGTTCGGGTTCAACCGGGGCGAGCGGCTGCTCGAGCGGCCGTCCCGCGACTGACTAATCGTCCTTCGGCGAGCGCCACTCCTGCGCGAGCCGGTCGAGCACGACCTCTCGCACCCGACCGATCGGCACGCGCTCCTGCGCGAGCGAGTCGCGGTCGCGGATCGTGACCGTGTCGTCGCCCAGCGTGCCGTCGTCGATCGTGAGGGCGTAAGGCGTTCCGATCTCGTCCTGGCGGCGGTAGCGCCTGCCGATGGCTCCGCTGTCGTCGTATTCGGCACTCACCACCCGGCGCAGCTCCTCGAAGAGCGAGCGGGCTTTTGCGACCATCTCCTCGCTCTTGCCGATCAGCGGTAGCACAGCCGCCTTGACCGGCGCGAGCTGCGGGTGCAGCCGCAGCACCGTCCGCTCCCGCTCGGCGACGATCTCCTCGTCGTAGGCGTCGATCAGGAAGGTCAATAGCGCGCGGTTGACGCCCAGCGCCGGCTCGATCACGTGCGGAACGTAGCGCTCGCCCGTGCCGGCGTCGATCCACTCGAGGTCCTTGCCGGACGAGGCGGCGTGCTGTCTCAGGTCGAAGTCGCCCCGGTTCGCGATCCCCTCGAGCTCCGACCAGCCGATCGGGAAGAGGTACTCGATGTCGCTCGTCTCG
>JBBJOI010000071.1:0-8462 GCA_037721555.1 Gaiellaceae bacterium | reverse complement strand
TACCACTACGCGCCGCGCCCGACCCGGCGAAACCGCTCCGTCTGGCCCATCCCCGTGCGCACCCGAGTTTCACATCAAGTCTCTAGTGCGGCCTGGGTCTCGGCGACTCCTCAGAAGCCTGGCGCGGGATCGCTCGCCGGCGCCAGGCGCGCGCTCCGGCTCCGAGGAGCAGCAGGGCGCCGAGTGCGAGCACGGTCAGGATGATCACGTCCGCTCCCGGCACCTCCACGAGCTTGAGCCCCGCGAGGAGCAGCGTCGTCGCGAGGCCCAGGCGAAGCGCCGCGTCGGGCAGGTTCACCGAGACCTGGCTGCCCGCGAGCACGCCCGGGATCGAGCCGACGAGCAGCGAGGCCATCGCTCCGAGGTCGACGTTTCCCGCCACGAGATGCCCGGCCCCGGCGACCCAGAGCAGCGCAGCTGCGTGGAAGATGTCGGTGCCGACGACCTTTGACGCCGTCAGCGGGAAGACGAGCAGCATCACGAGCCCGAAGAAGGTGCCGCTGCCGACCGATGTGAGCCCGACGATGAATCCGCCGACGGCTCCGGTCGCGAGCGCGACGCGCCGATCGCCGCGCGTGAGGAGGAACGGTGCGTCGGTCTTGGCTCGGCCGGAGACGAAGGTCTTCACCGCGAAGCCCACGCCGCCCGCGATCAGCGCGATGCCGAGGATGATCGCTGCCGTGTCCTCGAAGCCTTCCCCGTAGCGGTGCTTGAGCCAGGTCGAGAAGCCGACGCCGACCAACGAGCACGGCGCCGACCCGAGCAGCATCCAGAGCGTCAGCCGCGCATGCACCGTGCCGAGCTGGCGGTGTCGGGCGGCGCCGAAGGTCTTGAAGATCGCCCCGTGCAGGATGTCGGTGCCGATCGCGACGGTCGGCTTGAACCCGAACAGGAAGACGAGCATCGGGGTCATGAGCGAGCCGCCGCCCATTCCGGTCATGCCGACGAGGATCCCGATCAGCAGGCCGGCCAGGGAGAGCTTCGGATCCACCGGCAGCAGATTAGCCATTGTCCACTAATAGCGTCGATTAGCTTGACTTATGCACTGGTACGCTGATGGCGATGTCGACGACGCACGCCGACCCGATCGCTGCGCTCGCGGAGAGCGGCCTCGCCGAGTCGCTCGCGCCGGAAGCGCTGCTCGAGACGCTGGTCGAGCATCTCCACCCGCGCCTGGCCCTGGCCTGCTCCTTCCAGAAGGAGGAAGCGGTGCTCCTCGACCTGTTGCTGGCGATCGAGCCGCGCGCACGCGTCTTCGCGCTCGACACGCACGTGCTCTTTCCCGAGACGTACGACGTCTGGCGCGAGGTCGAGAAGCGGTACGGCATCGAGGTGCAGGTGTACGAGGGACCGTCCCTCGGCCGGCAAGCAGCAGTGCACGGTGAGGCGCTCTGGGAGCGGAGGCCCGACCTCTGTTGCTCGATCCGCAAGGTGGCGCCGCTCGGCCGCGCGCTCGCCGACCTCGACGGCTGGATCACGGGCATGCGCCGAGACCAGTCCCCGACGCGTGCGAGCGCGTCGAAGCTCGGCTGGGACGAGCGCCACGAGCTCTGGAAGGCGAACCCGCTCGCCGACTGGGACGAGAGCCGCGTCTGGGCCTACATCAGAGAGCACGATCTCCCCTTCAATCAGGCTCACGTCGCTGGCTACGCGTCGATCGGCTGCACGCACTGCACGCTGCCGGGCGAAGGGCGCGACGGTCGCTGGGCGGGACAGGACAAGCTCGAATGCGGGCTGCACCCGAGTTGATCCGGACTCCGGTTCACCTCTCTCACCTCGACGAGCTCGAGGCGGAGGCGATCCACATCATGCGTGAGCTCGCGGCGGAGCTCGAGCGACCTGTGCTCCTCTTTTCCGGTGGCAAGGACTCGCTCGTGCTGCTCCGGCTGGCCGAGAAGGCGTTCCGCCCAGGGAAGTTCCCGTTCCCCGTCATGCATGTCGATACCGGCCACAACTTCCCGGAGGTGATCGAGTTCCGCGACCGATGCGTCGCCGCGCTCGGCGAGGCGTTGATCGTCGCCTCCGTGCAGGAGTCGATCGAGCGTGGGCGGGTCGTCGAGGAGACAGGCCCGCGTGCGTCGCGCAATCAGCTGCAGACGACGACGCTGCTCGATGCAATCGAGAAGCACCGCTTCGATGCCGCCATCGGCGGCGCCCGTCGCGACGAGGAGCGCGCGCGCGCGAAGGAGCGGATCTTCAGCTTCCGCGACGACTTCGGTCAGTGGAACCCGCGCGTGCAGCGGCCCGAGCTCTGGAACCTCTACAACGCGCGCGTGCGGCGCGGCGAGCACGTCCGCGTCTTCCCGATCTCGAACTGGACCGAGCTCGACGTGTGGCAGTACATCGCCCGCGAGCGGCTCGAGCTGCCGTCGATCTATTTCGCGCACGAGCGCGACGTCTTTCGCCGCGACGGGATGCTCTACGCCGTGAGCGAGTTCGTCGAGCGGATGGAAGGCGAGGATCCGTTCAAGGTGTCAGTGCGCTTTCGCACGGTCGGCGACATGAGCTGTACCGGCGCGGTCGCATCCGAGGCGGCGACCCTGGACGAGGTGGTGTCCGAGATCGCGGCGACGCGCGTGACCGAGCGGGGGGAGACGCGTGCCGACGATCGCGCGAGCGAGGCCGCGATGGAAGACCGGAAGCGCGTTGGCTACTTCTAGGACGATGCTCGACACCGAGCTGCTGCGCCTCGTCACGGCGGGTTCGGTCGACGATGGCAAGTCGACGCTGATCGGGCGGCTGCTCTACGACACGAAGCAGATCCTGGCCGACCAGCTCGAGCACATCGAGGAGACCTCGAGGCGCCGAGGCGACGGGTACGTCAACCTCGCGCTGCTCACAGACGGGTTGCGCGCCGAGCGGGAGCAGGGGATCACGATCGATGTCGCCTACCGCTCGTTCGTGACGCCGCGCCGCCGCTTCCAGCTCGCGGACGCGCCAGGGCACGTCCAGTACACGCGCAACATGGTTACCGGCGCCTCGACCGCCGACGTGGCGATCATCCTCGTCGACGCGCGCAAGGGCGTGATCGAACAGACACGCCGCCATTCGTACATCGCAGCGATCCTCGGCATTCCGCACGTCGTCGTCGCGGTGAACAAGATGGATCTCGCCAGCTTCTCCGAGGAGCGCTTCCGCGAGATCGAGCAGGAGCTGCGGGAGACGAGCGAGCGGCTCGAGCTGCGCGACGTGCGGGTGATTCCGATGTCTGCGCTGCGTGGAGACAATGTCGTCGAGCGCGGTGAGGGGATGCCGTGGTACGACGGCCCGACGCTGCTCGAGCACCTCGAGACCGTCGAGATTGCCGGCGACCGCGACCTTGATCACCGCCGGTTCCCGGTGCAGTGGGTGATCAGGCCGATCTCGGACGAGCACCACGACTATCGCGGCTACGCTGGGCAGGTCGCTGGGGGTGTCTGGCGTACGGGCGACGAGATTGTCGTGCTCCCGTCGGGTCGTCGCTCGTCGGTTGCGTCGGTGGAGAACGCGGACGGGCGACTCGAGTCGGCGGTCCCTGGCATGTCGGTCACCGTCAGGCTGGAGGACGACCTCGACGTCTCCCGCGGCGACATGCTCGCGGACCCGGAGCAGCCGCCGACGGTGGCGCGCGAGCTGGAAGCGACGGTCTGTTGGATGGCGGAGAAGCCACTCGAGCCGCGCACGAAGCTCGCGATCAAGCAGACGACGAGAACCGTGAGGGCGATCGTCGACGAGCTCGTGTCGGTGGTCGACATCCACACGCTCGAGGACTGCCCGGCGCCGGAGCGGCTGGAGCTGAACGACATCGCCCGCGTCAGGCTGCGACTCTCCGAGCCGCTCGCGGTCGACGCCTACGCAGACAATCGCGCAACCGGCGCCTTCATCCTGATCGACGAGACGACGAACGACACCGTCGGCGCCGGAATGATCAGCTCGGCGTCGAGCTAAGCGCGGTTCCTGCCAAAACGAGTGCACGCTTCGCCCAGGCAAGCCGGTAGCAGTCGCTCCGCGGCTAGAGCGGACGGCAGGGGATCGCGTGGGTAGCGACACGCCACCCGGAGCGCCCCGCGCCGGAGGGCGGCGACAAGGGAATCATCGGTCGCTTCGAGTTGCCGACAGAGTGAGGCAGCGGACGAAGCATCTCGCTCGCTGAGGCCTCGGTCGTTCGCCGGGCACACTCCCGACTCTGGCCCAGGCGAACAATCTGGCCCTTCACAACCTACGGAGCAAGAGGAAGGCGCAACAGCCGCTCGCCTCGCTGGTACTGCCAGTGCCGGTAGACCAGGCCGTCGCCGCGCCGGTACGCGGCGAATGCATCAGGTTTGCTCCTACGGCCCGTAGCGGTGGTGGATGAGGATGGCGTTGCCGTCGGGGTCGCGGAGCCCGGCCCCATGGCAGACGCCCGAGTCCCGCATTTCATCGATCTGCACGCCGGCCGCCTCCAGCTTCGCCTTCGCCTCGGCGACGTCGCGGACGCGCAATGCAATCGTTCCGGGCGGCAACGGTGTGAACCCGTAACCGTGGGTGTGCGGCGGCCGCGTCTATCGTGACGCTCGTGGCCCTTCCTACAAGGCACGATGCGCTTCTCGCAACCGCCGGCCAGCACCTCCCGGTGGTGCTCGGGAGCGCCGAGGCGTTGCACCGCACACGGCCCATGCGGCAGACTCGAGTCCATGGTTTCCGAGTCGAAACTGGAGCAGACCGAGCACGGGCTCGTCCCGAAGGGCGACGGATGGTTCGTCCTCAACATGCACGATGCCGAGTGGCGTCACGTCGACGGCCGCGGCGCCGTCTGCGTTGCGCTCGACGATTTCGAAGGTGAGCGGCAACGGGAGCAGCTCGGCGTCAATCCGTTCGTGCTCAGGCCGGGCGAACCGATGGCCATGTACCACTGGGAGGCCGATCAGGAGGGCTTTCTCGTCGTCTCGGGTGAAGCAGTTCTGATCATCGAGGGGGAGGAGCGGCAACTGCGCGCGTGGGACTTCGTGCATTGCCCGCCGAAGACGAAGCACGTGATCGTCGGGGCGGGGAGCGGTCCGTGCCTCGTGATCGCAATCGGCGCACGCGGGCGGTCCGTCGAGCCCGACAGCCTCGGCTTCCCCGCCGACGAGGTCGCGAACCGCCACGGTGCGGGCGTCGAGGAGGACACGAAGGACGGGGGGGTCGCCTACGCAACGGTCCCGGGCCGCGAGCCGACCGCGTACCGCAACGGCTGGCTTCCCGACTAGCCGTAGCGCGGCTAACGCCCGAGTCGGCGTAAAGAACTCGAACCAAAATGAAGCCTTGTGTCGCCGGGGGCGTGCTCGGCCGCGTGCTGGGCAGAGGCGTACACCCGCTGACGTAACCCGTGGCCGGAGGGCGCTGCTCGCCACGGGGGCCGGTGTTCGCCGGACGGTAAGTACATCCTGGCTCTGACATGGCAGCAGCGGAAGCTCCTGATCGCGAGGCGATGCGGACGCGAACGGGTGCGTGTAGAGCGTTGACGCATGGGCGAGCGCGTCCTGACGCTGGGCGAGCTGAACCGCGCGACGCTGCGCGTCAGCTCCTGCTGGAGCGAAAGCGGGTTTCGCCGACGGCGGTGATCGAGCGCCTGGTCGGGATGCAGGCGCAGTGGCCGCCGGCGCCGTACGTCGGCATCTGGACGCGCACGACGAGCTTCAGGCGCGAGGCCCTCGAGCGCGAGCTCGCGAGCGCCGCGTCGTCAAGGCGACGGTGATGCGGCAGACGCTGCACCTCGTCACACGGCGCGACTACGCGCTTCTCCGCGCGGCGCTCAGCGAGACAAATTTTCCAGATCAGACGTCGATTGCGAAGCGCCTGGCGCCGGCGATGCGCTCGCTCGCCGCGGCAGGTCCTGTGACCACGGCGGAAGCGCTCGCACAGCTGGAGTGCGAGCACGGGCTCATCGGGGTCGATGCGCGCCGCGCCTGGCGCGGCGCACGTGTGCGCGCGCACGTGCTGCACCACCACGAGACCGCGCTCTGGCACGCGCGTCCCGAGGGCCGGGGTCCGTCGCCATCGAGGAGCCGGAGGCCCACGATCCCGTCGAGGTGCGCGCGGCGATCGTCGGTCGTTACCTGGCGGCGTTCGGCCCCGCGTCGCGACGCGACATCGGCGCCTGGAGCATGATGCACGTGCCGGAGCTCCAGCGCGCGCTCGAGCGGCTCGCGCCGCTGCGACGCTTTCGAGACGAGCACGGCCGCGCGCTCCTCGACGTCCCGGGCGCACCGCTGCCGGACGCCACGGTCCCCGCGCCCGTTCGCTTCCTGCCGAAGTGGGACTACGTGCTGCTGGCATTCGCGGATCGGACGCGCGTGCTTCCGGAGCAATACCGGAAGACGGTCACCGCATGAACGGCGACGTCGCGCAGACGTTCCTCGTCGACGGGTTCGTCGCGGGCATCTGGCGCATCGAGAACGGACGCGTCGTGCTCGAGCCGTTCGCGGCGCCGTCGCGCCGGTACGACGCGAGCTCGAGGACGAGGCTGGACGTCTGGAAGCTTTTCTCGCCGACTGACGCACCTCGGCGTGCACGCCGACATCCGCGCGCCTTTCCATGGAACGCTCGGCCGCTCTGCGGTCGCGTTCTCGTTACCCCAATCTCACACCTCGACCGTCACGCGCAGGAAGGTTGCAGGAATAGAAGTGGCATCCTCACTCGGGCTTGTGTTCTGGCTGTTGAAGAGAGCTTCCAGCTCGGCCTGCAGATCGCCCTCGCGGCCGTCGGCTGCTGCAGCTTCGAACGCGTTCATCGTCGGCCCGTAGTACGTTCTGAACACAGCCAGAAGTTCCGATGGTGGCCCTGGGAAGTTGAACGTATAGGTATCCCTCTCGGACGAGATCCTCTCTTCGGGGACTCCTGCGCCCGCGAATCGCTCGATCACGTTGTCCTCGACGCCCCACGTCATGGGGCTGACAAACCCTTCCGGAGGAGGCGGCGAGTAGGCGGAGCTGATCTTCAAGATTTGGGCGACGAGCGTCGGGTCATTGGGAATCCAGTTGCCCATGACGATCCGGCCGCCGGGCCGCGTCACGCGAACGACCTCCTTGGCCACGTCGAACGGCCTGGGGGCGAACATCGCGCCGAAGATGCTGACGACGAGGTCGAAGCTGTCATCCTGGAGCTCGCTCAGATCGCACGCATCGCCTTGGTGGAATCTGCAGTTCGTCAGGCCGAGGCTCTGTGCTCGTGCGTTGCCTGCCTGGACGAGGTTGCTGGCGATGTCGACACCCAGGACGTCCGCCCCAAGCCTCGCCGCTGGAAGCGCCGTTGTCCCGTCACCGCAGCCAAGGTCGAGGACCTTGAGCCCGTCGGTGATTCCCAACGTCATGACGAGCGCTTCGCCGCTCTCGCGCATGCTCTCCGCAATCCGCGTGAAGTCGCCCTTCTCCCAGAGTGCCTTGTTCGGATTCATGGTCACCGCCCCTTTCGTCGGTAAGTGAAGGACTAGACGAAGGCCGTCTCAACAGACCGTGGACGCGAACCCCAGAGCATAGCTCGCAAAGAGGTACGGGGTCGTCGGCAACCACGCCGAAGATGTCACCGCAACGCCCCGCGACTCTCGCTCGTCCGGCGATTGTCTCAGATGCGGTGAGACGCTCGGGTGACATTCCTGAACACCGGCGCAGCTGAGCCTTCTCGGCCTGCCAGGTGGAAACCCGAAGAGCGCCGAAGGTAGATTCGCGTCATCGGAGATCAGGATGCGCGCGGGTACAACCTCGACGCCAGCGCAGGAAAGCGCATGTCGTTCGCGGGGCACCGTATTCCTCGGTCAGGCCAGCACCGAGACGACGGCGGGCGGGTTCGCAATCGAAGAGGTAGATCCTCTCGGCACTCGCTGCACGTGCATGCGAACGAGGACGACTCTTCAACGCGATCGAGGGCGAGCACGTGTTTCCGAGTCGGTGACGAGGCTTTTGCCGCTGGTTCGGGCGCACTCGCGCTTCGAAGAAATACGGGATCACCTGGCTGAACTGAGCCGGCTCGATGCGCCCGCGCCGCTCTTCGACGACGGGCGGACGGTATTCGCACTGGAACCGTTAGGGGACATTGGTGAACACTGGCCCAGGCTCTTCTGGCCTTACCAGCTGGGGCTTGGCCGATGGCAGACCGAAACGGGCGAGGGGGCGAGTCTCGTGGTCGAGTCTCGCCCCCTCCCGCCTAGAAGCGCCCGCGTCCGAAGAACCCGAGCAACGCGAGCACCACGATTACGATCAGGATGATCACTAAGAGACTGAGCGCTGGCCCCCTTTCGGCGTAGTACAGGTGCAGTCTGGGTTCGGTGGCTCGTGCACCGTCTCCTGCTCGCCTCCGGGAGACCGGCCCTTCGGGAAACATTCCCGCACGGTGGCACGGGCCTCCCAGTGATACATGCCCATCGGTTCGCCAGGCTGCAGCACCGTGGGGTTGATGCCCAGCTGTGAGAAGTCCGGCTCGTGCTCCTCGAAACCCTCGAATTCATAGTAGAAACCACGACCATCGCG
>JBBJOI010000009.1:0-114824 GCA_037721555.1 Gaiellaceae bacterium | reverse complement strand
CATGCACCACTACAACTTCCCGCCCTTCTCGGTCGGGGAGACCGGCTTCATGCGCGGCCCCAAACGGCGTGACATCGGCCACGGTGCGCTGGCGCAGCGCGCCCTGCAAGCGATCATCCCCTCGGCCGAGGAGTTTCCGTACACGATCCGGATCGTGTCGGAGACGCTCGAGTCGAACGGCTCCTCGTCGATGGGCTCTGTGTGCGGCTCGACCCTCGCCCTGATGGACGCGGGCGTGCCGATCAAGGCGCCGGTCTCCGGCATCGCGATGGGCCTCGTCAAGGAGGGGGACGACTACGTCATCCTCACCGACATCCAGGGTGCGGAAGACCACCTGGGCGACATGGACTTCAAGGTCGCCGGCACGCGGGACGGAATCACCGCGCTCCAGATGGACATCAAGATCACGGGCGTCACGCAGGAGATCCTGCGCAATGCGCTCGAGCAGGCGAGCAGGGCCCGCGAGGCAATTCTCGACCGTATGCTCGAGGCGATCCCGGAGGCTCGGACCGAGCTGGCCGAGCACGCCCCACGCATCTCCTCGGTTCAGATCAATCCCGAGTTCATCGGCATGGTGATCGGCAAGGGCGGCGAGACGATTCGCTCGCTTGAGGCCGACTACGACGTGCAGATCGACATCGAGGAGGACGGTACGATCCTCGTCTACGCGACCGAGGGCACGAAGGCCGATGCCGCCATCTCCGCGATCTCGGCGCTGACCAAGGAGCCAGAGGTCGGCGACACGTACACCGGCAAGGTCGTGAAGACGACGCAGTTCGGCGCGTTCGTCGAGCTGAAGAAGGGCACCGACGGCCTGCTCCACGTCTCGAACGTCGGCCCCGGACGGGTTGCGCACATCGAGGATGTGATGAGCCGCGGCGACATCCTGGACGTCGTCGTCCAGGAGGTCGACAAGGCCCGCGGCCGGATCGGCCTCAAGCTCGTGAACAAGCACGAGGACGGCGCGATGGTCTCGCCGGAGGAGTTGATCGAGCGAGCCAAGGCGGCGCCCCCGCGGCCTCCGGAGGAGGAGCGGCCTCGCCGCGACGGTGACCGCGGCCGTGGTGGCCGCGACCGCGGTCCCCGCCGGGACCGCGACTAGGAAATCACCCGAGGGGGCGGCGAAAGCCGCCCCCTCGGCGTCTTGCACTGCGATGACATGCGGCGCGGTCCGTCCCGTCTCTCCCTCTCAGTAGGATCGGGAGCGTGCAGCAGTACGACATCTCGCAGCTCGCCTCAGGCGAGCGGCTGATCAGTGAGCTCGTTCCGAGCGTCCGCTCGGTCTCGCTCGGCTTCTGGATCGGAGCCGGCTCACGCGACGAGACCGACGCGCGGGCTGGCGTGTCGCACTTCATCGAGCACCTGCTCTTCAAGGGCACGCGCTCGCACTCCGCGCAGGAGATCGCCGAGATCTTCGACGGGCTCGGCGGCGAGCTCAACGCCGCAACCTCGCGGGAGACGACCGTCGTCTATGCGCGGGTCCCGGACGACCGAGTCGAGCGAGCGCTCGACGTGATGGTCGGGATGGTCTACGAGCCGGCCTTCGACGAGGTCGACGCCGAGCGAGAGGTGGTGCTCGAGGAGCTCGCGATGGTGGAGGACAACCCACAGGATCTCGTCCACGACATCGCCGCCGAGGCGGTGTTCGGCGGCCACGCACTCGGGCGGCCGGTACTCGGGCGGGCGGAGGTCATCTCGAGCGTCACGCGCCGCTCGCTCGCGTCGTACCACCGAAGCGTCTACAGCGGCGCCAACATCGTTGTTGCCGCAGCTGGCAACATCGAGCACGAACGGTTGTCCGAGCTGCTCGCCGGACGTGTCCCGCGGACCGCACCGGCCGCCCGGAGGCCGCGGAAGCCGCTGGGACGGACACCGGTGCCGGGCCTGCGCTTTCAGCGCAAGGCGACCGAGCAGTACCACGTGTGCCTCGGCGCGCTCGGGATCTCCCGCCGTGACGAGCGCCGTTTCGCCGCATCGCTCCTCGACGCGATCCTCGGCGGCTCGGCGTCATCGCGACTCTTCCAGGAGATCCGGGAGAAGCGGGGGATGGCGTACGCCGTCTACAGCTTCGCGTCCCAGTACTCCGACTCGGGGCAGATCGGGCTCTATCTCGGTACGCGGGAGGAGAACCTCGTCCCGTGCCTCGAGATCGCGGCACGTGAGCTGGCCGACATCGCGGGCGGCAACGTCCGGGCGGGAGAGCTCGAGCGCGCGCAGGAGAACCTGAAGGGTCGGATGTTGCTGTCGATGGAGTCGACGTCGAACCGGATGAGCCGCCTCGGCAAGTCTCTCCTCACCGGCACCGAGCTCCTCCAGCTCGACGAGCTGATCGAGCGCATCGACGCCGTCACCGCGGACGATGTCGCAGCCCTCGCCGCCGACCTCCTGCGGCCCGAGGGTCTCTCCGCCGCGGGGATCGGCCCGAGCGAGCGCCGCTTCCGTGCCGCCGTGGAGCGGGTCAATCCCGCGCTCCTCGCTCGTGCGGCCGCATGAGATGAAGGTCGTCCTCTTCGGGCGAAAGGGGAAGGTGGGAAGCGTGCTTGCTGCCGCCCTCGAGGAGGCGGGTCACGAGCTCGCCGACGAGCCGGCGGACGCGGCGGCGGCGGTCGACTTCACGCGGCCGGACGCGGTCGAGGCGAACGTGCGGGCCTGCCTCGAGGCGGGTACGCCGTGCGTCGTCGGCACGACGGGATTCGACGAGGAGCAGATCGACGCACTGGCACAGGCGCACGGGCTGCCGGTGTTCTTCGCTCCCAACTTCGCCCTCGGTGCGGTGCTGATGATGCGCTTCGCCGCCGAGGCAGGAAGGCTGATGCCGCACGCCGAGATCGTCGAGCTCCACCACGATCAGAAGCTGGACGCGCCTTCGGGGACGTCGATCGCCACCGCCATGGCGATCGGTGGTGAGGTCCCGATCCACTCCGTGCGTCTCCCGGGCCTCGTTGCCCACCAGGAAGTGATCTTCGGCGGGCGGGGGCAGACACTGACGATCCGGCACGACACGACCTCCCGCGAGGCGTTCGTCCCGGGCGTCCTGCTCGCGCTCGAGAAGCTGCGCGAGCTGCCGCCCGGGCTCACGGTTGGCCTCGAAGCGATCCTGTGATCTAGGATCTGAGCCGATGCTCGGCGAGGTTCTCACCGCGATCGTGACGCCGTTCCGAGCGGACGGCTCCGTTGACATCGACTCCTTCCGCGCACTCGCGCGCCACCTCGTCGAGAACGGCTCCGACGGGCTCGTCGTCACCGGGACGACGGGAGAGAGTCCAACGCTCGCCGACGAGGAGCGCTTCGAGCTCTACGCGGCCGCCGTTGACGAGGTGGGCGAGCGAGCAACGGTGGTTGCTGGAACCGGCACCTACGACACCCGTCACTCCGTGCACCTGACGGAGCGCACGCACGAGCTCGGCGTAGACGGCTTCCTCGTCGTGACGCCGTACTACTCGAAGCCGCCGCCCCGCGGCGTCGTCGCTCACTTCAGAGCGGTGGCCGCCGCAACCGACAAGCCGCTCGTCGTCTACAACATCCCGGCGCGCGTGGTGCTGAACCTCGAGCCGGAGACGATCGCCGAGCTGGCCGAGATCCCGAACGTCACGGCCGTCAAGCAGGCGAACGACGATCGGGAGCAGGCGCGCCGGATCGTCGAGCTCGGGCTCGACCTCTACGCGGGCGACGACGACCTCGTCCTGCCCTTCCTCGAGCTCGGCGGCGTCGGCGGCGTCTGCGTGCACTCCCACGTCGTCGGCCCACAGGTGAAGGAGCTCGTCCGTCGCTTCAGAGCCGGCGACGAGGCCGGTGCGCAGGCTCTGGAGGCGGAGCTGCGCCCGTCGATCGAGCTGCTCCGGGCCGCTCCGAACCCGATCGCGATCAAGGCCGCGCTGAACATCCTCGGGCACGAGGTCGGCGGCCACCGCCTCCCGCTCGTGGAGGCGACCGAGCAAGAGCGTGATGCCGTACGGGATTGCCTAGCGCGGCTGGGGCTGCTCGACCGCGCGACGGTCTGAGGAGCTACGACCTACACTTCGGCGGTGAACGGGATCCTTCGGATCATCCCGCTGGGCGGGCTCGGCGAGGTCGGCAAGAACATGACCGTGTACGAGCACGGCGGCGATCTCATCATCGTCGACGCCGGCCTGGCGTTCCCGCGCGACGAGCACCTCGGCGTCGATCTCGTGCTGCCGGACGTCTCCTACCTCCGGGATCGGCGCGTGCAGGCGGTGGTGCTCACACACGCGCATGAGGATCATGTGGGCGGGCTGCCGTATCTCCTGCGTCAGGTCGACTGCGATCAGGTGGTCGGGACAAAGCTGACGCTCGGCCTGATCAAGTCGAAGCTCGACGAGCACGGCCTGGCGGCAGCGACCCGGCTGCAGGAGATCGAGCCTGGAAAGGTGATCCAGGTCGGTTCCTTCCGCCTCGACTTCGTGCGCGTCGCGCATTCGATCCCCGACTGTGTTGCAATCGTGGTCGAGACCGACGCTGGTCGGGTGGTGCACACGGGCGACTGGAAGCTCGACCACACGCCGGTTGACGGCCTGAAGACCGACGTCGGCCGTCTCGCCGCGATCGGCAACGAGGGCGTCGATCTGCTGCTCGGCGATTCGACGAACGCGGAGCGGCCGGGCATGACGGGATCCGAGCGCCTGGTCGGCGAAGCGTTCCGGCAGCTGATCCCCATGCGGACGGGTCGGATCCTCGTCGCCTCGTTCGCCTCGAACATCCACCGGATGCAGCAGGCAATCGACGTGGCCGTTCAGGTGGATCGCAAGGTCGCGATCGTCGGGCGCTCCATGCGCAAGAACCTGAACATCGGCCGGAGCCTTGGCTACCTGGACATCCCCGACGACATCGTCGTGAAGCCGCAGGACGCGATGTCGCTGCCGCCCGGTGAGGTGATGATCCTCTGCACGGGCAGCCAGGGCGAGCCGATGTCCGCGCTGACGAGGATCGCGTACGGCGACCACCCGGCGGTGACGGTCGAGCGTGGCGACACCGTCATCTTGTCCGCCCGGCCGGTTCCCGGCAACGAGCTCCGCGTCCACGACTCGATCAACCGGCTGGCGAAAGCCGGCGCAGAAGTTCTGCACGAGGAGATCGCGCCCGTCCACGTATCGGGCCACGCCAACTCGGAAGAGCTGCGCACGATGATCGCGCTGCTGCGCCCCAAGGCGGTGATGCCGATCCACGGTGAGTACCGCATGCTCGCCGCGCACGCGCGGCTCGCGCAACAGGGGGGAGTGCCGGCGAGCAACATCCTGATTGCCGAGAACGGCAGCGTCGTCGAGGTCTCACGGGAGGGCTCGCGCATCGTCGACCGGATCGAGGCGGGCGTGACGTTCGTGGACGGGCTCGGCGTCGGCGACGTGCAGGACGTCGCGCTGCGCGACCGGCGCCGGCTCTCGGAGGACGGCGTCCTGATCGTCGTCACCACGCTCGCGAGCTCGAACGGCGGCTCGATCGCACCCCCCGAGTTGATCGCGCGGGGCTTCGGCGAGTCGGACGACCTGCTCGATGAGTTGCGCGCGGAAGCCGCGCGCGTACTCGCGGAGCTCGAGGCGGGCGACATTCGCGAGATCAAGCTGCTCCAGGAGCACCTGCACGATGCGATCGGCCAGGTGATCTACGACCGGACGCGCCGGCGGCCGATGATTCTCCCCGTGGTGATCGAGGTCTAGTGTCAGGACCTGGGCGTGGCTGAGTGGCCCGACGTGCTCGTGCGGCACGCGGCCAACGAGCTGACCGCTCGGCGGCTCGTCGCCCAGTTGCGTTCGTGCGAGGTGGCCGCGCTCGCCTTCTGCCGGCTGCTCGAGCGCTGGGGTAGGGGAGAGGCGGATCCCTCCACGGCGGGTGCACGCGAAGCGGCGCTGCGACGAGCGGCGGACCGGGTCGAGACGGCGCTGGCCGGGCTGGACGGACCGCTCGCGCGCTACCTCCTCGAGCTCGAGGCGGACGAGGCGGAGGGTCGGTCATGGTATGGCGGCCCGGGTGCCGCCGAGCTCGTCGAGTGGGAGCCCGTGCTCTCGCGGGCGGGAGTCTCCGCTTGCCCGAACCGCGTGGCTGCCGCCTACCTCGAGCTCGCCGTGCTCGTTCGCGCGCTCCAGGGCCTCTCCGACGCGGCGCGCCTCGGCGCGGCCGTCGATGCGTCATCGCTCTGGGCCGGCCTGTTCGACCTGCGCGACACGCTGCTCGGCGTGACGATGGACGACCTCCGCGCCATCGCCGCCTGACGTCGCTCTCGCCCCGCTGTGGACGAACTGATGCTGATCTGTCACTCCTCGGCCATGCCCACGCGAGCCGGTCCAGGGTCAGTCCCTAGCCGTTCGTCGCGGACTGGCTAGCCTCCTCGGGATGGCCCCCTCGATCACAGTCGTAGGGTCGGTCAACCTCGACCTCGTCGCCCGATGCCGGCGGCTACCGCGACCCGGTGAGACCGTGACGGATGCGACCTTCCAGCGCATCCCCGGCGGCAAGGGAGCAAACCAGGCTGTCGCCGCGGCGAGGCTCGGCGCCTCCGTTCGGCTCGTCTGCAGCGTCGGACGCGACCCCTTCGCCGAGGAGGCGCTGGCCGGAATGGAAGAGGTCGAGCTCCAGGCGCAACGCGTTGAGGCCCCTACAGGCGTCGCCGTGATCCTCGTCGACGCCGCGGGCGAGAACCAGATCGTCGTCGCCCCCGGTGCGAACGCGCTCCTGGAGAGTTTCAGGCTGGAGCCGGCCGACGCCATCCTCACCCAGCTCGAGATCCCCGACACCGCCCTCCGGCGCGCACGCGAGCAGGCCACCGGCCTCTTCTGCCTGAACGCGGCCCCGGCCCGACCGGTGGACGTGGAGGCCGACCTGACGGTCGTGAACCGCTACGAGCTCGAGGCCCTGTCGCGCCGCGAGGGGCTGATCGCGGTCACGCTGGGGGCGGAGGGAGCACTCCTCCTCGAGGACGGGGAGGAGGTGGCACGCGCGAAGCCGCCCCCCGTGGAGGCGGTCGACGGCACGGCCGCGGGCGACGCGTTCACCGCCTGCCTGCTCGTCTCCCTGCTCGAAGAGCGCGACCGAGTGGAGGCACTGAGGCGTGCCTGCGCCGCAGGCGCACTCGCGGCGTCCCGCTTCGGCGCGCAACCGTCGCTTCCGACCGCCGAGGAGATAGACGCGATACTCGGCTCGATGAGGCTGGAACCTTGACGATCCCGATCATCCTCGACTGCGATCCGGGGCACGACGACGCGATCGCGCTCCTGCTTGCGCTCGCGAGCCCGGAGGTGGAGCTGCTCGGAGTCACCACGGTGCACGGCAACCAGACCCTTGAGAAGACGACGGAGAACGCGCTGCGAGTGCTCGAGCTCGTCGGCCGCACGGACGTGCCCGTCGCGCGCGGTGCCGATCGCCCACTCGAGCGCACGCTTGCCGTCGCCGCCCACGTGCACGGTGAAAGCGGCCTCGACGGCCCAGAGCTGCCAGCTGCAACGGCGAGCCCCGTTGCGCAGCACGCAGTCGAGTTCATGGTCGAGCACGTGACGCCCGAGACCGTGCTCGTCCCCGTCGGGCCGTTGACGAACGTCGCCGACGCGCTCGCCCAAGGCGTCCGGCCGGCGCGCATCGTCCTGATGGGCGGCGCGATCGCGGAAGGAAACATGACGCCCGCCGCCGAGTTCAACATCTGGGCAGATCCCGAGGCCGCGCAGCGGGTGTTCCATGCGGGCGTCCCGGTAACGATGATCGGGCTCGACGTGACGCACCAGGCGCTGCTGACCCCGGCCTGGGTCGAGCGTTTCCGCGGCGCCGGGCCCATCGGCGTATTCGTCGCCGAGCTCGTCGAGTTCTTCAAGCTCTTCCATGAGCGGACGTACGGCTGGAACGGCCCGCCGGTCCACGACGCACTGGCGCTGGCACAGGTGTTTCGGCCCGACCTCGTGCGGACGGAGCACCGCAACGTCGAGGTCGAGCTCGACTCGGAGCTCACACGCGGCCGTACCGTCGTCGACCTCTGGCGCCGCACCGAGCGAGAGCCGAACGCGGACGTGGGGGTGGCGGTCGACGCCGACGCGTTCCTCGAGCTGTTGCTCGAGCGGATCTCGACCTTCGGGTGATCGTCGCCGGCGCCATTGCGCCGCACGGGACGCCCGCGTTCGCCGAAGGCCCGACGAGAAGGGGCCTGCAGGAGCTCGGCAGACGCTTCTCGGCCGCGACGCCTGATGCGATCGTCGTCGTGACGCCGCACAACATCCATGTCGAGGGGCACTTCGCGATCGTGGTCTCCAGCCGCGTCGCAGGCTCGCTCGCAGAGTGGGGGCAGCCGGAGAAGCTCGAGCGGCCGGTCGACTGCAAGCTCGCCACCGACTTGGTCGCTGCGGCGCGTGGGTGTGGCCTTCCGGTCGTCTCAGTGTCGTACGGCGGCAACGACCCCGTCGAGGCGGTTGCGCCCCTCGACTGGGGCACGCTGATCCCGCTCGCGTTCCTTCCCGAGTTGCCGGTCGTCGTTGTCAGCCCGGCGCGAGACCGGCCGCTCGAGGAGCACGTTCGGCTGGGCGAGGCGATCGCGACTGCGTCGGCCGCCAGCCGGGTCGCGCTCGTAGCGAGCGCCGACCACGCCCACACGCACGACAGAGCCGGACCGTATGGTCTCGACCCCGCCGCCGCGGTCTACGACGAACGCGTCGTCCAGATCGTGCGGGACAACCGGCTCGGAGACAGCGCGGACCTGGTCGAGCTCGTGGATGCTGCGAAGGCCGACAGCCTCTGGCAGTTGCTCGTCCTCCACGGTGCGCTCGGAAACGCCTACGACTCCGAGTTGCTCTCCTACGAGGCGCCCACCTACTTCGGCATGCTCTGCGCGGCCTACCACCCGGCAGGCCGAGACCGACTGATGTAGCCCCGACTCGGACGACCTGCGATCGCCTCGTTCGCGCGCGGCGGGACGCTGCTCGTGTGGAGCGTCAGGCTCCCGTGACGGGTCGGGTGGATCCGGCGAGCAGCGGGATGAGGGCGGTGGCGGCCACGACGACCGCGAGCGCCGCCCGAAGGCCGATCGCCTCGGCGAGAAAACCGATCGCCGGCGGGCCGATCAGGAACGCCGAGTAGCCCACGGTCGAGACGACTGCGATGCCTGCCTCCGGCGATGACGCACGTAACCCGGCCGCACGAAAGACGGTGGGGATCACCGTCGCGAGCCCAGCTCCGAAGCAGGCGAAGCCGACGAGGCCGCCGAGCGGATCTGCAACGAGAAGCGCTGTTGCCAATCCGACCGGCGCAAGCATCCCCGCGCGACGGGTCAGCGCCACCGGCCCCCAGGCTGCCGTGAGGCGATCGCCGAGGAGCCGGCCGAGCGTCATCGTCGCGGCGAACACGGCGAAGCCCCCGGCCGCAACGGCTTCGCTCGTCCCGACGGACGCATCGAGATAGACGGCACTCCAGTCGCCGGCGGCACCCTCCGCGACGAGCGCGGCAAACGCCAGCGCCGCGAGCGCGACGAGGGCACCCGAGGGGCGGCCGAGGACACGACCCCGGGGACCGGCGCGGGCCTCCTCGGCCAGCAGCCGCGACGACATCGGGACGAGGATCGCGAGGAGGGCGGTACCGACGGCGACGAACTGCGTGAGCGGCGAGAGGCTGAGCGCCGCCGCTGCGGCGCCGGCACCGGCACCGGCCAGTCCCCCAAGGCTCCACGAGGCATGGAAGGACGAGAAGATCGGCCGCGCGTAGCGGGCCTCCACCTCGACGCCGTGCGCGTTCATCGCCAGGTCGAGCGCCGAGGTGACGGCCCCGAACAACGCGAAGGCGAGAGCGAAGGTGACGAGCGTCGGCGCGAGCGCGAGCAGGGGGAGGCAGAGCGCGACCGCGAGCAGCGCTCCACGCGTGACTCGGCGGCTGCCGATCCGGACGGAGAGAACGCCGGCCAGCGGCAGTACGACGATCGCGCCCACCGCACCCGCGAAGAGGACGAGTCCGAGCTCGGCCTCGCCCGCACCGAGCTTCTCCTTCAACGCCGGGATGCGTGCCACGAAGCTGCCGTACGAGGCGCCGCTCGCAAAGAAGACGGCCGTGACGGCGGTTCGGGCGGCCCGTGGCATCGGTAGCACTCTGACGAAGAACTGGTTTCAGAGGGCTTCGGGACGTCGCGTCGAACGGCGTCCGGATGGCGACAAAGAAGAAAGCGAAGCGATCCTTAAGCCCCCGCACGCCGTCACGCGTGAAGAAGCGCACGAAGAGGCAGCGGGGTCACCACCATCCCGAGCTGATTGGCCTCGTCTTCGCTGCGCTCGGGCTCTTCCTCGCTTCGCTGCTCCTGCTCGGCTGGGAGGGCGGCATCGTCGGCGAGAAGATCGAGCGTGGACTGCGTGACGTGGTCGGGAGCGCCGCCTACGTCGTACCTCTCGCGCTCGTCGGCATCGGCGGCCTCATGCTCTTCCGCAGCGCGCTCGTGGACATGAAGCCCTTCCGCGCCGGGCTCGCGCTCACCCTGGTCGGCCTCCTGGTCGTCCTCGGCTCCGGCCACGGCGGTGTCCTAGGCGACCTTCTCGGTGGGGGTCTCGCGAAGCTGCTCGGCTCCACCGGCTCAGCCCTCGTCGGAGCGACTGGGCTCGTCGCCGGCTGCCTGCTGCTCACCGGTGCGTCGGCGGGCGCCCTCCTGCGTCGATCGGGCGGCGCGGTGCGCCGGGCCTCGGGCGCAGCCCGCACATCTCTCGCGCGGCCCGAAGCTGCCCGGAGCGCCACCCTCGGCGCCCCAAAGAGCAAGCCGGCAGCACAGGAGCCTCCGGTCGACGTCGAGCACGACTACCCGGACGTCGTCTCGGTCGGGAGCTCGCAGGAGGGGGTCCAGCCCCCTCCGCTGCTCGTCGACGACGAGCCGGAGGAGGAGACGCAGGGCGCCCTCTTCGAACCGCCGCGCGAAGAAGGCGAGTACGTCCTGCCGGATCGCTCGGTTCTCAAGGCCTCGCCGCCACAGGCGGGGAACACGACCCAGGCAAACGCCCAAACGGCAGAGACGCTTCTGCAGGCGCTCCGACACTTCGGGGTCGAGGCGACGATCGTGGGGCAGATCGCAGGGCCGCGCGTGACCCGGTACGAGCTGCAACTCGCGCCCGGGACGAAGGTCTCGAAGGTCGCCGCGCTGAAGGACGACCTCAGCTACGCGCTCGCGACGACCGAGATCCGGATCCTCGCCCCGATCCCCGGCA
This sequence comes from Gaiellaceae bacterium, assembly GCA_037721555.1. Lineage (GTDB taxonomy): Bacteria > Actinomycetota > Thermoleophilia > Gaiellales > Gaiellaceae > Gaiellasilicea. The sequence goes on along the minus strand of JBBJOI010000009.1, from coordinate 103,662 downwards.
AGCAGGCCGTCGGCGTCGAGGTGCCGGCCGTCTCACCACGCATCGTCACGCTCGGGGACATCTACGACGATCTTCCCGCCACCGCCAGCCCGCTGGCCGTCTGGCTCGGCAAGGACATCTCCGGCACCCCTGTCTGGGCCGACCTCGCCCGGATGCCACACATCCTGATCGCCGGCACGACGGGCTCGGGCAAGTCGGGCTGTATCAACACCATCCTCACGTCGATCCTGCTCCGCTCGACACCGGACGAGGTGCGCCTGATCCTGATCGACCCGAAGCGGATCGAGCTGAACTACTACGAGGCGATTCCGCATCTGCTGACACCGGTGGTATCGAGCCCGAAGGAGGCGAGCGCCGTCCTGACGAACGTCGTCGCCGAGATGGAGCGGCGCTACGAGCGCCTCTCGCTCGTGCGGGCACGCAACCTTCCCGAGGCGAACCGCGCCTTCCGCGCTCGGGGCGAGGACCCGCTCCCATATTTGCTGGTCGTGATCGACGAGCTCGCCGACCTGATGATGATCAGCCCGCAGGCCGTCGAGGATGCGATCATCCGGCTCGCGCAGAAGTCCCGTGCCGTCGGCATCCACCTCGTGCTCGCGACGCAGCGCCCGTCGGTCGATGTGATCACCGGCATGATCAAGGCGAACGTCCCGAGCCGGATCGCGTTCGCCGTCTCGAGCCAGACCGATTCGCGGGTGATCCTCGACGGCTCCGGCGCCGAGAGCCTCCTCGGTCAGGGCGACATGCTCTTCAAACCGCTCGGCACCTCGCGTCTGCAGCGCGTCCAGGGCGCGTACGTGAGCGAGGAGGAGGTTGCGCTCGTCGTCGAGCAGTGCCGGCACCAGCGTCCGCAGGAGCTCGACCCGACGCTCCTCGAGCTTCCCGAAGGGGCCGGCGGTGACGATGACGGCGAAGCGCACGACGGCGACTTCGATCCCGACGAGGATCCGCTGCTCGACAAGGCGATCGACGTGGTCGTGCAGACGCAGACGGCGTCGGTCAGCCTGATCCAGCGCCGCCTGCGGGTCGGGTACACGCGCGCAGGCCGGTTGATCGACATGCTCGAGCGCCGCGGGATCATTTCCGGCTATGAAGGCTCGAAGCCCCGTCGCGTCCTCGTGGAGGCGGCCGAGCTGGAGCGACACGTAAGCGCCACGTAAGGGTTACGCTGCACTTGCCTTGCTGCGCCAACTTGGGTTCTAATCTGGCGTCCAAGTTCGCGGTGATAAAGATCTCTAAGGAGGGCAAGTGAAAGTACGCAAGTTCAGGCCGCTACTCGTAGCGGCGCTCCTCGGCGTCGTCACGCTCGCCGTTGCCGGCACCGGCGCGGCGCGGGTGGACGTCGCGGGGCAGGAGCCATACAAGGTCGTGCTCGTGACCGACATCGGCGGCCTCGACGACCGCTCGTTCAACTTCCTCGCGAACAAGGGCTTGAACGACGCGAAGAAGCGCCTCGGCGTCCAGGGCAAAGTCCTGATCTCGCGATCCGACCGCGACTACATCCCGAACCTGACGTCGGCGGTACGGCGCGACGGAGCGGATCTCGTGATCGGGGTCGGCTTCCTGATGGCGGATGCTCTGGCCAAGGTGGCCAAGCGCTTCCCGGACACGAAGTTCGCGATCGTCGACAACAGCGGCGTCGGCACGGAGCTCAAGAACGGCAACCCCACGAACGTGCGCGGGCTCCTCTTCAAGGAGCAGGAGGCTGGCTACCTCGTGGGCTACATCGCCGGCCTCCGCGCGAAGAACGCGCCGGCCGGGCAGCAGGTCGTCGCGGCGGTCGGCGGGCTGAAGATCCCGCCAGTCGACCGGTTCATCGCCGGGTACTACGTCGGCGCGAAGAAGGCGTTCCCGGCCGTCAAGGTCGAGCACAGCTACTCCCAGGACTTCGTCGACCAGGCGAAGTGCAAGGAGGCAGCGCTCAGCCACATCGCGAACGGCGCCAGCGTCGTCTTCCAGGTCGCCGGCCAATGCGGTCTCGGTGTCCTCTCGGCGGCGAAGGAGCGGAACCGCTTCGGGATCGGCGTTGACGCCGACCAGGGCTACCTCGGCAACCACGTGCTGACGAGCGCCACGAAGCGGGTGGACATCGCCGTCTCGAGCACGATCGCCGCGGCGGAGGCCGGTGGCGCGAAGTTCAAGACGAACTTCAACGCCATCTTCTCGGTCAAGACCAACGGCGTCGGCTACGGGAAGATCTCCTCCCGCGCCCAGCCGGCGTGGAGGAAGGCGATCGAGTCGGTGCGCAAGCAGATTGCCTCGGGCAAGATCAAGGTCACGGCGCAGTCGCCGCCTGCCTCCGGCAGCAGCGGTTAGTCCTGCCGATCTGCGAGGGGCGGGTTTGATCCCCGCCCCTCGCGGTCACCCTCCGCAGATGCGGCGCACGGTCCGGTTCACGCTCCTGCTGGCGTTCGTGTCTGCTTTCGTGGCCGGCTGCGGGGGCGACGACGCGGCGCAGCGCGACACGGCCCCGGCTGAGACCGCCGAGAAGACTCAGGTGCGGGAGAGAACCGGGGCGTCGATCCGCGTCGGCCTCGTCACCGACGTCGGCAGTCTCGCTGACCGCTCGTTCAACTCTCTCGCCAGCGAGGGACTGCGGCGGGCGGACGAAGAGCTCGGGGCGGCGGGCCGCGTCGTCGTCTCCCGCTCGAACCGGGACCACGTCCGGAACCTGTCCGCATTCGCTCAGCGGGGCTACGACCTCGTGATCGGCGTCGGCTCTTCCATGGCCCGGGCCGTCGAGACCGTGGCCGGACGCTTTCCGGGCACCCACTTCGCCATCGTCGACGTCTCCCAGGCCGCCATGCTCTCGAAACCGCAGAACGTGCGCGGCCTCCTCTTCGCGGAGCAGGAGGCCGGCTACCTCGTCGGCTACCTGGCGGGGCTCGTCGTCGCCGAGACGGGCGGCACGAAGCCTACGGTCAGCTCCGTCGGCGGTCGGAAGATCCCGTCAGTCGACCGCTACATCGCCGGTTTCGTCGCCGGGGTGCGGGCGGCAAGCCCCGGCATCGCAACCCTCAGCGGCTACTCGCAGGACTTCGTCGACCAGGCGAAGTGCAAGGAGATCGCGCTCGACCAGATCTCGCGCGGCTCGACGATCGTCTTCGGGGTCGCGGGGCGGTGCGGGCTCGGCGCGCTCAACGCGGCGGCGGAGCAGAACGTGCAAGGGGTCGGCGTCGACGCCGACCAGGCCGAGCTCGGCGACCACATCCTCACGAGCGCGCTGAAGAAGGTCGACGTCGCCGTCTATCAGACGATCCAGGAGGTGCAGGACGGCGCGTTCACCGGCGGTGACGACGCCGTGTTCGACGTCGCCTCCGGGGGCGTGGGTCTCGGCAACGTCTCCGTCGAGGTGCCGGGGGAGATCATCGCTCGTGTGAACAGCGTGCAGACACGGATCGCATCCGGAGCACTGGACAACATCCCGCAGCGGATCGGCTAAGAGCACGCTGCCGCCGACAAAGCCGCGCCAGAGTCCGCAGCGGCTCCTTAGGGTACTTCGCCCGGGGGCACGGGCTTGCCCGCGGGGCAAGGACGCCGTGCGGAGCGAACTGCCGAGGCTGCGGCCGCACCAGAGCCCGCGCAGCGGCTCCTTCAGGGGTCTTCGCGCAGGACACGGGCTTCGCCGGTGTCTTTGCTGCAAAGAGAAGGTTAGGATCGCCGTCGTGGATCGCCCCGTCGTCCTCGAGCTGCGCGGCATCACCAAGCGCTTTCCCGGCATCGTCGCGAACGACGACGTCAGCTTCGATCTCCGGCCGGGCGAGGTACACGCCCTCCTCGGGGAAAACGGCGCCGGTAAGTCGACGCTGATGAACGTCGTGTACGGGCTCTACCGACCGGACGAAGGCGAGATCAGGATCAACGGCGAGCCCGTCGAGATCGGCTCGACTCGCGCGGCGATCGAGAACGGCGTCGGCATGGTGCACCAGCACTTCATGCTCATCCCGGTGATGACGGTGGCCGAGAACATCGTGCTCGCCACCGAGCCAGTGCGCAACGGCGTGCTGCTCGACTACGCCGCGGCCGAGAAGCGCGTGCGCGAGCTGTCGACACGGTTCGGCCTCGCCGTCGACCCACGGGCGACGGTGGAGGACATCACCGTTGGCCAACAACAGCGCGTCGAGATCCTGAAGGCCCTCTATCGCGGCGCCGACATCCTCGTGCTCGACGAGCCGACGGCAGTCCTCACGCCGCAGGAGGCGCAGGAGCTGTTCACGATCCTGCGCAGCCTGACCGAGCAGGGCAAGTCGATCATCTTCATCAGCCACAAGCTGAACGAGGTGCTCGAGATCGCGGACCGCATCACCGTGCTGCGCCGGGGCAAGAAGGTCGAGACGCTGTCGGCGGCCGGGGCGACCGAGGAGCAGCTCGCCCGCCTGATGGTCGGCCGCGAGGTGCTGCTGCGGGTGGAGAAGGGAGCGTCGGTGGCCACCGACCCGCTCCTGCGGGTGGAGGGTCTCCACGTGCTCGACGATCGGGGCATCGAGAAGGTGCGGAACCTCTCGCTGCAGGTGCGGGGCGGTGAGATCGTCGGCGTCGCCGGCGTGGACGGCAACGGCCAGACAGAGCTGATCGACGCGATCGCGGGCCTGCGCCAACCGAGCGCCGGCCGGATCCTGGTCGGCGACGAGGACGTCACCGACGGGAGCTGCAGAGAGTGCCTCGACGCCGGCCTCGGACACATCCCCGAGGATCGCCAGCGCCGCGGGCTCGTGCTCGACTTCTCGCTCGCCGAGAACGTCGCTCTCCACAACTACGACTCGCCGCCTGCCTCTCGGTTCGGCTGGCTCTTCCCGAACCGGCTGGTGGCGCGCGCCGGGAAGCTCTTGCAGGAGTTCGACGTCCGCGGCGGCGGCCCGCTCACGCTCGCACGCGGCCTCTCCGGCGGCAACCAGCAGAAGGTCGTGCTCGCGCGCGAGATCGACCGCAACCCGAAGGTGCTGATCGCGGCGCAGCCTACGCGCGGGCTCGACGTCGGGGCGATCGAGTTCGTGCACCGGCGACTCGTCGAGGAGCGTGACGAGGGGCGCGGCGTGCTGCTCGTCTCCCTCGAGCTGGACGAGATCCTTTCCCTCTCCGACCGCATCCTCGTCATGTACGAAGGCGCGATCGCAGGCGAGTTCGCGCCGGGAGTCTCGGAGGAGGAGCTCGGCGTCGCGATGACCGGCGGCGGCCGCACCGAGGCAGCCGCGTGAGCGGCGTCAGCCCCTCGCGAAGCGAAAGGCGCCCAGGGACGTGAGCGAAGCGCAGGGCGGGCCACCGGAAGAAGGGTCGGGCAAGGTCGAGAACCCTCGCACGGGCGGGGATTACGCGCCGAGCGTGGCCGCGCGGCTCGCGCTCTGGCAGCGGGCGGGCGGGGTCGCCGTGCCTCTTCTGACCACCCTGTTGGCCTTCTTCATCGGGGGGCTCGTCGTGCTGATCACGTCGGGCAAGAACCCGCTCACGACCTACCAGGCCATCTTCGAGGGTGCCGGCCTGGATTGGTTCCTCGAGATCGGCTCATACGAGCTGCGGATCCCGTTCACCGACTCGCACGTGCCGTTCCCGTGGAACGTGAACGACATCGAGTCGGCGGCGGCGTTCAACCTGCAGCAGACGCTCCTCTTCTTCATCCCGCTCGTGCTCACCGGGCTCGCGGTCGCGTTCGCCTTCCGCTGCGGCATGTTCAACATCGGCGGGCAGGGCCAGTACCTCGCGGGTGCGATCGTCGCCGTCTGGGTCGGTACCGAGCTGCCGGGGCTACCCGGGCTCGTCCACATCCTCGCCGCCGTTGTGGCCGGGTCCTTGGCGGGCGCGATCTGGGCCGGCATCGCCGGCTTCCTGAAGGCGACGGTGGGTGCCCACGAGGTGATCTCAACGATCATGCTGAACTGGATCGCGATCTGGGTGGGCAGCTTCCTGTTCAGCCTCGGCGGGCCGCTCCAGAACGACACGCAGCCGTTCGTCCCGGTCTCGAACGACGTCGTGGAGGATGCACGCCTCGGTATCCTCTGGGGTGACCCGTTCCTCCAGGCGCTCCACGTGGGCTTATTCGTTTCGCTCGCGGCGCTCGTCGTCTACTGGATTACGCTCACGCGCACGACGCTCGGCTATGAGGTGCGGGCCGTCGGCTTCAACCCCGAGGCCGCGCGCTACGGCGGCATCTCGGTCGCACGCAACTACTTCCTCGCAATGGCGATCTCGGGCCTCTTCGCCGGCCTCGCAGGCACCCTCGACGTGCTCGGCTGGCAGTTCCGGCTCAACACGAACGACGTCACGATCTCCTCCCAGATCGCATTCGTCGGGATCGCCGTGGCCCTGCTCGGGCGGAACACGGCGATCGGCGTCCTGCTGTCGTCCATGCTCTTCGCATCGCTCGTCGTGGGCACGTCGACACGAAATCTCGACCCCGAGATCTTCAGGCCCGAGCTGGCGTCGAACCTGACCCTCCTGATCCAGGGCCTCGTCGTCCTGTTCGTGGGCGCCGACGTGCTGATCCTCTACCTGTTGCGGAAGGCACGCATCGGCCGAAGGGGCTCGCAGTGATCGAGCGCCTGCTCGCACGACTGCCCCGTGGCGCCCGCGCTGCCGGCCTCGTGGGCATCATCCTCGGCCTCGCCGCCTTCTGGGTCGCGCTACCGCCGCTCAAGGTGCGCACGCCCCTGCTGCCGGCCGCCATCGGCCTCGTCGCGGTCGCCCTCGGTGCCTACGCCGTCTCGCGCGGCGTCAAGCGCATCGGTTGGGGCGCGGTCGTTATCGGGGTTGCGGGCATCGGCCTCGGCTACCTCGCCACGCGCTCGAGCATCGGCAACCTCGATCAGGTCGTCGTCTGGTCGGCGCTCTTCGCCGCCATGCTGCGTTACGCGACCCCGCTCACCTTTGCGGCGATGGGGGGGATCTTCTCTGAGCGAAGCGGCGTCACGAACATCGGGCTCGAGGGGATGCTGCTGAGCGGGGCCTTCTTCGGCATTCTCGCGGCGGACAAGCTCAGCTCCTGGCCGCTCGGTCTCGTGGCCGCGGCGCTCTCCGGCGGGCTCTTCGCGCTCGTGCACGCCTTCTTTGCAATCCATTTGCGTGCGGACCAGATCGTGGGCGGGTTCGCGATCAACTTCCTTGCGCTCGGGGTCACGGGCTACCTCTTCATCGACATCTACGGCGGTGAGGGAACCCCGCCAGACATCGCCGAGATCCCGGACGTGCACCTCTCCTTCCTGAAGGACTGGTACTTCATCGGGCCGATCCTGGGGCAGCTCAACCTGATGATCTGGCTTGCCGCCGCCACCGTCGTCCTGTCGTACCTGGTTCTCTTCAAGACGCCACTCGGGCTGCGCCTCCGGGCTGTCGGCGAGCATCCGCGGGCTGCGGAGACGGTCGGCATCTCCGTCTACGCGACGCGGTATGCGGCGGTGACCCTGTCGGGCGTCCTTGCAGCCCTCGGTGGCGCGTACCTCTCGATTGGCTTCGTCAACTCCTTCAACCAGAACATGACCGCAGGCCGTGGGTTCATCGCGCTGGCCGTCGTCATCTGCGGGAACTGGCGGCCATTCGCGGCTGCTGCGATCGCGCTCCTCTTTGGGCTCTCGAGCGCCCTCGCCCAGAAGCTGCCGGCATATTCCGAGTCGGCCGCGGTTCTCTTCCAGGCGCTGCCCTATGTCCTGACCCTCGTGGCGGTCGCCGGCGTCATCGGCCGCTCCATCCCACCGGCCTCCGTTGGCCGCCCCTACGAGAAGCAGTAACCCCGGCCGACCAGGCCGCGGCAGCGCGATCGGGTCGATCCTCCTTGGCCTGCTCTCGCTCGCCACGCTTCCCGTCGCGGTCGCTCTGACCCAGCGGCGTGACGACGATCTCCTCGACGCCGCTATCGCCATCCCCGTCGCCGTCGTGCTCGGAACGCTTGCCGTGTGGCTCTCGCGGCGCTCCCGCCGGCGCCTGCAGCGAGCAGTCGCGACGTCGAGCAGAGGCAACGTCGGCCGCGTCGGCCGGCTCCTCGGCCTCGGCGGACTCCTGCTGGGGGTCACGGCGGGGCTCGCGATTGCGGTCTCGGTTTTTCTGGAGTCGGTCGCCGACTAGAGGCTTGATGTGAAAACTCGGGTGCGCGCGGGGATGGGCCAGACCAAGCGGTTTGCGGGTCGGGCGCGGCGCGTAGTGGTGCTACGGGCAAGTCCGAGCCGGCGAAACCGCGCCCTGTCTGACGCACCAGCCGTGCGTGCGTGAGTTCACATCAAGCCTCCAGCGCCCATAGCTACCCGTCCGAGACCTCGCTACGATCCCCCCGTGTTCGAGATCGGAAACAGCCTCCGCGAGGCGCGGCTTCGCCAGCAGCTCGACTTCCAAGAGCTGGAGTACACCACCAAGATCCGCGCCAAGTACCTGCGAGCACTCGAGGAGGAGCACTTCGAGCTGCTGCCCTCGCACACCTACATCAAGGGTTTCCTGCGCTCGTACGCGGATTCGCTCGGGCTCGACGGGCAGCTCTACCTCGACGAGTACAACTCGCGCTTCGTCATCGGGGAGGACGACGCACCGGTGCACGCGCGGCGTGTCCCGACGACGCGTCGCCGCAAGAGCGAGCGACGCGAGTCGAGCATGGTGCTTCTCGCCCTGACGCTGATCGGCCTCTTCACCGCGCTCGTGATCGTCGCTTGGCGCTTCGGCGGCCCTGAGGATCCCGGCGTCAGCGGCCTGCAGCCGAACGTCGTCGAGAAGCCGACGGCGACCGCTCCGAGGGCGGCCGTAAGACCGGCAAGGATCGCCACCCTCGAGCTCTTCCCGCGGCGCAATGGCTCCTTCGTCGAGGTGTGGCGGGGGCGTCGGGCCGGGAAGGAGCCGGAGTACTCGGGCACGATCGAGCCCGGGCAGGAGCAGCGCTTCACAGGAAAACTGTTCTTGCTCTACGTCCAGACGCCGCGCAACGTGACCGTCAAGCTGAACGGCAACCGGGTCAAGCTCGGAGCTGCGGTGAAGGGGCGAGGCGTCATCGTGACGCCCAAGCGCATCTTCGCCGCGACACGGACGTAGCAACGGCAGTTGGCCGGGCGACCACCGTTGAGGCACAGCCGGCCGCGAGCGGCGATCGTCGTCACAGGCAGCGAGCTCGTGCGGGGCGAGCGCACCGACCTGAATGGCCCCTTCCTCTCTCGCGCGCTCCTCGCGCTCGGCCTCGAGCCGGTGCGCATCCACATTGTGGGCGACGACCCGGCTGAGCTCGAGCGCACACTGAGCGAGGCGGTCGCGGACGCCGACCTAGTCGCCGTTTCGGGAGGACTCGGCCCGACCCACGACGACAGGACGGTGGAGCTCGTCGCGAAGGTGGCTGGACGCCCGCTCGAGCTCCGGCCCGAGCTGGAGCGCGAGATCGAGAGCTTCTCCCGAGGCGTGGCCGAGCGCATGAAGAGGCCTTACGCCGACTTCGAGGCCGGGGTCCGCAAACAGGCGACGCTACCGGCGGGCGCAGAATCGCTCGGCCTCGCCGGCACCGCCCCCGGCCTCGTCGTCGAGGTCGGGGCGACCCCGGTCGTGGTGCTGCCTGGCCCGCCGTCGGAGCTGCAGCGCCTCTGGCCGAACGCGCTCGCGACCGCGGCCGTCCGGCGTGTGCTCGACCGGGGGCAGACGCCGCTTCGACGGACGCTTCGCTTCTTCGGCGCCGGCGAGTCGACCGTCGCCCAGGCGTTCGCCGAGGCCGGCGGCGACGGCGACGGGGTGGAGGTGACGATCTGCGCCCGGGATTTCGAGATCGTGGTCGAGCTTTTGGCCGAGCCCGAGGCCGGGGAGCGGGCGGAGGCGCTGACAGAGGGATTGCGCGCGCGCCTCGCCAAGCACCTCTATTCCGACGACGGGCGCACGGTGCACGAGATCGTCCTCGGGCTCTGCCGGAAGCAGAGCTTGACGCTCGTCACGGCGGAGTCATGCACGGGTGGGCTCCTGGCCGCCGGGTTGACGGCCGTTCCGGGCTACAGCGACGTCACCCTCGGCGGCATCGTGGCCTACGGGAACGAGCTCAAGAGGTCGGAGCTGGGCGTGTCGCCGGAGCTGATCGAGCGCTACGGGGTGGTCTCGGCCGAGGTAGCCGAGGCCATGGCGAAGGGTGCTCGGGAGCGGCTCGGAGCCGACGTCGCGATCTCGATCACCGGCGTGGCCGGCCCCGGAGGCGGGACGGAGGAGAAGCCGGTCGGGCTCGTCCTCTACCACGCGGAGACGCCGGCCGGAGGCCGCGGCGCCTCCTTCAGCTTCCCCGGCAACCGCGACTCGATCCGCCGCCGCTCGGTCATCGCCTCGCTCCACCTCGCGCGGCGTCTCTTGACACAGAATCGGCACAGAGACGTGTGAGCTCGCCCGGTAGCGTGAGGAGCGATGAACGGCTTCGTCTCTTCCTCGCCCTGCGGCTCCCCCCGGACGTCCTCGATGCCGTCGCTGCCTGGCAGGCGCGTGAGCTCGGGGATGGTGGGCGCGCCGGTAGCCGGCGGATCGTTCCCCGCAAGGACCTGCACGTCACGCTGGCGTTCCTCGGCTCCCGGCCCGCTCATGACCTCCGGGAGATCGTCGCGGCGCTGGACGCGGCGACGACAGGAGCTCCGCCGATCGCGCTCGAGATCGAGCGGTATCGCGAGACTCGGAGTGTGGGCATGCTCGTGCTGCGCGAGCCGGCCGGTGCTGCCGCGGACCTCGCGAACGACCTGCACGAGAGGCTCGAGGCGCTCGGCCTGTACGGGCGCGAGAGTCGTCCGTGGCTGCCGCACATCACCGTCGTGCGCTTCCGCAACCAGCGACGATCGCAGCCTGTGCCGACGCGCCTCGGGCGCCCGCTGCTCGGCGCCTTCGCTCCGTCCGACGCAGCTGTTTTCCTATCCCGTCTGCACCCGTCCGGGGCACGGTATGAAGTCCTCGAAACGCGTTCGCTGCAACGCAGAAAATGAACTCTGCCCGATGAATGAACTCTGCCGATGAATGATCAGGGAGGCTGAAGATGAACCGCGAGGATGCTCTCGACGTCGCGCTTGGACAGATCGAGCGTCAGTTCGGCAAGGGCTCGGTTATGAAAATGAGCGACCAGGCGCAGGTGTCCATCGGCGCCGTCTCGACGGGCTCGCTCTCACTCGATCTCGCGCTCGGCATCGGCGGGCTTCCGCGCGGCCGCGTCGTCGAGATCTTCGGCCCCGAGAGCTCGGGGAAGACGACGCTCGTCTACCACGTGATCGCCGAGGCGCAGCGGCGCGGCGGCATCTGCGCGTTCATCGATGCAGAGCACGCGATGGATCCTTCCTACGCGAAGAACATCGGCGTCAATGTCGACGACCTCCTGGTCTCGCAGCCCGACACGGGCGAGCAGGCCCTCGAGATCACCGAGCTGCTCATCCGCTCCGGTGCGCTCGACGTCGTTGCGATCGACTCGGTCGCGGCGCTAACCCCGAAGGCCGAAATCGAGGGTGAGATGGGCGACAGCCACGTGGGCCTCCAGGCCCGGCTGATGAGCCAGGCACTCCGTAAGCTCGCCGGCACGCTCAACCGAACCGACACGATCTGTCTCTTCACGAACCAGCTGCGGGAGAAGATCGGCGTCATGTTCGGCTCGCCGGAGACGACTCCGGGCGGCCGAGCACTCAAGTTCTACGCCTCCGTCCGGCTCGACATCCGCCGGATCGAGACGCTCAAGGACGGTGCCGAGGCCTACGGCAACCGTGCGCGGGTCAAGGTGGTGAAGAACAAGGTGGCGCCGCCGTTCAAGCAGGCCGAATTCGACATCATCTATGGCTCCGGCATCTCGTGGGAGGGAACGGTGCTCGAGGTCGGGATCGAGCGGAAGATCGTGCAGAAGTCGGGCTCGTACTTCAGCTTCGGCGACGAGCGGCTCGGCCAGGGTCGTCAGAACGCAGCCGCCTTCCTCAGGGAGCATCCGGACGTCGTCCAGCAGATCCTGACGCGGATCCAGGCGGAAGCGCCGGAGTCCCAGATCGTCTCGGCGCGGTTGCTCCCTAGCGCGCTGCCGGCTGTCGCGGAGATGCAAGGTGCAGAGCTGGAGGGTGCAAAGCTGGAGGATGCAGGGCTGAAAGCTGCAGAGCTGGAGGAGCTCGGGCAACCAGTGAGCGCTGCGTAGTCCTCCGTGCCGAAGACACGAACGGCCGTCGAGCTGGCGCTGCGTGCGCTGCAGTCCCGTGACCGCTCTCGAGCTGAACTCGACGCCCGTCTACGCGAACGTGGGGTGGCTGCCGACGAACGGCAGGGCGCGCTCGAGTCCCTCGTCCGTGTCGGCTACGTCAACGACGAACGCCTGGCACGTGCACGCGCAGCAACCCTCGCGGAGCGCCCGTCCGGTGACCTGTTGATCCGGGCCGATCTGGAAGGACGCGGCATCGATCCGGAGCTCGTCGACAGAGCGCTCGCCGAGCTGGAGCCGGAGCGACTTCGCGCCGCGCGCGTGACCGCCCGGCGTGGCAGGGGGCAACGCACGGCTCGCTATCTCGCCGGCCGCGGTTTCGGCTCGGAGGCGCTCGAGGCGGTCTTCGTTGCGGTGGATGGCGACGGAGAGGTAGAATGAACGAGCTTCCATTCGACGTTTATCCTGCATAGCGCGCTATCCGAAATCTCACCATGACCGAGAACATCCGAGAGCCAGACTTCCCCGGCGAGCCAAAGGAGACGCCGGCGTTCCGCTGATCTGACGCGGCAAAGAGCCGGAGCCGGCCGGGCAGGCCGAGCGCCGGATGTGAGCACCCGCGGCCTCCGGGTCGTGATCAATCGAACCTTCTCTCCTGGAGGCAGGGACGACCATGCTCACCCTCATTGTCGGGCTCGCCGGATTCGCCCTCGGAGCGACGGTTGCGGTCGCGCTGCTTCTCCTTCGCAGCGGGTCTCGCATCCAGGCCGCGCGGCGCGAGGCGGAGACGGTGCGCCGAGAGGGTCTGATCGGGGCGCGCGAGGAGGGCGTGCAGCTCCGCGCGGAGATCGAGCAGGAGGTCCAGCAACGCCGGAACGGGGCGGCGCAGATCGAGGAGCGCACCCTGCAGCGCGAGCAGGAGATCGGGCGCAAGGCGACGGAGTTGTCACGACGCGAGCAGGGCCTGAACGACCGGGAGGTGCACGTGCGCCAGCTCCAGGAGGAGCTGAAGGCGGCGCGCGACGAGGCCGAGAAGGAGCTCGAGCGCGCGTCGGGGCTCACGGTCGCTGAGGCCAAGCACCACCTGCTGGAGCGGTCGGAGGACCTAATCCGCCACGAGCTCGCCCGCACTGCGCGCCAGCTGGAGGAGGAAGCGCGCGGCGAGGCGAAGCGCCGAGCCCGCAACCTGGTCGCTGACGCGCTGCAACGGGTGGCGGCGAGCCACACTGCGCAGACGACCGTGACAGTCGTCGAGCTGCCGTCGGACGACATGAAGGGCCGCATCATCGGGCGGGAGGGGCGAAACATCCGCGCGCTCGAGCACCTGACCGGCGTCGACTTCATCGTCGACGACACTCCCCAAGCGGTCGTCTTGTCTTCCTTCGACGGGATCAGGCGTGAAGTCGCGAAGATGACGCTCCAGAAGCTGATCGAGGACGGTCGGATCCATCCCGCTCGGATCGAGGAGATGTACTACCTCTCGAAAGCCGAGCTCGAGGATCACCTCTTGGTCGACGGGCGGCAGGCGATCTTCGAGGCGAACTGCGGCGACGCGCACGAAGAGCTCGCGAAGGTGCTCGGCCGGCTGCGCTACCGAACGAGCTACGGTCAAAACGTCCTCAAGCACACGCTCGAGGTAGTGCACCTTGCCGGGATCATGGCGAGCGAGCTGGGTGCGAGCGTCAAGACAGCGAAACGAGCAGCGCTCCTCCACGATCTCGGCAAGGCAATGACACACGAGGTGGAGGGCTCGCACGCGATCATCTCGGCCCAGTGGGCCAAGCGCTACGGAGAGGGGCAGGGTGTCGTCCACGCCATCGAGGCACACCACTACGAGATCCAGCCGCAAACCGTGGAGGCAGTGCTCCTGATCGCCGCCGACGCGATCTCGGCCTCGCGCCCCGGCGCGCGTGGGGAGAACCTCGAGCACTACATCAAGCGCCTGGAGGCCCTCGAGGAGATCGCCGGGGCGAAGCAGGGAGTCGCCAAGGCCTATGCCCTTCAGGCGGGCCGCGAGATCCGCGTCATCGTCGAGCCGGCAGAGATCGACGACGACGGCGCCGTCCTCCTCTCGCACGAGATCGCACGCGAGATCGAGGATCAGCTCGAGTACCCCGGGCAGGTGAAGGTGATCGTGATCCGGGAGAGCCGCGCGATCGAAGTCGCACGATAGGCCCGTAGCCATTCCCAGCGTGGACGGCCTTCCGGACACGAGCACTAGACTGACCCGCTGATGAAGCGTTCAGGCTAGCGGTCTCGGCCGGTCTCGGCTGACCTGGAGAAACGGCTGGGACAAGCGGTTCTTCGGGGCTCGGCGGTGTCGCCGTCTCGGCTGATCTCGGTGGGTCTGGTTGCCCCCTCGTTGCCCCCTGTATCGCCGTACTGCGACGGCGACCGCTCTTGCGCCGAGGCGCCGACCCTCACACACGCCACCGGAAAAAAAACGCCTGCCGATACCAGAGCGTGTGAAGGCAGCCGCAGCGAACGAGAACGAACGGCAGGAGCATGTCCGGGTCGCCGACGCGGCCGTGCTCCTGAGGGCGCACCCGGTGACCGTGCGCGGCTGGATCCGCGAAGGCCTGCTGCCCGCTCGACGCGTCGGCCCGCGCGGCCACTGGCGCATTCCCGTCTCCGCCCTGAAGAGCGAGGAGGAATCGTGACTGCGGAACGCGCGGTGGATTACGGCGACCTCTCGGCACCCGTCATCTACTACGACGAAGCCGGTGTGTTCCGCGAGGAGGTCGCAGAGGTCGAGCGCGAGTTCGCCGACGCCGCGACGCGACGGGAGGAGGCTGAAGCTGCACTGCTCGACGAGGCGGTCGATGGGGCGCTCCAGGTGCCCGAGCGGGATCGCCTGCCCGCATCGTGGCCGAAGTCTGGGCCGCTCCTCGACGCCGCAGCGAGCAGGCGCGTAGGCGAGCGGCTCGCCCAGGACCGTCGAGAGCTTGCTGCCCTGCAGGCCGTGGGGCTCATACCACCAAAGGAGGGCACGCCGTGAAGACAACGTTGGAGAAGGTGTCGAAGACAATCCTCGACGCGGAGCGGGAGCTCCAGGAGCTCGACGGCACGATCGACCGGGTCGCCGCCGAGACGGCGGCGGCGACGCGCAGGATCAACGCCGACCGGATCGCAGGCGCCGTCGACGATCGTGAAGCTGGCCGATTGGAAGCGGCGGTGCGCGAACTGGAGCGGATGCAGGCCCGGCGGCAGGTGCTGCAATCGGCGCTGCCCGAGCTCCTCACCAGACGTGAAGCCGCCGAAGAGGAAGCTCGCAGCCACCAGGTCGAGAAGAAGCGCGACGAGCTACGCCGCGCAGTCGCGAACCGCGAACGCGCCCTCCGTCAGTTCGCCGCCCGCACCCGCGAGCACAACGCCTCGGCCGCCGAGGTTGGAAGGCATCGCGAGCTCGTCGACGCCTGCGTGGCCGGCCTCACGCCGCTCCTGGCCGACACCGAGGACGTCGGCGTCACCGTGGACGAGGTCGAGTGGCCGGAGACCGTCAGCGAGCTGAGCCAGTTCCTGGCCGCAGGGCCACGGCAGCCGGAGGCCGAGCAGGAGCGCGAGCGCGAGCAGGCCGCCGCCGGCGTCGCGCGGCAGACGGCCGAAGTCCTGGCCTGGTTCGCGCAACACCCGTCGCAGATGCGGCTGGCGCAGTTACCCGAGCATCTCCGTGGCCAGGCCGAGGAGATCCTCCAGGAGCACCAGGCGCAGAACGAGACCGAGCAGCGGCGGCTTCGCGAGCAGGCCAAAAGCCGAGAGGCGGTGCGGCTGTAGACGGCGTTCGTCGAGCGTCCGCGCGCAATCATGTCCAGGCCGCACATATCCGGCCGCGCTCGGGCGCTCGACCGACGCCGTCGAGACAGGCGCCTACCCGAAACCACCTCATGCCCCGGCCCTGCCTCATCTGCAGCCACCATGAACGCCACGAGATCGACCGCGCCCTGATCGGCGGCGAAGGCCAACTCGGTATCGCCGCTAGATGGCGGATCGCCCAGTCGAGCGTCAGCAGGCACAAGCGGCTCCACCTCGCCCCGCACGTCGCGAACATGATGGGCCGCTACGAGGAGATCGACGTCGAGCGTCTCCGCTCCTGGGTGAACGGCCTGTTGGAGCAGAACCTGCTCGGCTCCCTCGCCGCTGAACGCCGGCGCGACTACGCGGCCCAGAAGGGCTTCCTCAGCGAGGCCCGCCGGGCGGTCGAGTTGCAGGCGAAGCTGGCGGGGCTGCTCGACTCGGGCGGCACCACGATCTCGGTGGACGCCAGGCGGCAGGTGGCGGTGCTGGCGAACCTGTCGGAGGAGGAGCTCAGGACTGCGTTGTCGAGCATGGCGACGCTGCCGGAGCTGCCCTCGCCCGTGGTCGAGCTCGAGCCTGCGACTCGGTGACTGTCACGCCCGCGACGCTGCAGGCCCTAGAGCCCGCGCTGAGGGCCGAGCTGGCGCGTAGGAGGCTCTCAGACTTCATGGGAGCCATGCTGCCCTCCTACCAGTCGGCCAGGCACACGGTGGCCCTCTGCGAGCACCTGGAGGCGTTGGAGGCCCGCGAGATCCGGCGCCTGATCGTGCTCGCGCCGCCGAGGCATTCGAAGAGCACTCACGTCGCGCAGGCGTTCCCAGCCTGGTACCTGGGCAGGCGGCCGTCTGAGAGCGTCATCGTCAGCAGCTACTCGGCCGAGTTGGCGGAGGCGCACAGCCGCCGAGCGCGCAGCTACGTCGCTGATCCGAAGTTCCCATTCGCCACCCGGATCGCCTCGGACAGCTCGGCGGTGAACCGCTGGGCGACGACCGAGGGCGGCGGCTTGATCGCGGCGGGCGTCGGCGGCGGACTCACCGGCCACGGCGCTGACTTGTTCGTTTGCGACGACCCTGTCCGGGACCGCGAGGCGGCGGATTCGCCGACGATCCGCGAGTCGACGTGGCTTTGGTGGACTCAAACCGCCGTCACGCGCCTTCAGCCTGACGCCGTGATCCTGCTGACGATGACGAGGTGGAGCGAGGCGGACTTGGCCGGGCGCATCCTTAACGCGCCGGGCGCCGACGAGTGGACGCTGTTGAGGATGCCCGCGCTGGCGGAGGAGGATGACGCGCTCGGCCGCGAGGAGGGCGCCGCCTTGTGGCCCTCCTGGTTCGACCGGGAGCACCTGCTGCGCCTGCGGGCTGAGATCGGCGAGCGCGCGTTCGCGGCGTTGTACCAGGGGAGCCCCACCTCCGACAAGGGCGGCGTCTTCCGGCGGGAGTGGATGCAGGGCCGCTACAGCGAGCGGCCGCGCGGGCCGCTGCGGGTCGTGCAGAGCATCGACAGCGCGTTCAAAGTCGGAGTCGCGCACGACTACTCCGTGGTCGCCACCTGGGCGAGCGACGGCGTCTTCTACTACTTGCTCGACGTCTTGCGCCAGCGGCTCGAGTTCCCGGAGCTTCTTGCCGCGATCCGCTCGCAGGCAGCGGCCCACGAGCCGAGCACGATCCTGATCGAGGACTCTGCCGCTGCCCAGTCCGCGCTGCAGGTGCTGCGCCGGGAATCTCAGTTGCCGCTCGTGGGGGTGGCAGCGTCCGGCTCGAAGATCAGCCGGGCGGAGGGCGTGAGCCCGCTCTTCGAGGCCGGCAAGGTGCTGTTGCCTGAGCAGGCGCCGGCGTGGCGTGACCTCTGGATTGAGGAGCACGTCAGCTTCCCAGCGAGCCGGCACGACGACATGGTCGACACGACCTCGCTCGCGCTGGAGCGGCTCCGGCGCGGCGGGGGCGTCGCCGCGCAGGCGAGCTCAGGCGGCGACAACAGTCTCGTTTCCGCCTTCCCGACCTGGGAGCCAGTCGGCTTCAACGACGCGTTCTAGTTTCAAGAACAGGGTTCCGAGGTCGCTTACCGATACCACCGACATGGATACACAGAGAGCGGTTAGGAGCGGGCCAGACGCGCCGCAGCTCCTCTCGACCGCAGACGTTAGCAAGGCCCTCGGCGTCGCCGAGATCACGGTCAGAAGGTTGGTTCGGAGCGGCGAGCTCGTTCGGATCAAGGTCGGCCGGCGCACGCTCGTGCACCCGGCGGACGTGATCGCGTTCGTGGACGCGCGCAGGGCGAAGAGCTCGAAGAAGGACGACGGCCCGCAGGGCAGCGGACCGGTCGTCGAGGAGGTCGGCGATGAGCACACATCGCGCGTCCAGCCTCCAAAGTAGTCGCCCCGTCGGCGAGCAGCCGTCGCCGATGACGTTCGAGTCGTTCATGGCGGCGTACCGGCACCTGCCTGCGCACCAGAGGGAGCGGATCTTCGCCTCGCTGCCCACGAAGGTGCGCGACGAGTGCTGGGCGGCTCTGAAGGCGCGGCTCGATCGCATCCGGGGCTGGTCGTGAGCGGTGCTGAACTAGAGCGCCTCGGCGGGGTGCGGCCGTGAGCGCCGTCTCGGTGCCGGTCGTGCTCGACGCCGTGCCGGCCGAGCTTCGTCCCCTCGACCGCTGGGTCGTCTGGCGCCTCGAGGAGCGTGACGGGAAGGCGACGAAGGTGCCGCACAGGGGCGCCGATCCGGCAACGCGCGCGAGCTCGACCGAACCGAAGACCTGGAGCTCGTTCGACATGGCGGTCGTCGCGCTCGAGGCGGGCAAGGCCGACGGGATCGGCCTCGTGCTCGGTGACGGCCTCGTCGGCGTCGACCTCGACAGCGTCCTCGACGAGACGGGCGAGATCCGGGCCGACTTCCCGGTCGAGGGCATCGGCGGCTGGCTCGTGGCGCTGAACGGGTACGTCGAGGTCAGCCCGAGCGGGCGTGGCCTGCACGTCGTCGGCAGGGGCGAGCTGCCGTCCTGGTCCAGGAACCGGCGCGACGGCGTCGAGGTCTACAGCCGCGACAGGTACCTGACGATCACCGGCCGGGTCTTCGAGGGCCTGGGCCGCTTCGGCGAGCTGCAGCACCTGCCCGAGTTCCTGGAGGCCGCAGGCCTGCGCAAGCCCGAGCCGTTGAACGGCAGCCACTCCCCGGCGGTGCCCGTCGACCTCGGTGATCGCGAGCTGATCGAGAAGGCGATCGGCGCGAAGAACGGCGCCAAGTTCGAGCGGCTCTGGAACGGTGACACGTCCGCCCACGGTGACGACGATTCGGTAGCCGACCTAGCCCTCTGCTCCCTGCTCGCCTACTGGACCGGCCGTGACCCTGACCGGATCGACAGCATGTTCCGCTCGAGCGGCCTCTACCGCGAAAAGTGGGAGCGTCAGGACTACCGGGAGCGCACGATCGGGAAGGCGATCGAGGGGTGCCGCGACGTCTACTCCGTGGGTGCCGAGAACGCGCCGCGACCTCGTCCCTCGACCTCGTCCCGACCTCGTCCCGACACGACCTCGTCCCTCGTCCCCCCTCCCTCCAGGGGGGACGAGGTCGAAGTGTTCGTCCCTGACCTCGTCCCGACCTCGTCCTCTGCGGGGCCGCGAGCGCCACGGGCGAGCGTGGAGTCGGCCGACGCGAAGGAGGGCGACACAGCCGCCGTGGAAACTGAGACCAAGAGCCCGACCCCGTTCGCCGGGTACAGCCACGACGAGGTGCTGAGGCTGGAGTTCCCGGCCGAGCGCTACTTGGTCGAGGGCATGATCCCCGCGGCGCGGTCGGAACGATCGCGGGTCTCCCCGAGACGCACAAGAGCTGGCTAGCGCAGGCGGTGGCCGTCAGGGTGGCCCGAGGTGAAGGCGAGATTCTCGGGTGCGAGGTGGCGACCCAGGGTGCCGTCGGCTACTTCTGGCAGGACGACTCGACTCGGGAGGAGGCCGAACGGGTCAAGCTCTTCGAGCAGGCCCGCCGCAACCCGGCCGGGTTGCCGCTGCGCTGGTACTTGAACGAGGGGCTGGCGCTGCCCGGCGACCTCGGCCGACTGCGGGCCACGATCGAGCAGCACGAGCTCCGCCTCCTGATCCTCGACTCGTTCTACAACGTCGTCCCGGGGATCGACCTGAAGGACGAGGGCGCCGAGCAGGTGGTCGCGCTCCTGAAGCGGGAGATCGCCGACGCCACCGGCTGCACCGTCCTCGTCGTCGACCACATGCCGTGGGCGACGGAGCAGAACCGGCAGCGGCTGCGCGCCTACGGGGGCGTGTTCAAGAACGCCGCCACCCGCTTCGGGATCTACATCGACGCCGTGGGCAAGAAGCTCTCGATCGAGGCGCGCGGCAACAACATTCGAGGCTTCCCGAAGACCCCCGCCTATTGGGATGCCGACGCCCTGGAGCTTCGCCTCGTCGAGCACGGTGACCACGATGAGCGTGTGGAGGAGCGCGCCGAGCGTGTCCTCACGTACCTCGAAAGCCGCCCTCAGCCGCACTCGAAGACCGCCATCCGGAAGGCCGTCGGAGGCAGGTTCGAGATCACAGATGAGGCCCTCGAACTGCTGAAACGCCGGGACAGGGTTCGAGACCTGTCCGGCGACGCAGGGACAGGGTCGGACACGGCAGGGAAGGCGCAAGGGTGGATCGCCAGCATCCATGCGGAAGAATGGGCACCCAGCACCCTGTCCCTCCTCGACGGGACAGGGTCGGACAGGGTGGGCGCGGGTCATACGACGACTACCCCTGTCCCGTCCCCTATAGGGGGACAGGGGTATGTCGGGACAGGGTCTGAGCCGGAGGTAACCCCCCTGTGACCTCGCTCGTTTGGACGTGCGAGGTTTGCTCCCGGCCGGTCCGCGACGGCACCGGCTATCTCACGGTCGGCTACGCCGCCCTGGGCGAGTACCGGCGCGCCGAGCGAGCCTGGGAGGAAGCGCACCCGCCCTCAGACGACGGCTTCCGGGTGCTCAACCTCTCCGAGTACGCCACCTATCCGGCCCGCGTCCGCTGGCAGGCTCTCCACCGTCGCTGCGACCCGAACACCGGCGCGGTCGATTACTGGATCGGGATCGAGCGGATCCGCACCCCTGCGCAGCTGCTGCACTGGACGGCGCACCTGATGGGCAAGCAGTGGATCGGCTGCACCGACTGGCCGCACGTGTTGCGGACGGCAGCGAAGACCGTGGACCCCCTCACCGGCGCCGAGGCGGCCTCGTGAGCGACGCCCCGAAGATCACGATCGTGCTCACGCTCGAGGCGACCCCGCGCGTCGAGGTCGAGGACGGCGCCGGCGCGAGTTGGAGCCGCCTGGGCGACTGGCTCGCCGGCAGCGGGCAGGCCGATCTCCTGCACGGGCTGCTCGCGCTCCTACGGCAGGCGAAGGAGACGGCGCCGTGAAGCTCGAGCTCCCGCCGGAGGCGCTGGACGAGCTCGTCGCCGAGGTCACCCGGCGCGTGCTCGTCGAGCTCCGCGCGGAGCCGAAGGTGGAGAACGGGACGAGCCCGTATGCGACCGTCGCTGAGGCAGCGGAGTACCTTCGCTGCTCCCGGCAGCGCATCGACGACCTCCTCTCACAGCGCCGCCTCACCCGCCACAAGGAGGGGAGGAGAACGTTGCTCTCACGGGCCGAACTCGAACGGCATGTGAACGGTGAATAGCCGTCGCCGCACCCCCCGGACGCGTTGCCCCGGCGTTGCCCCCTTCGCCGCTAGCCCGCACCCGCACTGGCCTCGCGCGACGGCCGTCGAAGTCCCAATCCGCAGGTCATCGGCGCTCGCGCCGGCGGTATGATGAGGGCGACAGCAGATAAACGCCCCCGCACCGGTGCAAACGGCCGGGGGCATGGCCACAAGGGAGGAACCCTTGCAGCGCACTGAGGATAAGCCCGTCGTCCCCGCGACCGTCGCGAAGGGACGCAAGCTCGAACGAACGAAGACGCCCGGCATCTTCCGGCGCGGCAACACCTACTGCGTGATCCTCCGCGCGGGGAACGGGCGGCAGGTGAAGCGGTCAGCGAAGACGCTCGCCGAGGCCCGGGCGATCAAGGCCACCGTTACGGCCGACGTGGCGCGCGGTGAGTACCGCGAGACCTCACGTGAGCTGTTCGCCGGCTACGCCCGCAGGTGGGCAGCCAGCTACAGCGGGCGCACGCGACGCGGGATCAACGAGCAGACCCTCGCCGACTACCGCAAGTGCCTGGAGCGGGACGCGATCCCCTTCCTCGGCGGCGTGCCGCTCGCGCAGATCGAGCCGCGCCACATCAAGGAGCTGGCCGCGCGCATCGCACGCCGTGGCGTCTCGGCGAACACAGTCCGTCTCGCGTTGGCACCGCTCCGCTGTTGCCTCGCCGACGCGCACGCCGAGGGCTTGATCCGGCACAACCCGGCGGCTGGGGTACGCGTCGCGACGCCTGCCCCCTCGCCCGTCGGCGACGAGCAGGAGGGGGAGGTGAAGCGGCTCTCGGACGCGGAGCTCGCAGCGTTCCTCAAGGAGTGCCCGTCCGAATGGCGCGTCTTCTTCCAGTTCCTCGGCGAGGCTGGGCTGCGCGTCGGCGAGGCGACCGAGCTCCGCTTCCGCGACCTCGACCCTGAGACGCGCACCCTCCACGTCCGGCGGCGGATCTACCGTGGGAAGATCGCGAGGCCGAAGGGCGGCAAGACACGCAGCGTCCGGCTCAGCGTGCAGATGACGTCCGCCCTCGTCGCGCAGCGCGACGCCCGCCAGGCGAATGAGGACGAGCTGATCTTCGCGGCCGAGCGCGGCG
Source organism: Gaiellaceae bacterium (assembly GCA_037721555.1). Taxonomy (GTDB): domain Bacteria; phylum Actinomycetota; class Thermoleophilia; order Gaiellales; family Gaiellaceae; genus Gaiellasilicea. Next base: position 81,030 of record JBBJOI010000009.1, on the reverse strand, counting down.
GCAGGATCGACCCCAGCAACCTGATGGGGCGCGTGTTGAAGCCGACAGCGGAGAGGGCGGGCATCGGCCGCTGGCCCGGCTTCCACACCTTCCGCCACACCTGCGCCTCGCGCCTGTTCGTGGGCGGCTGGAACGCGAAGCAGGTGTCGCGGTTCCTCGGCCACGCCGACAGCGGCTTCACGCTCCGGGTCTACGTTCACCTGCTGCCGGAGGACTTGCCGGAGGTGCCCTTCGGCGCGCTCGCCCCGGTCGAGCAGATCAGGCGCGCAGCGTGACAGCGGGAAGCGGGGCTAGAGTCGAGCTCGTGAGCGAGAAAGAGCCGAACGAGGAGCGGCCGAAGGACGAGGACGTCTTCGTCGTCGACGAGATCCCGCCCCATTGCGGCCACATCCTCCAGGACGAGGAGGGGCGCGAGATCGACTACTGGCCGCGCTTCCGTCTGCGGGAGGAGCAGTGACGAGCCAGTGAACAAAGAGGTCCCCGAGCGGAACGGCGAGTCGAAGGAGCCAAGCGAGCGCAGCACTGAGGAGCCGCCGGCCGAGCAGGAAGAGCGGGACGAGGCAAGGGCCAGGGGACTCGCGGAGACGCGGCGCTGGATCGACGCCGAGCTCGCAGCCGGGCGTCAGCCCGGCCTAATCCAAGACGAGGTAGGGAAGGAGCCGGAAGATGCTGATCCGTAGCGGCTGGGTGCTGCTGGCGGCCACGCTCGTCGTGTGGCTGGCCTCGACCTGGGGCTACGCGTTCGTCGCGTTCGTCTTCGGCTGGTGGGCGGCGTTCGTGCTCTTCGGCGGCCTCCGGCACGGGATCGTCGTCCACGGTGTCAGGAACCCGCTGAGGGCCTTCGGCGAGGAGCGTCCGCCGGAGCTATGAGGTCGCTGAGGCGCTCCTTCGTGCTACTCGCCGTCTTTGTGGGCGCCTCAGTCGCGCTCAGCCCGGCCGATGCAGAACCGACAACGAGCATGGCGACGTGCGGAAGCATCGAGGCGCGCTTTCTCTACTCGATCAGGGCGCAGCGCGTGTCCTGCATTCGAGCCCGACAGGTTGCGAGACAGTGGGCGGAGCAGTGCGCTCAACTCCGAACCGGCTCATGCCTCGTGACAGCGTTGTACTACTGCCGCTACCGCGACACGGGCACCGAATCGGGAAGCATCAAGTGCATCCACGACTCCGACCTTCGGAAACCGTTCCGCCTTCAACGCGTCGTCGCTTTCGTGACCGGTAGCTGATGCCGTGAGCGACCAGGAGGGCGCGCCACAGGTCATCCTCTGGTACCCGAGCGACATCGGCTCCTGGGATGAGACCGAGGTCTACGACCCGGAGCTGCACGGGCTCGAGGTGCTCTTCGGCGTGGGCGGGGAGACGTTCGCGATCCCGGAGCGGAGTGCCACGGTGCTCGCCGAGAACCTGAGGCGCAAGGCGGCAGGCCAGCTGGGCACCGAGGGCGTCGAGGGAGCACTTGCGTTGGCCGACGCGATCGAGGACGTGCTTGTCGGGCGCAGCGAGGAGCCGATTCCGGTGGAGGGGCTGGTGCTGGAGGCCGCCTTCTGTGTGCTCGACGTGACGATGCACTGGGCGATGGCCGACCCGGCGAAGTGGCCGCAGGACGTCGCCCTCTTCCGCGCGATCATCGAGCTTCACAAGGAGCAGACCGCGGGCGGGTAAGTCTCCCCGTGTCAGCACCGTTGCACGCTAGCCGCCGAGCAGCGTAGTGTCGCTCTATGAGACGAACCTTCGTGTGGATCAACTTCGTACTGGCGTCGTTGATCGTCGTGCTCATCTTCCTGCAGGCGTACTTCATCACCTCGTACGTCGCTGGGGCCGGGGAAGCTGCGCTCGACGCCCATGGCTTCACCGGCTTCGCGATCATCCACGCCGCTGAGCTGCTCGTGTTCCTGACCGCCTTCGGCGCTTGGCCGCGGCAGTGGCGGTGGATCGGGTTCACGTTCTTCCTCTTCGTGCTAGGAACCGTCCAGATCTTTCTGACGCCGGTCGAAGAGCGCACGAACGGCTGGTTGCACGGCCTGCACGGCCTGCTCGCGCTCGTCGTGATGGTGATCGCGGCGATTATCGCCCACCGCGGCATGCGCGATCTCGGGCTGCGTCGGGCTAGGGGTGCGCCGCACGACGGTGCCCTCGCAGGTGCCGATACGCCTCGACCGCAGACGTAACGGCGAGCTGGTCTCGCCGGATCTCGCACGCCTGTCCTCTGCTCCTTGTGGAGTCTCGCCGTTGACCTAACCGGTGGCGATCACGCTCAAGGCCTACCGGAGGAGCCCTAAGAAGGGACTCGCACTCGCTTCGTCGTGGACTTCGTTTTCGCGCGGCGAGAGGTGGGCGTGGCTTGCGTTCTGGGTCTGGCCGCGTTCTCGACGCAGTGGCGCTCCCAGCGTGTGACGAGAAGCTGAAAGAACGCCCCGCGCTCATCGGCTCCTGGGCCGACACGGAGGTCGACGCCCCGGACGCGACAGCATCGGGGAGGGGAGCCGCACCCACCGACGGCCGCGGGGAGCCGAGCTTCACGTTGTAGTCCGGACGAAGGCCGGGTAATATCCGTTCAGCCACGGGTTCGATTGAACCGTTGGGGGGCATTCGCCGAATCAGGCGCGATTGAACGTTTCGGCTTGCGCTCTGCGGCGCTCGTCAGAGGAAGGACGGGCTGAGCAATAGTTGATTCAACACGTTGGCTAGCCTCGCGCGCTCGCGAGGCGGAGCACGGTTCGTCGCTGACGGTGGACGCGGGAGGCGGGACGATCGCGCTCGCGCCACGCACCCTGACCCCTACGCGCGCGCTGCCCACCGCGCTCCGGCGTCCGAACGAGCTGTTCGCAGGGTACCGGCCGCGATTGCGCTACCTCGTGCTCATCTACGCGGTCGTGCTGGGGGTTCAGCTGTACCTCTACAGCCCCGCCGATGAGCCGCTGAACGCTTACGTGACGGTCATGTGGTCGATCTACTTCCCGATCGTCGTTGTCGGCTTGATGGGTCTTGACCGGCGCAAAAAGCAGCCGGTGGTCACGCAGTACGGCGGGGTGGCGGACGACCTGGTGATCTTCTTTCTGCCGACGATTGGGCGCACGGACACGCTCCCTGCGCTCTGTCGCGTCGTCGACTCGATCTTGCGGTACGCACCGCAATCGCTGACGCACTTCCGCGTGGACATCGTCACCGAAGAAGGCGCTGAGGCGCGCTCCGCAATCGAGTACCGCTACGGACGCCACGAGTGTGTGCGGGTTCTCGCGATCCCGCGTGATTACGCGACTCCAAATGGCACGCGGTTCAAGGCGCGCGCTAACCAGTACGCGCTCGAAGAACGCCGTGGGCAAGGCGAGGCCCGCGACGACGTGTTCGTCTACCACCTCGACGACGACACGGCGGTTGGTGTGGATACCGTCGCCAGTCTCGCGGAGTTCATCAACTGTGACGCCGACAAGTACGACCTCGCGCAGGGCATCCTCGCGTTTCCGCACCAGCTCTCGCCGTCGTTCTTCTGCCGAATGGCGGACTCTGCCCGGCCGTTCGATGACATGACGCGCTTCCGACTCTTTACGGGCGTGCTCGGTCGGCCGCTCATGGGCCTGCACGGGGAGCACTTGGTGATCCGGTCGTCAGTCGAGGACGAGATTGGCTGGGACTTCGGGCGCACTAAGGTCGAGGACGCGCACTTCGCGCTGCTGTTCTCCCGGCGGTACCCGGGCCGGTCGACGATGTTGCGCTCGTATACCTATGGCGCGTCACCAGCGCGCGTCGGCGACCTGATCACTCAGCGCCGTCGATGGGCAGCAGGCTTGATCGCCCTTGTCTTAGATCGCCAGATTCCGCTTCGTGACCGCTGGCCGCTGATGTGGGCGGTGGCGAACTGGGTCGCTGGGATTTTCTACACGATGACGCTGGTCTGGGCGGTCGCGCTGCTGACGGGACACTCCAGCACTTCGCCGATGGTCGAGTGGGTGCTTCCGATCTGGGCGTTGAACTTCGCCTTCGCGCTCTGGGGCTACCTGGAAGGGTTGAAGATCAACTGGTCGGTGTCAGAGCGCACCGTCTCATACCCCAAGCTGGTCGTGATGCTTTTGCCCACATTCCCGATTGTCGCGCTGATCGAGGCGTACGCGACGCTTCTGGGACTCCGCGACGCGGTGCTACGCAAGGATGACTTCAAGGTGATTCCGAAGTTGACATGAAGGGACTGAGCATGGAGCCGACGTGGCGCGCGCTAACCCCCACAAGCACTCAGGCGGCAAAAAAGTCCCGGATGCGTCCAGGAAAGAAGCGACCTAGCGAGGGATACGCCTGCAGAAGGCAGCCTGGGGGCAACCTGTTGCCCCGTGTGTTGCCCCCCGCGCTGGAAGGTCAAGGTGTGCGACTGGCGCAGACGTTGATTTGCAGGCGTTTCGTGTCTGCGCCCGGACGGGAGCATTAGACTGACCCGCTGATGAAGCGTTACCACGTCACCACCTTCGGGTGCCAGATGAACGCCCATGACTCGGAGCGGATCAAGGGAATGCTCGAGTCGCTGGGGATCGGCGAGGCGCCCTCACAGGAGGAGGCGGATGTGCTCGTCTTCAATACCTGCACGATCCGGGAGAAGCCAGACACGAAGTTCGCCGCGCACCTCGCTCAGGCGACGGCACTCAAGCGCCGAGACCCTGAGAAGGTGATCGCTGTCGGCGGTTGTTACGCCGAGGCCCAGCGAGAGCGCCTGTTCCAGCTCTATCCCGAGGTCGACGTCGCCTTCGGGCCAGGCTCGATCCCGCATCTCGGCGACTGGCTCGGCGTTGGCGGCCAGGTCGCTGGCAGTGCCGAGCGCGGCCGGTTCGGCACGCACGAGCACTTTGCGGGCGACCTGCCGATGCGCAGAGAGCGACGGTTCCAGGCCTGGGTGCAGATCTCCATGGGCTGCAACTCGAAGTGCGCGTACTGCATCGTTCCGGCAGTACGGGGGCGCGAGCAGAGCCGCCGACCGGGCGACATCCTCGCCGAGGTGACGCAGCTCGCGCAGGACGGCGTGCGCGAGATCACACTGCTCGGTCAGAACGTCAACTCCTGGGGTCGCGACCTACGACCCGCGCTCGACATCGAGTTCGGTGAGCTGCTCCGTGCCTGCGACACCGTCGCCGGGATCGAGCGCATCCGCTTCACGAGCCCGCACCCGAAGGACTTCCGGCAACCCGTGATCGAGGCGATGGCGGAGTGCACGGCCGTCTGCGAGCACGTCCACCTCCCCTTGCAGTCCGGCTCGTCCAGGATCCTGAAGGCGATGCGACGAACCTACGACCGTGAGCGGTACCTCCGCCTCGCCGCGACCCTCCGCGACGCGATCCCCGACCTCGCCCTCGGTACCGACCTGATCGTCGGCTTCCCCGGTGAGACGGAGGACGACTTCCGCGCCACGCTCGACGTCGTGAAAGAGGTGCGCTACGACAGCGCGTTCACGTTCGTCTACTCACCGCGGCGCGGCACCGAGGCTGCGAACTTGGACGATCAGGTGCCGGACGAGGTCAAGCGCGACCGGATCGAGCGCCTCGTCGAGGTCGTCCAGCGTGTCGCGGCCGAGCGGAACGCCGAGCGGATCGGCTCGGTCGAGCAGGTGCTCGTCGAGGGCTCGAGCCGTACCGACGTCGGCCTCCTGCGCGGACGCACGCGCCGCAACACGACGGTCGTCTTCGCCGGGAACGCTCAGCCGGGGGACCTCGTCGAGGTCCTCATCGAGGGTGCAACCTCCACCACCCTGCGCGGCGCGCAGCCCGCGGCGGTCGCGGCATGAAGGTCTTGATCACGGGATCTTCGGGCCAGATCGGCACGAACCTCGCCTCCAGGCTGCTCGCCGACGGCCACAGCGTGTTCGGTGTCGACCAGCGACTCAACACGTGGACGAACGACTTCCAGTACCTGCTCCAGGATCTGTCCGGCCACTATCCGGCCTTTCCGGACGGAATCGGCGGCGTGCCGTATCCGGAGTCCGATCTCGTCGTCCACCTTGCAGCGCACGCGAAGGTGCATCAGCTCGTGGCGCAGCCGCATCGCGCGCTCGAAAACACGATGATGACCTTCAACGTCCTCGAGTACTGCCGCCAGCGCATGCTCCCGCTCGTCTTCTCGTCGACGCGAGAGGTTTATGGAGACGTGCACCGCTTCGAAGGCTATGGCGAGGCGACCGCCGACTTCGCCTTCACCGAGAGCCCGTACTCCGCCTCGAAGATCGCGAGCGAGGCCTTCATCTACGCGTACGCGCGCTGCTATGGGCTCAGGTACCTCGCGTTCAGGTTCTCGAACGTCTACGGCCGCTTCGACAACGACCTGCACCGGATGTCGCGCGTGCTGCCGCTCTTCATCCACCTGATCTCGCGAGACGAGCCGATCACGGTCTACGGAGGAGCCGACAAGGTGCTCGACTTTACGTACGTGGACGACTGCGTCGAGGGCATCGTTCGGGGAATCGAGGCGCTCGGCGAAGGCCAGGTCACGAACGAGACCATCAACCTCGCCTACGGCCAGGGCAACACGCTCGTGCGGGCCGCGGAGTTGATCGCCGCCGAGCTCGAGGCCGAAGCCCGCATGACGATCGCGCCCTCGCTGCTCGGAGAGGTGACCCACTATGTCGCCGACATCCGCAAGGCGCACGATCTGCTCGGCTGGACACCGCGGGTGCCGTTGCACGAGGGGATCCCGCGTGCCGTCGAGTGGTTCCGCGAGCAGCGTGCCGCCCATCCGGAAGAGGATCGCCCCGTCGTGAACGAGGGCGATTCGGTCGGCTGGAAGACCCTGGCCGGCGACCCCGGCTAAGTGCTCAACCGCCGCCGGCGCGAGCGCCAACTCGCCTGGGATGGGTGCGCCAACGTTCGTGATCTCGGCGGGCATCGCACCGAGGACGGAGGCATGACCGCCTTCGACAGAGTCGTCCGCGCCGACAGCGTGAGGCGGCTCTCGGAGGAGGGGTGGTCGCAGCTCGTCGACTACGGGATCGAGCGGATCGTCGACCTGCGCTTCCACGACGAGCTCGAGGCGGATCCGCCCGCCACCATCCCCGTGGAGGTCGTGCACGTGCCCGTGCTCCCGGATCCCGCTTCGGCAGACTGGCATGAGATCGGCGCTCTCCTCGACGCATCAGCAGACAGCGTCTCGGCCATGTGCGCCGTCTACCTCGAGTTCCTCGACCGGTATGCAGAGGGCTTCGGCCAAGCGCTGGCAGCAGTTGCAGGAGCCCCGCCGGGCGGCGTGCTCGTGCACTGCATGGCGGGCAAGGATAGAACGGGTCTCGTGTCAGCCCTCCTGTTACGGGTCGCCGGTGTCTCGGTCCAGGACGTCGCCACCGACTATGCGCTCACCGAGCAGAACCTGAGGCCGCTGTGGCAGCCCTGGTTCGACGCAGCGCGCGACGACAGGGAGCGCGCCCGCCGTCGCCTCATGTCTCTCACTCCGGCCGCCACGATGGAGGGCGTCCTCGGTGAGCTCGGCGCGCGGGGAGGGGAGGAGGCGTACCTGCGGGATGCAGGCGTCGACCCGTCGGAGTTGGAGGCGATCCGCGCTCGACTGCGAGCGTGAGCGTCATCGCCATCTTCGGCCCCACCGGGTCGGGCAAGACGGCGGTTGCCGAGGCACTGGCCCGCCGAATTCCTACCGAGATCGTCTCGGCAGACTCGATGCAGGTCTACCGCGGGCTGCCGATCCTGACGAACCAGGGAGCGGGGCGACTCGTCGGCATCTGGCCGCTCGACCGGCAGCGGACAGTTGCCGAATTCCAGGAGCTTGCCCACGCCGCAATCGACGACATCCTCGAGAGCGGCCGGACCCCGATCGTCGTCGGCGGCTCCGGTCTCTATTTTCGGGCGGCTCTCGTCGACCTGCAGCTCCCTCCGCCCGTGACCGAGGGCGAGCGCGCCCGCTGGCAGCGCGTCTATGACCGGTTCGGCGGCGAGACGGCGCACGGCCTCCTGCGGGAACGGGACGCGCGCGCGGCTTCCCAGGTGCACCGGAACGACCGCAAGCGGGTCGTCCGCGCGCTCGAGCTCTGGAGCACGGGATTCTCGCTCGCCCGCCCGACGTCACGTCTTTGGACGGAGGAGACGCGGCACCCGACGGCGGTTGTCGGACTCGACGTGCCGCCGGAGCTACTGGAAGCGCGGATCGTTTCCCGTACACGCGCGATGTTCGATCGGGGGGTGGTACACGAGGTGCGAGAAGCAGGTCGTATCGAACCCAGCATCCTCGGCTTCGAGGCTGTGCTTGCGTTGTCTCCACCCGACGCAGCCCAGGAGATCGTCCGTGCCACGCGACGCCTGGCGGCGTACCAGCGCAAATGGATGCGCCGGATTCCGGGCGTCGTTATGGTCGACGCGGGACGTGCAGTCGACGAGGTGGCGGATGCGATTTTCGAAGTGGCACGCGCTGGGCAACAGCTACCTGCTCGTTGAGGAGCAGGCCGACGCCGATCTGGTGCAGCTGCTCTGCGACGTCAGGTACGGCATCGGCTCGGACGGCGTCCTCGCGGTCGACGGGAACGAGGTCACGATCTGGAATCCAGACGGGTCGCGGGCGGAGTTCTCCGGCAACGGTACGCGCATCGCCGCCGCCTGGCTCGCGCGGCGCGACGAGGCCGACGAGGTGACTGTCACCGTTGGAGGCCGGAGGTATCCCGCGCGCGTCCGGGATGGGCTCGTGGAGCTGGACGTCGGGGCTGTCGACGTGGGGGAGACGGAGACTCTCGAGCTCCCGGCGGAATGCGTGGAGGTCACTGTCGTCTCGGTCGGCAACCCACACGCCGTCCTCAGGAGAGAGCCGGCACGGGACGATCTCGTCCGCCTCGGTCCCCTAATCGAAGTTCATCCGCGATTTCCCGACCGCACGAACGTCCAGCTCGTCCGCGTCGACGGGCCGAGGGAGCTGACGGCGGTCGTCTGGGAGCGCGGAGCGGGAGAGACGAGCGCCTCGGGCTCGAGCGCCGTCGCCGTCGCCGCCGCCGCAGTCGCCAATGGCTGGTGCGAGAGCCCCGTCACGGTCCGCATGCCAGGCGGCTCGCTCGAGGTAGGACTGGACGCGCACGGCAGCGCAACTCTGACCGGCCCTGCCGTCGAGATCGCCCGAGGCGACGTCTTCCTCGGCCGCGTCTTCCTCGTCGGCGGGCTCGTGGGCGAGGTGCCGTAGGCGCCTTTCGTTCAACTTTTGGCACACGCACGTAGTGCCTGCGCTGCTAGCGCCCGCGCCGTTCGTCTCTGAGACCGTTGCGGGCCGCACGCGGTGGATCGCGACGCCCGCGATGACGAGCGCGAGCCCTGCCGCCTCGGGTCGCGTCGGCAGCTGGCCCAGGACGACGATGCCGATCACGGTCGCGGTGGCGGGAAGGAGCGATACGAGCAGCGCGTAGGTCTCGCGGCGCATCCGCGCCATCGCGAGCTGGTCGAAGACGTAGGGGATGACGGACGACGAGATTCCGACACCCACCCCGGCAGCCAGCACGACTGGATCGTCGAGCGCTGGCACCGCCTCCCACGCTGCGATCGGAGTGACGACCGCTGCCGCCACGAGCATCGCGGCTCCGAGACCGTCGATGCCGCCGAGTGAGCGCCTGTGCGCGAGCCGGTGCGCCAGCACGATGTACAGCGCGAACAGCCCGGCGTTCGCGAAGGCGACAGCCACGCCCAGCGGCTCACCCTCGAGCCTCACGTCGGTCAGGAGGTAGACGCCGGCCGCCGCTAGCGCTAGCGCGAACAGGTTCCGCACACCACGGGTCCCGACAGCCGCGAGCGCGATCACGGGCAGGAACTCGATCGCGGCGACCGTTCCGAGCGGGAGCCGGTCGATTGCCACGTAGAAGCAGACGTTCATCACTGCGAGCACCGCGCCCATGGTGAGAAGCAGCCGTAACCCTGCCGCATCGAGGCGAGCGAGGATCCGCCACGGCCGACGCCAGAGGGCGAAGACGAGCGCCGCGCTGACGATCCGCAGCCACGCGACGCCGAGCGGCTCCACTCGCGCGAAGAGCAGCACCGCGAACGCCGGCCCGAGGTAGTGGAAGACGGCGCTGCCGACGAAGTAGCTCTCGGGCGGCAGCCGGCGTCCCACCGACGTACTCTGCGGTAGCGGTACTCTCTCGGGAATGAGCAAGCAAAGGCGTCAGGACCAAGGTGCCTAAGGATCATCGACCTGCAGGCACCGTGGCCTACGAGAAGTGGTTATTGGACTCGACGAACCGTCGACTGCTCGCCGAGCTGCAGGCAGACGCCCGGTTGACGATCGCCGAGCTCGGACGCCGCATCAACCTCTCGGCCCCTGCCGTCGCCGAGCGGATGCAACGGCTGGAGCGCGCCGGCGTAATCACCGGCTACCGCGCGGAGGTCGACCCCAAGGCGATCGGCTTCCCGATCTCAGCGATCGTGCGGATCAAGCCGGCCACACGCCAGCTGCAGCGGATCCCGGAGATTGCGCGGGCCACGCCCGAGGTGGTCGAGTGCTACCGCATCACCGGCGAGGACTGCTTCCTGCTGAAGGTCCAGCTCCGAGCCATGGACGACCTGGAGGAGCTCCTCGACCGCTTTACCCCGTTCGGGCAGACGACGACATCGATCGTCCACTCGGCGCCGGTACCGCGCCGCTCCGCGCCGATCGAGTCTTAGAACCCGAATCAGAATGACGCTTCGTCGGCGGGGCAGGTTGGGGGAGTGCGATGCGAGAGCGCCCAGATGGGACATCTGGGCGCGACCGAGAACGCTGCAGCGTGCCGCCCAGGCCGTTCCGGCGACACAAGGCTTATCTTGATTCGGGTTCTTAGACAGCGAGCTCGAACTCGCGCAAGGCGTCGTTCAGGCTGAGCCGCTCGTCGTGTGACTCGCGACGCCAGCCGATGATGAGCGCGCAGTCGAGTTGATACGTGCCCGCAGGAAACGCCCGCGGCCGGGTCCCCGGCACGACAACCGCGCGGGCGGGCACCGAGCCCCGGTGCTCGACGGGATCGGATCCCGTCACGTCGATGATCGGCACGCTCGCTGTCAGCGAGACGTTGGCGGAGAGAATCGCCCCAGCGCCCACACGGACGCCCTCGGTCACGATGCAGCGGGATCCGACGAAGGCGCCGTCCTCGACGACCACCGGCACGGCGTTCGCAGGCTCGAGCACGCCGCCGATGCCGACTCCGCCGGCGAGGTGGACGTCGGCACCGATCTGCGCGCACGAGCCGACCGTCGCCCAGGTGTCGATCATCGTTCGGGGCCCGATCCAGGCACCGATGTTCACATAGCCGGGCATGAGAACGACGCCCTCCGAGAGGAAGGAGCCGTAGCGGGCGACACCGGGAGGCACGACACGCACCCTGCGCTCGGCGTAATCGGTCTTGACCGGGATCTTGTCGAGGAACTGCAGGCCACCGACCTCCATGGGCTCCACCTTGCGTTGGCGGAAGTACGCGAGGATCGCCTCCTTCGCCTCCACGTCGACCACCCACTCGTCGTCGACCGGCGACGCGACGCGGCGTTCGCCGCGATCGAGTTGCGCGACGATCTCCTCGACCTGCTCCGGCGTCACAGGACGCCCTCGAGGATCTCGATCGCCCGCCGGCAGTCGTCTTCGGACGGGACGAGGGCGAGGCGCACGTACCCCTCGCCGGCGGCGCCGAGGTAGGAGCCCGGCGTCACGAGCACTCCCCGCTCGAGCAGCCGCTCGGAGAAAGCCTCCGAGCTCTCGGAAGTCTCGCCGCGTGGAATCGCGAGCCAGAGGTACATCGTTGCCTCGCTGCCTGCGACCCGCACACCCTTCCGAGCAAAGAACTCGAGGAAGAGCGAGCGCTTGCGCCTGTATAGCTCGCGCGTCCGCTCGACGTGGGTCTCGTCGCCCCACGCGACGACGGACGCACGCTGCACGAATTCCTGCGGCGCAGTGCCGACCGTCGGCCGAAACGCCTTGAGTGCGGCGATCAGCTCCGAGTCACCGGCCACGAAGCCGCTCCGGTAGCCCGTCATCGAGGAACGCTTCGAGAGCGTGTTGAAGACCGCGACATTCGTCAGGTCGTCGAGTTGCAGCGCGGACGTTGGCGGCTCGTCGAACCAGAGTTCCGAGTATGCCTCGTCGGAGGCGAGGACAAAGCCGTGCTCTCGCGCCCGCTCCGCGAGCCGCTCGTAGAACGAGAACGGTGTGATCGCGCCCGTCGGGTTGTTCGGGTAGTTGACCCAGACGGCGGCGAGCCGGCTCCACGTGTCGACGTCGAGGGCGTCGAGCTCGGGCAGAAAGCCGTTCTCCTCCAGCAGCGGCAGCGCCAGCGGGCGCGCGTGCGCGAACAGCGCACCCCGCTCGTACACCGGGTAGCCAGGCTCGGTGTAAGCGATCGTATCTTTGCCACCGTCGAGGTCGACAACCACCTGAGCGAGGCTGAAGATCGCCTCCTTGCTCCCGAGTGTCGGGATCACCTGGCGATCGGGATCGAGCACGACGTCGAAGCGCCGGCGCGTCCAGTCGGCGATCGCCTTGCGCAGCTCGGGCAGCCCCTGTGCGAGCGGATAGCCCATCCGCTCTCGCACGCCGTCCACGAGCGCCTGGCGGATCAGCGGATCCGTCGCCTCCCGCGGGTCGCCCGTGCCGAAATCGATCACATCGACGCCACGTGCCTCCACCCGCCGCGCGGCCTCGTTGAGTCGCACGAACGGATATGTCGTCTGCCCCTCGAGAACAGGAGAGATCGGCACCTAGGGGACGCTACCCGTGACGAACGTCCACAGCGCAGTAAACGCTCTCTCGAGTGCGGCGATCTCGACCTGCTCGTCGCGGCGGTGGGCGTAGCGGGTCGCGCCGGGCCCGAAATTGACGGCGTCGATGCCGCGCGACGTGAAGTCCGCGACGTTCGTCCAGGCTTGCTTGGGCTCGAGCGCCAGATCGCCGGCAGCCTGCAGGCGCTGCACGAGCGGCGAGTCCGTGACGACGCGCGCCGGCGGCGAGTCGCCCGCAGGCTCGTAGGTCGCGCCGGGGGGAAGCAAGCTGCGGAGGTAGGCCTCTGCGCTCGACGGCGAGCGGTTCGGCGCGTAGCGGAAGTTCACCGTCGCGGTGACGAGGTCCGGGATCACGTTCGAGGCGATCCCGCCCTCGATCTGCGTCAGGCTGACAACTTCGGTGAACGTGAGCCCGCCGATCTCGACCGGGCGTGGCTCGATCGCGGCGATGGGACGTAGCCCCTCGAGCGCTCGCTCGATCGCGTTCTCGGCCGTCCAAGGGCGCGCCGAATGGCCGCTGACGCCGTGGAAGCGGAGGAGGGCGTTCAGGTTGCCGAGGCAACCCGCCTGGATCGTGCCGTCCGTCGGCTCGAGCAGGATCGCGAGCGCTGCCTCGTGCACCACCCGCGACTGGTCGAAGAGGTCGGGCAGCGGGCTGTGCTCGGCCGGAAGCTCCTCTTTTCCGAACACGAGCAGCGCGAGATCGACGGCCGGGTCGACGCCAGTCGCATCAAGCTCCCGCGCCAGCTCGAGCAGTACCGCGAGACCACCTTTCATGTCGCTTGCGCCGAGGCCGACGACCGCGCCGTCCTCGCTCCGTCCCGGCAGGTTGCTCTGCGCCGGGACGGTGTCGTAGTGGCCGGCGAGGACGACGAGCTCTCGGCCCTCGCGCCGCGGGGGAGCGAAGATGAAGGCGTCGTCGCTCGCATACTCCGCCTCGAATGACGGTGGCACGAGCGAAACGACGTGTGCGGCGATCGCCGCCTCGTGACCGCTCTCGGACGGAATGTCGACGAGCTCGAGCGTGCGCGCGGCGAGCCTCTCGGCGAGCGGTGACATGGCGGTAAGCGTGGCACAATCTCCCCCGTGACGACGCGCAGGCCCGACACCCCCGCCACGGGCACCGAGCCCGAGCGGGGGCTCGTGCTCGCCGTCCTCGCGAAAGGCACCGACCCCGAGCAGGAGCTCGGCGAGCTTCGCGAGCTCGCGCGGACCGCCGGTGTCGAACCGGTGGAGGCCGTGGTGCAGCAGCGAGCGCGTCCCGACCCGCGCAGCTACGTCGGCAAGGGAAAGCTGAGTGAGCTGAAGGATGCCTACGGGAACGCGCGCGCCGAGGTGCTGCTCGTGGACGGCGAGCTCGACCCGACGCAGCAGCGTTCACTCGAGAACGCCCTCGACGCGCGCGTCGTCGACCGGACACAGCTGATCCTCGACATCTTCGCCCAGCACGCGAGCAGTGCGGAGGGCAAGCTCCAGGTCGAGCTCGCACAGCTCGAGTACAACCTCCCGCGCATGCGCGGCATGTGGAAGCACCTCGAACGCCTCGGCGGCGGCACGGGCGCCCTCGGCGCAGGGGTCGGCACGCGTGGCCCGGGTGAGTCGCAGCTCGAGACGGATCGCCGGATCGCAAGCCGACGCATCTCGTTGCTGCGCCGGCGGCTGCGCGAGCTCGGCAAGCAGCGCGGCCTCCGACGCAAGTCCCGCGAGAAGAGTGGGACACCGATCGTCGCGCTCGCGGGGTACACGAACGTCGGCAAGTCGACGTTGCTGAACGCGCTGACGGGCTCCGACGTGTCGGTGAAAAACCGGCTGTTCGAGACCCTCGATCCGACGACGCGCGGCTTCGACCACGACGGCAAGCACTACCTCGTCACCGACACGGTCGGCTTCATCCGCCGCCTGCCGACCCAGCTCGTCGAAGGCTTCGCCTCGACGCTGGAGGAGACACTCGTGGCCGATCTCATCCTCCACGTGGTCGACGCATCCGTCTCCGAGGAGCGGCTGGAGGAGATGATCGCCTCCGTCGAGTCGGTGCTGAGCGGGATCGGCGCCGACGAAGTTCCGATCGAGCTCGTCCTGAACAAGGTCGATCTCGTCGACTCGCTCGGGCGCCGCCGGCTCGCAAACCGGTTCTCGGGAGCGCCTCAGGTGGCTGCATCCACGGGTGAGGGGCTCGAGGCGCTCTACGCACGGATCGCCGACCGCTTCGCCGACCGCTACGAGGACGTTCGTCTGCTGCTTCCCTACGACCAGGGCGCCAAGCTCGCGGAGCTGTATGCGCTCGGCGCCCCGATCGAGGAACGAGAAGACGGCAAGGACGGCGTCCTCATCCGCGCGCGGCTGCCGCGGCGGCAGATTGCGCGCTTCGCACCCTTCGTGGTAGCAGACTCGATCTATCAAGTCCGCGAGGCGGAGACGACGTGATCGAGCTGGCGATCACGCGTCTGCACGTCGACGCGGTGATTCCCGGGCGCACCTACGACGGCGACGCCGGTCTCGACCTCGCCTCGCTCGAGCAGGCGGTGCTCGCGCCGGGCGGCCGAGCGACGGTTCGCACCGGCTTCGCCGTCGCCATTCCCGCGGGGTACGCAGGATTCGTACAGCCGCGTTCTGGACTCGCTGCGCGGCACGGCATCACGGTCCTCAACTCACCGGGCCTGATCGACTCGGGTTATCGTGGTGAGCTCCGCGTCGTTCTCCTCAACACCGACCCGCGTGAGAGCTTCACCGTGGAGGCCGGCATGCGAATCGCGCAACTCGTGATCCTGCGCGTACCCGAGGTCGAGCTACTCGAGGTGGACGAGCTTCCCGGCAGCGAGCGCGGCGCCCGGGGCTTCGGCTCCTCGAGAGCCTGACGGTGGGCCACGACCCCCGCGTGCGCGTCTCGGCCGTCCTACGCTGGCACGGTCGGATGCTGCTCTGTCGTCATGAAAAGGACGGCCGAGACGCCTGGCTCTTGCCGGGCGGCGGTGTGCACACGGGCGAGAGCCTGCTCGAGGCACTCGACCGCGAGCTGGCCGAGGAGGTGGGACTGACACCGCCGCGATTCGAAGGTCCGATCGCGATCGTCGATTCCATCTCGCCCAAGGAGAGCCCCACCTCGAAGCACGTCGTCCACATCATCTTTGCCGGCGAGCTCAACGGCTCGCTCGATTCTGTTGCCTCACAAGACAATGCAGTGCGGGGTCACCGCCTCTTTGCAACGGACGATCTACGGTCGATCGTCCTCCACCCGCCGATTCAGCACTTCCTGGAGGGCTGGCAGTCCGGGGATCCCGCGATCTATCTTGGCTCGTTGTGGATTCCGTAGACGAGCTCCTGCGGCTCACCGCCGACTACGCGACACGGTTCCATGCGACGCTGGACGAGCGACCGGTGCGGGCGTCAGGCTCGTTCGAGGACGTGCGTGCTGCCTTGGGCGGCTCGCTGCCCGAGCGGGGGAGTCCCGATGCGCAGGTTCTCTCCGACCTGATCGCCGCGGCAGAACCCGGCGTCGTCGGCTCGCAGACCGGCCGCTACTTTGGCTTTGTGACCGGCAGCGCGCTGCCCGCTTCCCTCGCCGCCGACTGGCTTACGACCACGTGGGACCAGAACGGCTTCTCCGTCGTCACCTCGCCTGCGGCCGCCGCCGCAGAGGACGTCGCCGCGGAGTGGCTGGCGGAGCTGCTCGGGCTTCCGGACGCGATCGCCAGCGGCTTCGTCACCGGCGGCCAGGGAGCGAATACAACCGCGATCGCCGCCGCACGGCAGCACGTGCTCGCGCGGGCCGACTGGAACGTCGCAGAAGAGGGGCTGAACGGCGCGCCACGGATCCGCGTGTTCGCGGGCGCCGAGCGGCACGTCACGATCGACCGCTCCTTGAAGCTCCTCGGCCTCGGGACGAACGCCCTCACGGTGATCCCTGCCGACGACCAGGGCAGGATGCGTGCGGATGCACTGGGCGACGCCCTGGCGGGCAGCGCCGGGGCCACGATCGTCTGTGCCCAGGCAGGCAACGTCAACTCCGGCGCCTTCGACCCGCTCGCGGAGATCGCGGAGGCGTGCGAAGGGGCCGGTGCCTGGCTTCACGTCGATGGAGCCTTCGGCCTGTGGGCCGCCGCGAGCCCGCGCTTCCGCCATCTCGTTCGAGGCTCGGAGCGCGCGGACTCTTGGGCCACGGACGCGCACAAGTGGCTGAACGTCCCGTATGACTCGGGGCTCGTCTTCTGTCGTCATCCCCAGGCTCAGGCGGACGCGATGGCCGTAGCGGCCAGCTACCTCCAGCGGGGTGGCGGTCGCAGTCCGTCCGACTGGGTCCCGGAATCGTCCCGGCGTGCACGAGGCTTCGCGGTCTGGGCGGCTCTGCGCGCGCTCGGTCGCAGCGGCGCGGCAGCCCTCGTCGAGCGGTGTTGCGACCACGCGCGCAGCTTCGCCGCGCTGCTGGCCGCCGACCCGGAGGTGGAGATCCTCAACGAGGTCGTCCTCAACCAGGTGCTCGTCCGCTTCGGAGACGATGACGAGGTCACCCGGGAGGTCGTCCGCCGCGTGCAGGAGGACGGTACTTGCTGGCTCGGCGCCACCGAATGGCAGGGTCGCGCCGCAATGCGCATCTCCGTCTCGAGCTTCCGTACGACTGAGAACGGTGTCGAGCGATCGGCCTCAGCGATTCTAGAAGCGGCCGCCGCGGTCTCGGGCGCGCTGCGCTGAGACGGCGTGTGCCTGCGCCTCGAGCCGGTCGGAGAGGGGTGCGAGCTCGGGCGGTTCGTCGCCGGTCGCGTGCGCGAGCGCCTGGGCGAGGAGCCAGTCGGCCAGCCAGGGGTTGCGCGGCAGGAGCGGCCCGTGCAGGTAGGTGCCGACCGCCCGGCCGACCCGGCAGCCCTCGTAGCCCGACTCGCCGTCGTTACCGAAGCCTGCGACGACCCGCCCGAGCGGAACGGCGCCAGGATCGAGGCGGGTCCGGCCGGCGTGGTTCTCGAAGCCGGCGAGCGTCTGCCGAACTCCCGGCTCTAGCTCGCATTCGAGTAGGACGTCGCCGATCATGCGCCGCTCGCCAGCGATCGTCGCGTGTGGGAAGAGGCCCACACCCGGCATGTCGACGTCCCGGCGGCCGAAGTAACCGCGGCCGAGAAGCTGGTAGCCACCGCACACTGCGAGTATGGCGGTTCCGGCCGTGACGGCCGTCCGGACCGCGTCGCCCTTGGCGGCGAGATCCGGCGCGACGAGCGCCTGCTCACGGTCCTGACCGCCGCCGATGTAGAGGAGATCGTGCTCACCAGGGCGCAGCTCGTCGCCCACCGAGACCGAAGCGACCTCCAGCTCGTGCCCCCGCGCTGCGGCCCGCCGCGACAGGACCGCGATGTTGCCCCGGTCGGCGTAGATGTTCAGATAGTCCGGATACAGGTGACCCAGCCGAATCCTCACGTGAGGAACCTCATCGCTGCAGCTGCTCCCAGTACGGCTGCACCAGGCCGCGCTCGGTGAAGATTCGGCGCAGCGCAAGCATCGCCGTATAGGTCGGGAGGACGACGAGCTCGCCCCCCGCCGGAGTCAACTCGAGCCCGCGTTCGAGCGCCCGATGGAGCGCCGGCTGCACCTCGAGGCGGTCTTCCGGCAGACCGCCGTAGACGCAGCGGACGGCCAGCTCGGCGGCACGTTCGCCGGTGACGATCACGCGCTCGGTGCGGGCGAGCAGCGGCTCCAGGTCGACATCCCAGATCCAGGAAACGTCCTTGCCGTCAGCGGTTGCATCGTTCAGCGCAACGAGGAGGAGCGGCGGCACGCCTCCCCCCTCGAGCGTCCGGATCACCTCGTTGGCGCCCGCCGGGTTCTTGATCAGCAGGACGAGGATCGTCCGGTCGCCGACCACGATGCGCTCGAACCGACCGAACGCCGCCCCGAATCGCTCCAACCCCGACCGGATCTCGTCGAGCGTGGAACCGAGCACCTGCGCCAACGCCGCCGCCCCGAGGGCGTTGTAGACGTTGTACAGACCGGGCAGCGGCAGCCGCACGCGCGTCTCACCGGCCCGTGTCACGAGGTCGAAGGTCGCGCTCTCAAGCCCCCGCAGCTCGATCGCCTTCGCCCGCACCTGCAGCTCCGGGCGAGCGTGGCCGCAAGAGGGACAGCGGTAGTCGCCGAGGTGACCGACGTAGACCGCCGCGAACTCGTACGGCCGGCCGCAGCGGACGCAGTGGCGCGAGTCGGCAGCATGCTCGAGCGCGCGCCGGCCGTGCACCGGGTCGTCGACCCCGTAGGTGACGGCGTTGCGCCGGTCGCGGGCGAGATCGCCCAGTCGGGGATCGTCGGCGTTCACGACGAGCGTCGTCCGTTCGCCGAGGGCGGACATGGTCGCCCGCCAGCGTTCCGCGACGAGCTCGAGCTCCCCATAGCGGTCGAGCTGGTCGCGAAAGAGGTTGCCGAGGAGCAATGCGCGGGGGCGCACCCTCCGGGCAACCTCGGTTAGAGCGCCCTCGTCGACCTCGAGCAGGCCGAGCTCCGCTCCTGGCCTCGCGAGCAGGGTGGAGGCGATGCCCGAGACGAGGTTCGCCCCCGAGCTGTTCCAGGCAAGCCGCCGGCCATCGCCGAGGATCGCGGCCGCCATCGCGGTTGTCGTCGTCTTACCGTTGGTTGCGGAGACGAGCGCGACCCCCTGGGAAAGGCGAGCGGCAAGCGCGTCGATGGCGGCCGGGTCGAGCTTCCACAAGAGTTTCCCGGGAAGCGTCGTGCCGCCGCCGGCGCCTGCGAGCCGCGAGAGACGGCCGGCCGCACGAGCGGCGAGCGTCTCGACGGCAAGGCGCGCGCTCATCGCCGTCGAGCCTACCGAGCCGGGGTCGCCACCGAGCGCATCCCTCGGCTGAGGCGTATGCCGCCGAGCTTCGATCACCCGTTCGGGGGATTTTCACCGGGGTACCGCAATCGGGGGATGCCGCGGCCCGAATGCGCGCATACGTTTCGCTCAGATCCACCGGGGGGCGGGCTTGCGGCTCGGGCCGGGGGAGACTCGAGAGAAAAGCGGCGATGACCAGGGCTTCCGGAGGCGCGACATACGTGCGATCTTGTTGAAAGGCGCCGTCGAGCGTGTCCTCGGGGGCGGGCGGCCGGCGCACACGCTGCCACCGCTCGCGCTGCTCTACCTCCTCGGTCTCGGTGCGGTGGCCGCCGCCGCCACGCTGCCGCTGCTGACTCAACTCGAGCACTCGAGCCGCCAGTGGATCACCTTCGCGGCGCTCGGGGTGTGCGTGGCGCTCGCGCAGCTCTTCGTCGTCCGCACGCCGGGTAGCCGCTCCTATCACACGACGGGCGTCTTCCTGATCCCCGCTGCGCTGCTCCTGCCGGTGGAGCTCGTCGCGCTGATCGCGATCGTCCAACATCTGCCGGACTGGCTCCGCAACCGGACTGCGTGGTACATCCAGTCGTTCAACATCTTCAACTACACGCTTTCGACGCTCGGCGCCTGGGCGGGCGCGCAGCTGCTCTTCGGTGCCGGCGGCCTGATCGGAAACGACGAGCTCCGCTTCGCGCTAGCCGGCCTCGCTGCGTCCCTCTGCTTCGTCGGCCTGAACTCGGCTCTGATCGCGCCGATGCTGCACCTCGGCCGCGGGCAGCCGATGCGGCTCCTGTTCTCGGCCCAGCACCTCTCGACCGAATTCGTCTTCGCCGCACTCGGTGTCGTCCTCGCGACGTTCTGGAATGCCAACCCCTGGCTAATCCCGTTCGCGATCGCGCCGCTCCTCCTGATCCACCGGGCCCTGTCGGTGCCGCAACTGCAGGCGGAGGCCCGTGTCGATCCGAAGACTGGACTCTTCAACGACCGCCACTTCGCGGCGGCGCTCGACGAGGAGCTCGGACGCTCGCAGCGGTTCGGGCGATCGCTGTCGGTGATCATGGCCGACCTTGATCTGCTGCGCGAGGTCAACAACACCTACGGTCACCTCGCCGGCGACGCCGTCCTGAGGGGGATCGCGGAAGTATTCCGCGCCGAGCTCCGCGACTATGACGTCCCGGCGCGCTTCGGCGGCGAGGAGTTCAGCATCCTGCTGCCCGAGACATCGCGGGAGGAAGCCCTGGAGATCGCCGAGCGGATCCGCCGCGAGGTTGCCGCCCGGCGGTTCGACATCGAGACCTCGAGCGAGCCGATTCGCGCCACGGTCTCGATCGGCGTCGCCGCCTTTCCTGCGGACGCTCCGCATGCACGCGGCCTCCTCCATCAGGCCGATCTCGCCGTCTACCGCGCCAAGCTTCAGGGTCGCAACCGTGTTCTCGGAGCGAGCTCCGAGCCGCTCCACGTCCCGTTCGAGCGCGCCGAGCGCCTCGTCGCTGTACCGGAGGAAGGTGTGCCGCACGTACCGCCCGTGCGTGCACGCGTCGAGCCGGCGACGGAGGCCGAGCCTCACGAGAGGCAGCAAGCGAGAGTCCGCGGAGGTTTCGTCGAGCTCCCGCTGCGGCTCGGCCTCGTCGTCGGGCTCGTGAGCGCGTTCGGCCTGGCCGCCGGCGTCGGCGGCCTGCTCTTCGGCAGCTCGACCGACCTCACCGGGATGCTCGCAATCCTTGCTCTGGTCGGGATCGGTCAGGCGTTGTCGCTCGCGCTGGACGACGGTGCCATCTCGATCACTGCGATTGGCGCCATCGCCGGGTCTGCGATGTTCGGCTCCCGCGTCGCCCTCGCCCTCGCGATCGCGACCGCGGTCGTGGACTGGAGCGCGCGCAGGCCGGCCATCCACAACGTCTTCTTCAACATCGGCGCGTTGACGCTTGCGTGTCTGGCCGCCGCGACGGTGTCGTCCGCCGGCTACGACGGCGGCATCGGTGAGCTCGTCACCGTCGTCGCGGGTGTACTTGCCGGGGCGGCGTACTTTGCCGTCAACACGGGCCTCCATGCCTTCGCGATCGCACTCGAGAGCCGCGAGCCGTGGTGGCGCGGCTGGCAGGAGCGGTGTCTGTGGCTCGCGCCGCACTACCTCGTGTACGGCTTCATCGGAGGTGTGATCACGATCGCGTACCACGCCGTGGGGCTCTACGCGCTAGCCGTCTTCGCCGCGCCGCTGCTCCTGGTGCGGAGGACCCAGGAGGCCAACCTGTCGCACACGCGGCACAGTGCGCGGAAGCTGCGCCAGGCCGCCGAGACGATCCACACGCAGAACGTCTCGCTGGAGCAGGCGAACCGGCTCCTGAAGGAACGCTCGACGGCGGCAATGATGAACCTCTCGGCGACGGTCGACGCACGCGACGCCCTCACGACCGGCCACTCGCGCCGGGTGCAGCAACTCGCGCTCGCAATGGGGAGGGAGCTGAGCCTCTCGCAGGCCGAGCTCGACCTCCTCGGTCACGCCGCACTGTTCCACGACATCGGCAAGCTTGCAGTCCCCGACGCGGTTCTCCTGAAGCCGGCCAGCCTGACCGAGCAGGAGTGGACGCTGATGCGCCGGCACGCCGACGAGGGCGCACGCATCATCGACCGGCTCGGCTTCCTCAACGACGCAGTCCCGGCGATCCGGCACCACCACGAGCGCTTCGACGGCACGGGCTACCCGGATCGTCTCACAGGTGAGGAGATTCCCCTGGGTGCCCGGATCATCCACGTCGCCGACGCACTGGACTCGATGCTGACGGCGCGCATCTACCGCGCCGCACGGCCACTCGAGGAAGCGCTCGTCGAGCTGCGCCGTACGACCGGTACCCAGTTCTGCCCGCGCTGCGTCGACACGCTGGAGCGCATCCTGCCCGTCGAGGTCCTCTCGGAGGCAGGCGCGCTCCACCGTGACCAGCTGTTCGCCGTCTCGTAGGGCTCCGAAGGACATGCTCACTCAGACCGCCTTGCAGTTTGCTCATTTTGATCTAGACTGATTGCATGACCCGGCCGCGCCGGCACCCAGCCGTGGCAGGCATCGACCCGCAGGCGCTCGCCGACTTCCAGGCCGGGATCCGCAAGCGCTACTCCGACGCGCAGATCATCGAGCAGCTGCAGGGGTGCGCCGAGCGCCTGGGACGGTCGCCGACGATGAGGGAGTTCGCCGCGGATCCAGAGACGAGCGTGCACCCGCAGACGGTGATCGAGCACTTCGGCAGCTGGAACACTGCGAAGCGAAGGGCGGGTCTCGTGCCGCGCCGGTTCGCGACGCGCGAGGAACTGCTCGGTCAGCTCCGCGCGCTCGGAGAGGAGCTGGAGCGGACGCCGACGGCGCGAGATCTCGACGCACGCAAGGGCTCGATGCCGTCGAAGTCCCTCCTCTGGCACACCTTCGGCTCGCTGGCGCAGGCGCTCCGTGACGCCGGATTCGACGTCCCGGTCGGCGAGGAGCGGCTCGAGCGGGCGGTTGAGCAGGGATCGGCGCTCGCGCGCCGCCTGGGTCGACTGCCGAAGATGGACGACTGGAAGGCGGCGCGGCTCGCCGACCCGTCGCTGCTGACGGAGTGGCAGGTTTACCGGATGATCGACGTGCAGCCGGCGTGGGCGGCGTTCCAGTTTCTCGTGCGGGAGCGGCTCCTCGACGAGGGCGTCGACGTCGCCGCGGACGGCCATGTCGGCTGACGCGAGCTAGACGGCCGCCAGCTAGACGGCAGCGAGCGCGATCGCGGCGAGCCGCTGGAGGCTCGAGCGCCCCTCGTGCGGTGCGCGCACGGAGGGCAGGATCGTCTCCTCGACGTAGGAGCGGTCGGGCACGAAGCGCTCGACGGACGCGACCCGGCTCTCCTCGACCCGCAGGAGCATCCCCTCGCCCACCTCTCGCTTGCGCAGGCCGAGGCGAAGCGTCCGCTCGAGCACCTCGAGCGCCTGGCGTGTGGAGGCAAAGAAGAGCTCGTGCCCGGCGGCTCCGATCCAGAGAGGCCTGCCGACGGCGCGGGCCAGGAAGAGGGTGGAGGAGACCCGCTCGTCGAGCCAACCTGTGGCCATCGCCCCGTGCAGCTCCTCGAGCGCCTCCGGGCGCCCTTCCGCGTGCTCGGCGAGCGCAAAGATCGCCTCGGAGTCGACCGTCATGTCCGGCTCGGCACGGCCGAAGCCGTAGCGCGCGAAGATCTCCTCGTCGTTGACGATGATGCCGTTGTGGATGCCGACAACCGCGCCATGGCGGATCGGATGGTTGTTGGCCTCGATCCGCGGATGACCCTTGGTGTAGTCGCGCACGTGAACGAGCACTTGCGTCGCGTCGGCCGGGACGGAGAGCTCGTCCAGCAGCGCCGTCGCTCCGGAGCGACGCTTGTGCACCCGGATCTCGCCGTCGGGGCCACGGAAGGCGTAGCCCACGGCATCCGCACCACGTTCGGCGATGCCCGCCAGGAGCGCCTGGGCGGCCAGCGTGCGGTTGACGCTCGAGGCGCAGCTGAGGCTATATCCGGCGATTCCGCACATGCACTTGTCCTATGGCCGCAGTCGACAGAGGAAGAGATACCCCTGTTTTCAGAGGGTAGACGAAAGGTGTTTCCGCAAAGTTAGGAACGGCAGATCCGCCCGGGTAGTTCGCAGCCTCGGATCGAATCCCTGCGGCATCCGGCAAACCCTCGTCACGGAAGCAAGCCCCACCCGGCCCACGCAGCTGGCAGGGATCCGACGCGGAACGGGATCCGCGGCAGCGGCCCCCGTTCCTTGCGAGAGCGAAACGTCCTCAAGCTGCACCCGACCGCCGCCGATAGAGCGTGCACAGTGGACACCTCCCCGACTGCCGAGCCGCTCTCCAATCTGCCCCTCGAGCCCGTCCTCGAGCTCCTGCCGGCGCTGGACGATCCGGCGGCAGAGGCCGGGGAAGAGGCCGAGATCGATTATCCCGACACTCCTGCGGTCACCCAAGATCCGCTGAAGCTCTACGTCCGCCAGATCGGCGACGGCCGCCTCCTGACACGGGGAGAGGAGCGCGAGCTCGCGCGCCGCAAGGATCTCGGCGACGAGGTCGCCAAGCGCAAGCTGATCGAGTCGAACCTGCGCCTCGTGATGTCGATCACTCGGAACTACACAAAGGCCGGCGTGCCGCTCCTCGACCTGATCCAGGAGGGCAACCTTGGCCTGATCCGGGCCGTCGAGAAGTTCGACTACACGCTCGGCTTCAAGCTGTCCACCTATGCCACCTGGTGGATCCGACAGGCCGTCACCCGCGCGCTCGCAGAGCAGGGGCGCACGATTCGGCTGCCCGTTCATGTCGCTGAGCAGGTCCGGCGCGTGACGAGGTCGCGCCGCGTGCTCGCCCAGAAGCTGAACCGCGACCCGAAGCTCGATGAGATCGCGGCCGAGAGCGGGTTCACCCCCCAGCGCGTGCGGGAACTGCTCGAGCTCGTCGAGGATCCAGTCAGCCTGCAGACGCCCGTCGGTGATGGCGAGAGCCTGTACGGCGACCTGATCCAGGACACGAAGACGGCCGGACCAGCCGACGAGACGGCAGACCGGCTGCGCTCAACCGAGCTCGCCGATGCGCTCGAGCAGCTGAATCCGCGCATGCGCCACGTGCTGGCCCACCGCTTCGGCCTCGACGGCGCCCACCCGCAGACGCTCGAAGAAGTCGGTGCGGGCCTCGGGATCACGCGGGAGCGGGTACGCCAACTCGAGGCACGCGCATTGCGGGAGCTGCGGTCGGTCGCACCGGCGCTCGAGTTCTACCTCCGTACCTGACGCGCCGACAGCGGGTCGCGCGCCGCGTAGCCCGCTCGTGACCGCGGCGTCACTCATCTAGGCTGGGTCATGGCCCGGCCCGCCTTCGTCGACTGCCACACCCATGTCTGCCCCTCCGGCGACGACGGTGCCTCATCTCTCGCCGAGGGAGCGGTGCTCTGCCGCGAGGCTGCCCGTCGGGGTACCGCCATCCTGTTCGCGACGCCACACGTCTGGCCGCACCTGCCGCTAACGGCTCAGCGAGAGGAGCGCATCAGGCTCGCGTTCGCCGAGCTCGCGCCACTCGCGGAGCTCGAGCTGCGGCTCGGCTATGAGCTGACGCCGACGCGGCCGCTGCTCGAGGAAGACCTCCGCCGCTACGCCCTCGGCGGGACGAACCGCGTGTTGATCGAGGTGCCCTTCTGGGTTGGCTACGACGACCTCCTCTCCGTCGCCGAGCACGCGGAGGATTGCCGCCTGCGCCCCGTGATCGCGCATCCCGAGCGGGCGGAGGAAGTTCTCGCCCGTCCAGAGCTCGCCCGGGAGCTCCACGACCGGGGTTGGATCCTGCAGGTGAACGCGAGCTCGCTGCTCGGGCGTCACGGCCTCGGCTCCCGCGAGCTCGGCTGGAACCTCGTCGACGGTCGACTCGCCGGCCTCGTCGCCTCCGACGGTCACCGGCAGGCACGGCCGCCGCACCTGGACGAAGCGTATGCGCTCGTTCACGCTCGGGTGGGGGAGGAGGCGAACCGCCTCTTCGACGGCAGCGCACTGCTTTCCGGCGCAAGCTCCGAATCGGCAGCGGCAGATCCCGACCGCGCAAACCGCGCAAAGACCCCTGATGCCCCGCTCTGCGGCCGCGCACTCCCCTCCTGAACGGCGCTGCCTCCCTACAGCGCGGCCTCCCTGGACGGCGCCGCGTCCTTGAGCGCTAGGAGCCGACCGATTCCAGCTCACGCAGCGACGCCAGCCGCTTGAGCGAGTCCATCTCGATCTGCCGGACCCGCTCGCGCGTCAGGCCGAGCCGGCGACCGATCTCCTCGAGGGTCTTCGGCTCCGCGTCCGTGAGCCCATACCTGAGGATCACGACCTGCCGCTCGCGCTCGGAGAGCGCCTCGAGCGCGGCTCTGAGCGCCTGGCTGCGCAGCGAGGTCTCGACCTCCTCTTCGGGCAGCGGCCCCTCACCGGCGACGAAGTCGCCGAGCACCGCGTCCTCCGTCTCGCCGACTGGTTGGTCGAGACTGGTCGACGCGCGGGCGGCCGCGCGCACATCGCGTGCCTGCTGAAGCGGCAGCGAGGCCTCCTCCGCGATCTCCTCCAGCGTCGGCTCCCGGCCCAACTGCGTCCACAGCGTCCGCTCCGCACGATTCATCTTCTGGAGTCGCTCGACGATGTGCACCGGCATGCGGATCGTTCGCGCCTTGTCAGCGAGTGCCCGCGCGACGGCCTGCCGGATCCACCAGGTCGCGTAGGTGGAGAACTTGAAGCCTCGGCGCCAGTCGAACTTCTCGACGGCGCGGATCAGGCCCAGCGTGCCCTCCTGGATCAGGTCGAGGAAGGGGAGGCCCTGGTTGCGGTAGTTCTTGGCGATCGAGACGACCAGGCGCAGGTTCGACTGGATCATCTGCTGCTTCGCGCGCAGGTCGCCGCTCTCGATCTTCTTGGCCAGCTCCACCTCCTGCGGCGCCGTCAGCAGCTGATGACGGCCGGCCTCGCGCAGGAAGAGCTGGAGGGCGTCCGTAGTCGTCTCCTGTGGTACCGGAGCCGGAGCGGGGGAGGGCTCCCCGAGCTTCAGCTCCTCGAGAATCTCGATCCCTCGCTGCTCCAGCTCGCGGAAGAGCGCGTCCTGCTCGAGCTGATCGAGCCCATGGGCTTCGACGATCTCCGCGACCTCGGACTGCCGTAGCGACCCGGCTTGCTCGGCACCATCGAGCAGTTGCCGGATCTCCTCGTGGTGCAGGAGGTGACCGATGTCGATCGTCGTCAAGGGCGGCCGAGCCGCGAAAGGGCCATGCGGCCTCGTACCCGCCGGCTCCGCATCTTCAAACGCCGGCGGGGCATCACGCTCTCAGCCGGGTACCGTGAACGCCGATGTCAGGACGGGAAGGCCAACGCGGCCGTCGCTGCGCTTCCCGAGCCCCGGGCGGACGACCCAGCGGTAGGAACCCGGCCGGAGCGCGAGGCGGGAGGGCAGCGTGACGCGGGCGGCCGTCGGCCAGGCGCGATACAGACGCTTGCCGTCGCGCGCGAACGTGACCAGGTAGTAGCGGGCATTCTCGACCGGGAGCCAGGAGAAGACGCGCGTCGCGGACAGTGCGGCCCCACCGGTCGTTGTGGGCGCTGTCGTCGTTGGCGCGGTCGTCGTCGGCGCCGGCGTGGTCTCGGTCGTCGGCGCGGCGCTCGTCGCGCTGGCACTGGTTGCGCTCCCGCGGGTCGTGGCGACGGGCGGCGCAGAGCCTCTCTCGGCGGGCGCCGCGAGGCGCGGTCCTTCCGCACGCGAGGGCAGCAGCTCGAGCAGGAGCAGCGACCCGAACAGGAGCACGACGAACGCGATCGGCGTCGCGGCACCGGGCCACCGAAGCCTCCGGCCGGCTCGTGCGTCAGGTTCGGGCGTGGGCTCGACCCGAGCTTCTCCGCGGACCCTCGCGGGAGCGCGGGCCGCAGGGATCGCGGCCAGAGCGTTCTCGGCCGCAGCGGGCTCGGCCGGAGGCGGCGCGGCGCGGATTACAGCTGGAAGCAGCACAGCTGGCGGCGACACAGCGGGCGGAGACGCAGGCAGCGGAGACAAAGGCGGCGGTGGCACCCGCCGCTCGAGCTCCAGCCGCTCGAGCGTCCGCTCCAACCGACCCAGACGCCGATCGACGCCGCTCCACCCGGTCGAGATCAGGTCGATCAGGACGGAGAGGTCATCGAGCCGATCCTGCCGTTCCGCGACGTGGTCGCGCTTCAGCTCCTCCAGGCTGCCGACGAACTCCTCGAATACCCGGCCGAGGCGAACGGTCAACTCGTCCCCGGCCGATGCGGTCTCAAGGGTGGCAGTGTCCTCCGGCGGCGTAGGCGATGCAGGAGGCCCAGAGACCGAAGGCTCAGATACCGGCGGGGGCTGCGGCCGCGGCGCGAGGACTGTCGGAGCCGCCGCGAGCGCGTAGCGGGTGAGCGCTCGCAGCTGCGCGTCGTCGAGCTCGTTGACGACGGCGAGCACGCGCTGCTCGATGCGGCGCCCGACCGGCTTCTGGGTCAGGACGCGGACGACACCTTCGACGGGCACCTCCGCAAGGTCGGCAACCTCGGTGAGGAGCGACACAGGTAGAGCTTACGCCGGATCGCGGCGAGGGAGACGCGTTCTCAGGGCTCGCACGTAAAGGGACGTTATGTCAAGTAGAGAGAATCGACGCGTCAGCTGGTGAGGCGCCCACAGCCGGGCGCCCCACCTTTTGACGGGTGTTCGAGGGGCTGGGTCAGCTCAGAAGCGGCGGCGCCAGCTGGAGTTGTACTCGTTGTCGTCGGACGCGCTCGAGCAGCCCGGGTCGGCTGGGTAATCGATCCTGCCGTCACCGTCGTCGTCCACGCCGTTCGCGCAAGCGGCGACCGACGCATTCGCCGGTGGCGGCTCAGGTGCCGGTGGCGGCTCAGGTGCCGGCGGAGGCGGAGGCGAAGGTGCCGGAGGCGGAGGCGAGGGTGCCGGCGGCGGAGGAGGCGGCGGCGAAGGCGAGGAAGAGCCCACCTCCGTGCCGAATTCCTGCGTCCAGAAGAGCGTCCCCCCGCTGCTCGAGGCCGCTCCGACGCCGATGCCCCGGTAGCTCGCGTTCTCGATGTTGGCCCGGTGGCCGGGCGAGTTCAACCAGCCCTGCATGACGGCGTCAGCGCTCCCGTAGCCGTAGGCGATATTTTCGCCCCAGCCCGCATTGTTGGCCGGGTAGCCGCAGGCGAGCAGGCGATCCCCCACCCCCCGCGAGACCGGTGGGGCGGGATCGTTGTGCGCCATGTACTGGTAGTACGCCATATGCCGCGACTTCCAGACGGCGGCGTCGGTCAGGGACGTCGAGACCTGGAGCTGCGGCAGTCCCAACGAGGCGCGGTGCTGGTTGACCAAGTCGACGACCCGCTGGCTGAGGTCCTGGCGCAGCGTGCCCCAGTCGCTCCCGGGCGAGCAGTCGCCGATAACGGAATAGCCATGTGCGGCCTGCGGTGTTCCTGGCAGAAGGGCCGGGACCGCGGCCGCGGTGCCAACGAGCGCCGCGGCGACCGCGAGCGCACGTACTACTACAACTCTTTTTCTCATCATTCCCCTTTGTCGGCGAGCGCCGGGCACGTCTGCGCTACCGCCCAGCAGCGGGCGGCAACCCCTGAAGATCGGGCACCCTAGCCCACGAGTGTTGGGGGGCGCAATAGGCCGATCGGCCAGGTGCTGCGGTCTCGCGAGGCTGCGCGTGAGGCGAACGTGTGCGGCTTGCGGCGGCGTTTCGTGTACCGGATGGTGTGTCGGCACGCACGACGTCGAGCCGTCCCCCCGATCGAGCGATTACGAGACCCGAGTCTAAAAGCCGGCGGAACGGACGCCGGTGGCGATCAGGAGCAGCACTGCCGCTCCCACCGCAACTCGGTACCACACGAACAGGGAGTAGTCGTGACGGCGCACGTACCCGAGGAGCGCCGAGATAGCGACGAGTGCGCTGGCTCCGGATGCGAGGCTCCCGACGAGAAACGGCCCGGCCGTTCCGGCCGGGAGCTCCCCGAGCAGCACGTCGGTGACACCCTTGTAGAGGACGGCACCGAAGGTGATCGGCACGAGCAGGAGGAACGAGAATCGAGCGGCAGAGTCTCGGTCGAGGCCGAGCGCGCGGCCGGCTGTGATCGTGATCCCCGAGCGTGAGACACCCGGCATCAGCGACAGGCACTGCGCGAGCCCGACCGTGAACGCAGCGCGGAGGCTCAGGTCGCCTATGCGGCGTCGCTGGGGCCGCCGGTCGGCGACCCAGAGAACAGCGCCGAAGAGCGCGAGCAGGATCGCGATCTGCCACGGCTCGCCGAGCCGCCGCGTGATCACGTCCTCGAAGACCGCACCCACGACCACCGCCGGCAGGGTCGCGATCGCCACGAACCAGGAGATCCGCTCCTCCTCGGTCTCGATCGTGCGGCGGCGCAGTGTGCGGAAGAAGGCGGCGATCAGGGCGGCGAGGTCCCGCCGGAAGTAAACGACGACGGCGACGAGCGTGCCCAGGTGGAGAGAGACGTCGAACGTCTGGTTGAACGCGTCGTGCTCGGCGAGGTAATCCCAGTTCCCGAGCCACGGCACCAGGATCAGGTGGCCGGAGGAGGAGATCGGCAGCAGCTCCGTTGCCCCCTGGACGAGCCCGAGGACGAGCGCCTGCCAATTCGGCAACGCCTGCGCGCTGTCGCCGAGCCCGAGCGCGGTCACGACGACCGCAGCGAGGAACGCCGCGCCCGCTGCGAGAAGAACAGCTCCGCGGCTCACCGGAGCATCCTAGGCCGAGAACGAGAGCCCGGCCGACCCCAGTCGCTTCGGAGGCCGGCCGACCTCAGTTCGCTTCAGGTTTGCAGCTACGGAGCGAGCCCCCCAACCAGCGGCAGCCGAGCCGAAGACGGAATCCGAGCCCCGAACCCATCCCACGCAGCTTCAGGGGTCTACACGCGGAACGGGATCCGCGCCAGCGGATCCCGTTCCGCGCGCAAAAATTCAGAGAGCCTGTGGCGCCTGCACGGCAGCCGAGCCGAAGACGGAATCCGAGCCCCGAACCCATCCCACGCAGCTTCAGGGGTCTACACGCGGAACGGGATCCACGCCAGCGGATCCCGTTCCTTGCGCAAAAATTCAGAGAGCCGGTGGCGCTTTCGTCTGCCGAACCCGCTGACTTTCCGCTTCCGCGTACGGCCCTCGAGCTCGGCTTCGACCTAGTCGCGCTCCGTGCTCTCTGCAAGCGGCAATCTACGGCCGGCGACGGTGGGGATCAAGGCCGCTCAGGGTTGGACAGCGCAATTTGCGGAAAGTTTCGAGAGGATCCTCAACGCGTCGTTCGGGCGCGTGTCGCGCGAGCTCCAGGGAGTGGCGTCCAGTACGATTCCGCCGTGCACCTGCGCATGCCGAGCATCGACCACGGCGTCCAGTCCTTCATCTGGGCGCTGCTGTTCTTCTTGATTCTCTGGTTCGGGATGCTGCTGATCGGCGTCTCTGACGGAACGGCGCTGATCCTCTCGCTCGTCGCCGCGGGTGCGATCTTCCTCTTCATCCGGGTGAACGGCGAAGACCGACCCGGCCCCCCGGTCTAGCGGAGATACGGGACTATCGACCCGAGCTTAGCGCCTGTACCAGCCGTCGCGCGAGGTCGCGGCCGAGTACGGCTTCCAGACGCGCCCGAGCGGTCGCTCCCGGCTCCGAGTCGAGCACCTGGCAGTGGCCGACGAGGAGGTCGAACGGCCCCCGTTTGCGACGACGAGTTGCGGTAGCGCCCATCAGGTACAGCTATCGGCCGGCTCGGTCCGTCGACCTCATCCCTGGTGGGAGGGAACGTGCAGGTGGCCGAGCTCAGGTGTCGTCGCGGTCGCCGCTCCGGAGGTCGCCCTCCCGGGAACGGCCGAAGAGGCGCCTGCGCCCGGTCTCCTCGATCGGCCGGGTCTTGTCAAGGGTCACCGGGTCTTCGGTCAGCCGGTCTTCGGTCACGGGATCGTCGATCGCCGACCGTTCCGCCTGGACGGTCGAGCCTGTCATCGGGCGCGCTCGGCCAGACTCCTCGTCCACGCGGACTCGGCGTGGGCCCGACGTGTCGAAGCACAGCCCGAACGTCAGGCCAAGCCCGAAGGCAATCGCGGACAGGGCCTCGCCGAGGTCGCCCACGATCCCGTTGATCCCGAGATCGCGCGACCAGTTCGACGTGTTGAAGAAGTCTGAAGGCTGGCGGGAGAGGAGGACCCAGCCTCCGGCGACGAGCACGGGCAGAAACCCGAGCAGAAAGACGCCTCCCGAGAGCCGCGGCCAGCCCCACTTCGTCCAGCCGCCGAGGATCTGCGAGATCGCGATCGTGAGCCCCGCGGCGGCCAGGAGCCCATAGGTCGTCCAGTACTCGGCGCCCCCGTCGTTGCCCGTCTGCGTCGAGAGCCAGACGAGGAAGCCGGCGACAGCCGCTCCGATCAGCGTGGACAAACCCCTGGTGATCCCCATCATCTCAATGCCTCCGTACCCGTTCAGCCGGTTGTGGAACCCCCATGGGTACAACGGGCAGGGGTACAACGGCAAGCGGGCTATTCGAGATGCAAGCGGCGCTCATCGAAGCGGGCGGACTGGAGCTCGGAGCGGAAGGCGTCAAGCGCGACCAGCGCGTCCTCCGCAAAGACGTGATCGATCACGCCGACCTTCAGGTCGT
The DNA here is from genome assembly GCA_037721555.1 of Gaiellaceae bacterium. GTDB lineage: Bacteria > Actinomycetota > Thermoleophilia > Gaiellales > Gaiellaceae > Gaiellasilicea. The sequence continues at coordinate 48,412 of JBBJOI010000009.1, read as the reverse complement.
TCCAGAAGGGCAGATCGACGTGCGGCCGCGAGACGAGATTCACGGAGAGCGCCCCGCAGACGGGACAGCGGACGGCAAGGCCGAGCGCGCGCTCACCGGGCGCCACCGCGACGAACGAGGACGGGAAGACCGGCCTCGGCCGGCCCTCTGGATAGCAGTAGAAGCTCCAGGGCCACTCCCCCGCCTTCACCTTCGCTGCGGCCGCCTCCGCCAACTCGGTGGCACCGTTGTCGTGCGACGAGGTCATGAGGTTGAGGAAGGTGCCGACGGATGCACCGAGCGGGGCCCAGTCGAGCTCGTCGTGAGCGACGAGGCCCGTGTGCTCTTCGCCGCAGCCACAGCTGAACAGAACGCCGTAAACGGCGGGGTGCACAGCGCCTGGCAGCCGTTCGAGGCGGCGAAAAGACGACAGCGTGACCCTCGTCTCGTTGCGGTGCGGGCACGAGAACGTGTACACACCTCTTAGCGCGTCGTACATGGCTCCACGGTTATCGGCACGTCTGGGGCCAACGGCAAGGCCCGCCGTCAGTAGTCGATCAGGGAGTGAATCTCGTACTGCGAGAGCCGCTTGCGACCGTCGAGAAAAGTCAGGTCGATGATGAACGCCACGCCCACGACCTCTCCACCCAACTGCTCGATCAGGCCGCCGATCGCCTCGATGGTGCCCCCTGTCGCAAGGACATCATCGTGGATGAGGACCCGCGCCCCATCCCAGAACGACGACGAATGGAGCTCGAGGGCGTTCTGGCCGTACTCCAGCGCGTACGTGACGCTGACCGTCTCGGGTGGCAGCTTTCCCGGGCGCCGCGCGGGAACGAAGCCGCAGCCGATCGCCTGCGCGATCGCCGCGCCGAGCCAGAAACCGCGTGCCTCGGCGCCGACGACGAGGTCCGGCTCCCTCGCCCTCCCCCACGCTGCGAGCTCGGAGATCGCTTGCCGCAACCCTTCGGGATCCGCGAGCAGCGGGCTGATGTCCTTGAAGCCGATGCCCGGCTGAGGGAAGTCCGGAACCTCACGAACGAGCGTGCGGAGGTCGAGGGCCACGCGGTGACCCTACCGCTCGGCGAGCTGCCGCAGCTCGCGCCAGAAGAGCAGCCGAGAGAGGTCCTGCGAGGCCTCGGCGAGCGACTGCAGGTCGTCCAGCGCCGACTTCCGCCGCTCCGGGTTGCGCGACCGCAACGCGGGTGCGACGAGCTGCTCCAGGAGCGCCGCCTCCCGCCCGGCCGAGTTGCGGAAGGTGCGGAGGTGTCGCGCGTCGATGCCGAAGTGCGCGAGCCGGCCGCAAGCAGCTGCAATCTCCGCGTCGCTCTCGCGGTAGAGCCGCTGGCCACCCTCGATCCGGGGCACGAGCAGGCCAAACTCCTCCAGGGCGCGGGCCAAACGGGTGTCGACCTCCGCGCGCTCGCACAATTCCGCCAGGTCGAGCTCCCCCTCGGCGTCCCCGAGAGTGGCGGCGCGACGGCGCGTGCGCTCGGCGGCGCCGCCCGCGGCGAGCTCCTGGCGGATCACGCGCAACGGTAGGAACTCGTCGCGCTGGAGTCTCAGGATCGTCTCGAGCCGCTCTACGTCGTCCTCGCTGAAGAGGCGGTACCCGCCGCGCGTTCGCTTGGGCGTCAGCAGCCCCTGATCCTCGAGGTAGCGGATCTTCGAGATCGAGATGTCCGGGAACTCGGGCTGCAGCCGCGAGCAGACTGCGCCAATCGTATGCAGCTGTTGCTGGTGCTCTCGGCGGTCGAAGGCGGTCGTGGTCATCGGCGGAGGAAGGTCAGGCGGTACTTGCCGATCTGCAGCTCGTCGTCGTCCTCGAGCGCCGCGGACTCGGTTCGCCGGCGGTTGACGAACGTCCCGTTCAGGCTGCCAAGATCCTCGATCGTGAACCGCTCGCCGTCCCGCCCGATCTGCGAGTGGCGACGCGAAACGGTGACGTCGTCGAGGAAGACGTCGCATTCCGGCGACCGTCCGATCAGCGTTCGCTCCCCCGAGAGCAGGAAGCTCTCGCCCGCCCGACCGCCGCCCGAGCGGACGACGAGCGCCGGTCCCTTTCCGGGTAGGTCGTGGAGTGCCGCTGCGGGATCGTCCGCCAGATCCTCCGGGGCGATGGTCATCGTCTGCTCCCCCGCCTCGTCCGTGCGGAGGAGCGAGCCGCACTTCGAGCAGAAGTTGGCAACCTCCGGGTTCTGGAAGCCACACTCGGGGCAGTAAACGTGACTCACCGGCCCGTGCCTGACGTCGTGTCGGGCTCGTCGGTTTCCGGCTCTTCGGGCCGCAGGCCGGAGTCGGGCGTTGCTCGCGAGGCAAGGATGTCGGTCAACCGGCCCAGGTCGACGTTGCTACCACCCCGGCCCCCACTCTGCAGTCGTGCCGTGCGTTCGGCGCGCAGGATGTCGATGCGTCCCTGCAGGAGCCGCCGGCGGAAGGAGACGTCGTTCTCCGCCCGCTCGAGCCTGTCGATCAGTGACTTGAGGTCGTCGTCGGAGAGGGAACCGAAATCGGGTAACGCCTCGAGCTCGTCCTTCGGATTGCTGGGATCCACTACGCGCCTTCCAGTCGAGGTTCGAGTCCTCAGTAAAGCAGCCAGCTTGCCGAGGGGTCAACCTCAGCCTGAGGCTTCTACTGCCTCTACGGGGATTCGGGACTCGATGCCGTCTCCCTGCATGATCTCCTGGACGAGCTCCCGCACCTCTTGCTCGAGCTGGGTGGAGTCTTCGGTCGTCACACCCTCGGCGTAGAGGTGGAGGAGCGGCTCGTCCGGGTCTGGGAGCACCTGCGCCCAGCCGTGCTCGCCGAGCAGCTTGATCCCGTCCGTGAGATCGAGGTCGCGCCCAGCGAGGCGCTCGTTGAGCAACCGCATCACCTGACCCTTGCGCGCCCAGGGACAGGCGAGCTGGCGGTGAACCAGGGTTGGTTGCGGGAGCTCGGCGACGAGCTTCGAGACCGGGCTCTCGACCCGCGCGAGCAACTCGAGCAGCTTCGCGAGGCTCGCGACGGCGTCGTAGGCAGGGAGAAACTCCGGGAAGACGTAGCCGCCACCAACGGATCCCGCGAACACGACATCTTCCTCCGCCGCTGCGCGTGTCAGGTCGGCGAGCGAGTTGGGTGTCCGTACCACCTCGAGGCGGCTGCCGACGAGCGCGTCGACCTGACTTGTGACGGTCACCGGAAAGGCGACCTTGCCCGTCGTGCCGGCTGCGCTGATCAGGCTGAGGAAGAGGAGGAGCGCTTGCTCGACCGGAACCTCACGCCCGGCGTCGTCGATGAGGTAGAGGCGTTCCGCCGCGCGGTCGAAGACGGCTCCGAGGTCGGCGCTGATCGCCGTGACGAGCTTCTTCGTCTGGCCGATCGCCTGAGACAGCGTTCCCTGCACCCCGCTCTCTTCGGCGAAGAAGCCGTGCGAGGAGACCGCTTCGACCCCGAGGGGCCCGACGACGAGCGGAAGCACATAGGAAGCAGCGGAGTAGCCGTAGTCGACGACGATCCGGAAGCGCCGGGCGCGGATCGTCTCCGCGTCGAGCGAGTCGACGAGATCGTGCGCGTAGCTCTCGCGCACCCGCGCTGGATAGGAGACGGAGCCGACGCTCCCCGCGGCCACGCGCCGCAGCTCCTGGCGCGAGAAGTTCTTCTCGATCTCCTTCTGGAAGGAGGCGGTGATCAGGATGCCCGGCGGCTCGTAGAAGCGGACGAAGACCGCCTCGGGATCGATGTGGCCGGCGCCGATGTGAACCTGGGCGTCGAAAGCCTGCGTCTTCAGCACGTGCCTGCCGACTGCAGGAGGCGAGACCCGGAGGTCGGCGACGTCGACGCCGGTCGCGTTCAGGCCAGAGATCATGGCGCGCTTGATCATCCGGCAGGCGTCTCCGGAGTCGCGGCTCGCGACCACGCGCGCGCCACGCTTGAGGGCGGTGCCGAGCGAGGCGGCGAGCCTGACAGCCATCTCGGGCGTCAGGTCGACGTTCACGAGGCCTGCGACGCCGTCCTTGCCGAAGAGGCGACTCGACGTACGGGACTCCCAGATCACGTTCTCGCTCACCTGCGAGCCGGTTTCGATCTCCTTGTAGGGGTAGATCCGGACGTGCGGCATGATGCTGGCCTCGGAGCCGATCGTGACCTCGTCGCCGATCGCCGCTCCCTCGTGGATGCGCACGTGATCGCGGACGTCGCAGGAGCGCCCCATGATCGCGCCTTCGATGAGCGTGCTGCGCCCAACGTGCGTGGAGCTGTCGATCACCGAACGGGTCGTGCGGGCCCGCTCACGCAGAGCGACACTGGCAGAGAGCACCGAGTAGGGGCCGACGGATGCGTCGCGGGCGATCCGGCAGTAGTTGCCGAGGTAGGCGGGCCCCTCCAGCTGCTCGACGTCGTCGATCTCGGCGCCCTCGCCGATCCAAACGTTGCCGCGCAGGCGAATCCCGTCGATCGAGAGCCGCACGCGCTCGTCGAGCGCGTCGAAGTTCGCCTGGCGGTACTGGTCGAGGTTGCCGATGTCCTGCCAGTAGCCGTCGAGGACGAAGCCGTAGATCGGCCTGCCCATCTCGAGCAGGAGTGGGAAGAGCTCCTTGGAGAAATCGAACGGGCGGTCGGTCGGGATGTGCTTCAGCACCTCGGGCTCGAGCACGTAGATCCCCGTATTGATCGTGTCGGAGAAGACCTGACCCCAGGAGGGCTTCTCGAGGAAGCGCTCGACCCGCCCCTCGTCGTCGGTGACGACGATGCCGAACTCGAGCGGGTTGTCGACCGACTTGAGGCCGATCGTCACTGCTGCGCGCTTCTCCCGGTGGAACGCGATCAGCGCCCCGAGGTCAACGTCGCAGAGCGCGTCGCCCGAGATGACGAGGAACGTCTCGTCGAGCGCGCCGCTGGCGAGCCGAACCGAGCCGGCGGTTCCGAGCGGGAGCTCTTCCACCGAGTACTCGATTTTCAGGCCCAGCGTCTCGCCCGACCCGAAGTAGCTCCTGATCGCCTGTGGCATGAACGCGAGCGTGACGATCACATCGTGGAGGCCGTGCTCGCGCAGCAGCTCGAGGATGTGCTCCATGCAGGGCTTGCCGACGATGGGGACCATCGGTTTCGGCTGGTTCGAGGTGAGCGGCCTGAGGCGCGTCCCCTCGCCGCCCGCCATCACGACGGCCTTCACTCAGGCACGACCTTGACGACGTAGGAGAGCGTCGAAGGGCCGGCGCGGCCAGTGATGCGCCAGCACCCGGCGCTCGCGAACTCAACGGCGCTCGCCCACGATCCCCTCCCGGTCGAGGAGTACCCCCAGTGGACGCCGAGCACGCGCATCCGCCCCGGGGCGTCGAGCCTTCGACCGCCGACGACCAACCGGAGGCCCCGATCACGGTCGGGGATCCAACTGAGCTTCGTCCCGATCGAGCCGTCCGCGCCTTGCTGCACCCGGAGACCGCCGCCGACCGGAAGCACCGTCCACAGTCGGCGACTGCCGTACCGCCCCGAGGGGTGTGCGGGGCGCGTGACCGGGCAGAGCTGCTGCTCCGCCGAGGGAGACGCGATCGCCAGCACCGTGAGCAGCTCTGCGATCACACCCTCTCCTCCCGGCGCGCCTTCAGGACATAGTGCGCCGCGGCCACGAGAGCGAGGCCGAGCGCGACCCAGAAGAGCCAGAGCGGCCATTCGGTCTCGTGTCCGACAACCGCCAGGATCCCCACCGCGAGGTAGAGCAGCCAGGTGGCCGCCTTGCCGAGGGCGCTGACGCGGAGCTCGTAGCCATGTGGCACGAGCAGCTTGTACCCACCCACTAACAGGACGTCACGCGCGATCACGACGAGCGCCGCCGGCCACGGCAGCTTGTCCTCGAGCCAGATCAGGATCACGGCCGCGTCGATCATCAGCCGGTCGGCGAGCGGGTCGGCGAGCTGGCCGAAGCGGGATTCGACGTGCCACCGGCGCGCGAGCCAGCCATCCACCTGGTCGGTCACGCCCGCGACGAGGAAGATCCAGCCCGCGCCCCAGCTCGAGCCGTCTCCTGCGCGGACGTAGACGATCACGAAGATCGGGATCAGGGCCAGCCGGAGCACGGTGAGCGCGTTCGGGATCCGGGTCAGCGGAGCCGAGACAGCGCGCGTGGCCATGCTGACAGGATAGTGCGCATGGTCGAAGCGCTCCGCCTGCCGGGCTTCGTGAACGCCCATTCCCACACCTTTCAGCGCGCCCTCCGCGGGCGCGCGAGCGGTGGCGACTTCTGGGCCTGGCGCGAGCTGATGCTGGCCGAAGCTGAGCGCCAGACACCGGCGACGGTGCGGGCGCTCTACGTCGAGGCCTACCGGGAGATGCGGTCGGCGGGGTATACAGGCGTCGGGGAGTTTCACTACCTCGGTCTCCGGGAGGCCGAGGCGGCGCAGGAGGCGGCGGTCGAAGCCGATGTAGAGCTCGTCCTCCTGTTCGTCGCGTACGAGCGGGGCGGGCTCGAGCGCATGCGCCAGCCTTCGGTCGCCGAGTATCTCCGGCAACTCGAGGAGCTTCGCGAAGCGGACGTCGCCGTCGGCGTCGCCCCCCACTCGGTCCGCGCCTGCTCCGCCGCCTGGCTCGAGCGGCTCGGTCGGTACGCCGCCGACGAACGCCTGCCGCTACACGTCCATGCGGACGAGCAGCCGCGGGAGATCGAGGAGTGCCTGGCCGAGCACGGTTGCCGGCCGATCGAGCTGCTCGCGCGCACCGGCTGTCTCGGGCCTCACGTCACGGTCGTGCATGCCACGCACGCGGACGGCACCGAGCTCGATCTCCTCGCCGAGTCGGGCACGACGGTGTGTGCCTGCCCGACGACGGAGGCCGACCTCGCCGACGGCTTCCTCCCGGCGGCGCGGATCGCGCAGCGCCGCATCTCGCTCTGCATCGGCTCGGACTCGAACGTACGGATCGACCCCCTCGAAGAGCTCCGAGAGCTCGAAGGGATCGGCCGCCGTCAAACCGGCCGGCGCGACGTCTTCGGGACGGGGCGGTTGCTCTGCTACGGCTCCGACGAGGGCGCGCGGAGCCTGGGGCTCGAGAGCTGGCCGGAGATCGAGATCGACCTCGGCCACCCGTCGCTCGCGCGGGTCGACGCGGCCGACGTCCTCGACGCGCTCGTCTCGGGCTGCGGCAGCGACGTGGTCAGGCGCTAGCCGAAACGGCGGTGTACTACGGACGCGAAGCGGTCAACCGCTTCGCCCAGTATGCCGTGCGCGCGAGGTAGGCGGTCTCCGCAGCGGCGCCCCGCTTCCCCCAGGCGCCGTCGTAGCTCTGGTACCCGCGCCGGCCGCTTCGTGCCGGCTCGATCTGTGTTCCCTCGTGCCACTCGTTGTAGCTCGTGATCGTCACCACATCTGCGCCCGCGTCGATCGCGCCTCGCCACATCGCGTCGTAGGTCGCACCATCGCGCCGCGAGCGGATGCGCGGGTCGCCGGTCGCACGCCGGGCGTCGTACCCAGGCCCGACCGAAGGCGCACACAGAAGCCCCGCCTTGCGGGCCTGCGTGCAGAACCGCGGAAAGAGAGCACCTGTGAACAGGAGCACGTCGTAGGTGTAGACGCCGTCGAATGCTCCGGCGGCCGCGCGACCGACGAGGTTCGTGTTCGCGAAGACGCGCACGCCGACCAGATCCGCGTTCAGCTCACGCCACTCCGCGGCAGGGAGTTCGGACGACGCCCAAATGTAGAAGTCCCTCAGGCCGAAGCGGCGGAGGTACGCGACGTCCTCACCCGTGCTCGCTACCGTCCGGCCGGCGTAGGGCTCGACGTGCGCCGCCACCGCCAGCCCCTGAGCGCGCGCCGCCTTCACAACGCCGGGCAGTCGCGCGTCCTCGACGGAGCCGCGACCCCACCACGAGACGACGACCGTCGAGATCCCTGCGGCCGCGATCTCGCGCATCTGCCCCCTCAACACGGTTGCGTCGGAGGAGGAGTATGGCCCCCGCGATGGATAGAAGCCGGAGGCGATGCTCGCGGGCGGGACGTTCCCGCGCTGGTGCCAGTGAAGGTACTGCCCGTCCTTTGCTGGCGTGCCGAACCAGGGGTAATAGAAGATCGCCGGCCCGGCCCGCCGCTCGGCCAGCGGCCCAGCAGCGCCGGCGACGTCCTGACGTGCCACTGCGCTTCCGGAAAGCAGCAGTGATCCCGCGACACAGGCCGAGAGGAGCCGAAGACGTCCTACCGCGGTCGATCCCACAGGCTGGATCCTACGGCCGAGCCCGGCCGCCTTCCAGATCCCGGCAGACCGGTCTGAGAGCACGCTCGGCGCTGCTCGAGCGGCAGAATCAGCGCAAAGAGCGGTTTTTACTGCCCTGGGCTGCAGCCATCGACTGAGCCCGCTGCTACCGTCGAAACCCGTGATCAGAGCAGTCGTTGGGATCGCACTGGGCCTCGCCATCGCGTTCCCGGCAGCCGCGGCCGGGGCGGTCGGCGACGATCCACAGCCGGGCAAGACTACCGCGGGGCAAGCCACGCCGGGTCAGACGGGGCCGGGTCAGACGGCGCCGGGTCAGACGGGGCCAGCCCAGACCACGCCGGGGCCGTCCGAGCCCATCGTGTCGTTCCCGCCGCGCACCTCCGTCACGCTCCAGGTGCCACCCCTTCCGAAGACCTCCGTCACCCTCAAGGTGCCACCCCTCCCGGCGCAGTCGAAGCCCGCTCCCGCCGAGCAGCGCAAGCCGCCTCCCGCGCAGCGGCCGAGCGGCCCGCCGCCTCAGGCTGCCCCAAGCCCGAAGCCTCCTCCGGCCGCTGCTCGGCAGCCGGTTGCCGAGCCGAGAGCCGCTCCAGAGCCGGTCGAGACCCGCGCCGCCCCCCCACCGGCCCCGGTCTACGAACCGCCTCCGGTCAACGAACCGGCGCCGGTCTCCGAACCCCAGGTCTACGAGCCGGCGGCGACGCCCGTGTACAAGCCGCGGGTACAGGCGGCGCCGCGTGCAGCCCCCTCGCGGGCATCGACGCAGGCGACGCGAAAACGCAGGGCGGCGCACAAGCCCAAAGCAGCCAAGCCGAAGCCGGCCGCACACAAGCGGAAGCAGGCCGTCGAGCCGAAGCGAACCATCAAGGCGACCGTCGTCCCACGGCGGACGCACCCACCGGCCGAGGGCTCGGTGACGTCGGCGGTTGGCGCCACCTCGCTCGCGCTTCCGCGGCGCGCTCTCGCCGTCGCCTCGGTTCCGGGCGCAGGCGACGACAGTGGCGGGACCCCGGTGAATCTGCGTCTTCTGCTTCTTGCCTTCGCCCTGTTCGGAACCCTGCTCGTGGGTGTGGCCACGGTCGCCCCGCAGCTGACGCTGTACTGGCCGAACGTCTTCGTTCCGGTCGCGCGGGGCAGGGAGAGGCTGTCTCTGGTCGGCCTCTCGCTCATCGCGAGCGTCCTCTTCTGGCTCCTCGCCGGCGCCGCCTGATCGACGGCCGCGTCCCGATGGCGAAGCTCATCGTCGCCGCCACCCTGGCCGCACTCGTCCTGGCGGGGGCTGCAACAGCGGTGGTCGTTCCGCAGCAGGGAATCGGAGGTGTCCGGCTCGGGATGACCAAGGCCGCTGTGCGGGCGCAGCTCGGCAAGCCGCGCACGATCCAGCAGGGCTCGAACGAGATCGGCGAGTTCACGACGTTCCGCTACCCCACTCTTTCGATCACCTTCTTCGCCGGCTCGATGGTGACGTCAGTCACGACGAGCTCAATGCTCGAACGGACGTCACGGGGGGTCGGCGTCGGGTCGCGTGTGGCCGAGGTTGTCGCGAAGGTGGCGAAGGTCAGGTGCGTGACGGAGTCAGGCTTCCGTCACTGCTTCGTGGGAGCCTTCACAGCCGGGAGGCGTGTAACCGATTTCACGATCAAGAACGGAAGGGTGGCACGAATCACCGTTGGCTTCGTGATCGACTAGCGCGTTCGGCTTCTGCCTGCACCGCATCCAGCGAGCCCTGCACAGCAGCCTCCCACCGTGCACCCACCCGCGCTCCCCACAGCGTCCAAGTCCCCAGAGATCGGTGCCGAGTCGGCCGGAGTACTCGAGCGTCGTTCCTCCACCCGCTTCGTGTAGCTCGAAGCGCTCGAGGACGAGTGGAACCGGCCCTCGAACGAGCCGAAAATAAACACTGCGCGGCGGTTCGAAGCGAACTGTCTCGACCGTCGTCGTCAGGACGGCCCTACCCGCGTGTAATGCTCGGCGAGCACCAGGTCTGCTCCGCGCTCGAGCACGCGCAGCTTCGTCTGAAGTGCCCGCGTCGTCCGCCCGAGGTAGGAGATGAGGTCGAAGACGAGGTCCCGCGGAGCATCGATGCGCCAGGTCAGCGGGCCGAGCGGCCGGATGGACCTGCCGAGGCCGAGATCGACCGTGAGCGATCCCCGGGCGAGCAACCCATAGGCGCCGAGGCCCACACCGCCCACAACACCTGCGGCGGCCAGCCTGCCACGCAGAGGGGTTCTGCTCCCGATCACCGCGCGGAGGTCGTACCCGTCGGCTCGCAACTCAACCGCCGGGTCGTTTGTCACCTCTAACAGCGGATCCTCCTCGGACAGCTCGAGCTCGAGCAGGCTGTCGTCTGATCGAGCAGGCGGCGGTAACGAAGCTCGGACGACGATCCCGTTCCGTCCGTTCGGTGAGAAATACTGGACGTGAAGGCTAGGACGCGAAACGGGAGCCACCGTAAGCCAAGAACCCCATCCACTCCAGCTGTGGCACGGCGAACATCAGGGCGAGCACGACCTCGACCGCCCCAGGGGACAGCTTGTTCACACCTGGGCTGTGCTCGGTCTGCTCTGCTGCTCTCTGTGGGCTCTGATCGGCTATGTCGCCTGGATGTTCTTCCTCCGGTAGCCGAAGGTCGTCCTCGAGCGCGAGGGCTCGCCCGTGGCGCAGCTGTGCTAGCTATCCCCTGCTTCCCCTGTGCCGCGGGTCGGCTGGCGCTGGTCACGCATCCGCCTCACAGAGTCCGGATCAACTTCGTATCTAACAACCAGTTCAGCCTCGGCGTCGAATGAGATAGACAGAGAAGCAACGAACGGCGGCGAAGGGAAACAGGGGGAATGACTGCGCTACAACACGAGCCTTGGCTTGACGATGAGCTGTGGCTACGGAAAAAAGAGCAGCCAAGCGGCGGCAATGGGCACGATCCACTCCGAGACGCAGCAGGCAAGAACAAGGCTCAAGCTGAGCAAACGGCCGGCTCACCGAGGTTCACCCTCGTAATCGCCGTCTTGCTCGGACTGCCACAGCTCGCGTGGATTGGGTTCCTCGGCTACCTTGGCCTCCGCTTCGTCTCCTAGCGGCTGAGCCGAGCTCAAGGAGTTACGCGTTTCCGCCCCGTTTTCGTCGCGGGCCCGGTTTGGGGCCTCTAGACGGGCCAGGAGCGCGGACGAGAAGAGCAGAGAAGAAACCCGGACGCCACTTCCGCCACCAGAAAACCCCGCGTCCAGCGGGGCTTTCGTAAGTCGGGGCGCCGAGATTCGAACTCGGGACCTCTAGTCCCCCAGACTAGCGCGCTAACCAGGCTGCGCCACGCCCCGCTGCGGGCGATCCTAGCCGATCGGCAACCCTCGCCGGCGTCGCCGTCCGGGCGAGGAGCCAGTTCCGGTTCGTGCTCGGCGCCCGGCACCTCGGCGCCGTCGGGGTCGCACGACCGGGTGCCGTCCGCCACCGCCGGCTGAGCCTCGACGGCGTTTGGCCGGTCGAGCTCGAGCCACCGTGCGCACCCCGCCGGATCGTCGTGCCATTCTTCTTCGAGGCACCGTTCTCAGGGATTGGACTCGGCGGGGAAATCCACGAGCGACTCCGCTACCGGCGGCGTTGCGAGCTTCCTGCCGAGTGGCGCAGCTCGCGCGTATTGCTCAACTTCGGCGCCGTCGACTGGCGCGCAACGGTGACGGTGGACGGGCAGGAGGTCGGCTCCCACAACGGCGGCTACACGCACTTCGCGTTCGACCTCGGCGAGCTCGACCCGAGGCGCGCGCACGAGCTCGTCGTCGATGTCGTGGATCCCGCGGAGAGCGGCCATCCCTCCGTCGTCCTCTGGATCGTCATCAACGAGGACTGGGGCCGCCCGCCGACGGGCTTCCAGCGCCGCCTCGTGCAGGGCGTGCGCGCCCAGGATCCAGGCCGCCTCGTCGTCGACGCATCTGGCTGGAAGCAACTCGACGGCGCGGATCTCGTCGATCGCCACGACTACGGCGACGACCTGTCACGGCACTGCAGCACCGACGGGGTGCCGCTATGGAAGACGGTGAGTGCGGCCGAGTGTCGCTCCTCGCCAACGGCCGCAACGAGGACTTCGCCTACAAGCACGTCTCGTCCGCCGACGAGCTCGCCACGGCCTACGCCCGCCTCGTCGACGGCAGCGGCGACGTCGCAGGCTTCGTGTGGACGCAGCTGACGGACGTCGAGGGAGAGTTGAACGGTTTGCTGACCGCCGACCGCGTTGCGAAGGCGGATCCCCTAGCCATTCGGGCGGTCAACGAGCGTTAGCCGTTAGCCGTTAGACGCTCAGGCGCTTGTACAGCCGGTCGATCAGATCGGGCTTCGCCTCGAGGCGATCCGTGATGACCCGCAGGCGGTACTCGCGGAAGTGATCCGCCTCGACGTCCAGTGCGCCGGCTAGACGCTCGACGACCTCCTTCGAGGGCACCGGTCTGTTTCCGTGCACCAGATGGTTCAGGTAGCCGGCGGAGAGCTGCGTGAGGGCAGCAAGACCCCGGTAGGTCAGCCCTGTGTCCGCCATCAAGCGCTCGATCGAGGGCCCGAACGGATGCTCGCTATAGCGCTTGCGCCGGGTCATCCACGTTCGACTACCCGTTTTCCAACCTCCAAACGCGCGACGCGCTCCTCCTCGCCGCTCGCTCTCCGGCGGACATCGACGGCGCCGTCGGCCAGAGATTTCTTGCCGACCGTCACCCGGACCGGGCAGCCGATCAGGTCGGCATCGGCGAACTTCTCGCCCGGCCGCAGATCCCGATCGTCGAGGAGGACGTCGAGCCCCTCCGCTGACAGCGACTCGGCCACCTCGCCTGCAAGGGCGGAAACGCCCTCGTCTCCACCCATGAGTGCGACGACGTGGACATCGTAGGGGGCGATCGCCGCGGGCCAGACGATCCCGTTGGCATCGTGGCTCTGCTCGACGGCGGCAGCCATTATCCGACCGGGTCCGATGCCGTAGCTGCCCATGATCAGCGGCTTCTCCCGGCCGTCCTCGTCGAGGAATCGCGCGTTCATCGGCTCCGAGTAGCGCGTATCGAGCTTGAAGATGTGTCCGACCTCGATTGCGGTCTGGAACCGCAGCGCGCCGGCACACTGCGGGCACCGGTCGCCCGGCGAGGGCACCCTGATGTCCGCGAAGCGAGCCGTGAAGTCGCGCCCGTACTCGATCCCACGCAGATGCGCTCCCGTGCGGTTCGCCCCGGCGACGAACTGCCCCTCCCGCAACGTCTCGTCGGCGATCACCTCTCCGGCGAAACCCACTGGCCCGAGCGAGCCGGGATCGGCGCCGAAAGCAGCGCGGATCTCGTCTTCGGTAGCCGGCCTGACGTCCTCGCCGACCGCTGCGAGCAGCTTTGCTTCCTCGAGCCGATCGTCACCGCGGATCAGGGCGAGGACGACGGTGCCGTCGCTCTTCACGACCGGCATTGCCTTCGAGGTCGCCGCTGTATCCAGGCTCAGCGTCGCCGCGAGCTCCTCGATTGTCGTAATTCCCGGCGTCTCGATCTCCTGGGGGGCACCGAGCCGTTCCGGGAAGGCCGGCGCACGGGGTACGCCGCGTGCGATCTCGAGGTCGGCGGCATAGTCACCGTTCTCGCAAGTGACGAGGGTGTTCTCGCCCGAGCCGGACGGGGCGAGGAAGTCGATCGAGGCGCTGCCGCCCATCATCCCCGACTCGGCCGCGACGGCGTGCACCTCGAGCCCACACCGCTCGAACATGCGCTCGTAGGCTCGCCAGTGCTTCTGAAAGCTCACGTCCTGAGCCTCGGAGTCGCGGTCGAACGAGTACGAGTCCTTCATCACGAACTCGCGGACGCGCAGGAGGCCGCCGCGCGGCCGAGGCTCGTCGCGGCCCTTCGTCTGGAAGTGGTAGAGGATCTGCGGCAGCTGCCGGTAGCTCTGGAGCTCGAGAGCATGGAACGTGAACGTCTCCTCGTGGGTGATCGGCAGCACGAAACGCCGTCCGTTCCGGTCCTCGAGCTTGAACAGCTCCGTGCTGCCGTAGCGGCCGCTCTGCTCCCACAGCTCGGCCGGGGTGAGGACGGAGGCGAACATCTCCTGGCCACCGATCGTGTCCATCTCTTCCCGGATGATCTGCTCGACCTTCCGGTGGACGCGCCAGCCGAGCGGAAGGAACGTCCACACCCCCGCCGAGACCTGGCGGATGAAGCCGCCACGGACGAGCAGCTTGTGCGACACCGCCTCGGCGTCCGTAGGAGCGTCACGCAGGGTCGGCAGGAAGAGCTGTGATGCGCGGGCGACCATGGCGAGAGGTTAGTAAACAGCGCTTGCGCACGCGCATCCGGCCGCCGAGGCGGTCTTCAGGGATCTTCGCGCAGGCAGGAGCCCGCCGGCACAGCCGCTGCAATGGGTTCAGTCCAGCGGTATGAGCGACGCTTCGGCCATCGCGAGCGCGGCCGGCTTCGCCATCTTGAGGCGCTTCGGGCGATCCATCCCGCCCTCGATCCAGCGGTCGATCTCGTGGAAGAGCTCGTCGATCAGGATGTCGGAGGAGACCTTCTTCAGCACCCGGCCGTGGGCGTACACGAAGCCGACGTCCCGGCCTCCGGCGATCCCGAAGTCTGCGTCCCCCGCCTCCCCCGGTCCGTTGACCGCGCAACCCATCACCGCCACCTCGAACGCCTGTGGGTAGTCGCGAAGGCGCTCCTCGACGACGAGCGCGAGCCTCTCGACGCCGACGTTGTCGCGGCCGCAGCTCGGACACGAGATCATCACCGGCCCGCGCTCGCGCAGACCGAGCGCCTTCAGGATCTCCCAGGCCGTCTCGACCTCCTTGACGGGATCCGCCGTGAGCGAGACTCGCAGCGTGTCGCCGATCCCGTCGGCCAGGAGCGCGCCCATCCCGACGGCGCTCTTGATCGAGCCTGAGAAGGGTGTTCCCGCTTCGGTGACGCCGAGGTGCAGTGGGTAGGGCACCTTCTCCGACAGCATCCGGTAGGCGCGGATCATCGTCGGCACGTGGGTGGACTTGACGGAGATCTTGAAGTCGCGATAGTCGAGCCGCTCGAGCAGCTCAACCTCCTCGAGCGCGGCGACGACGAGTGCCTGGGCTTGATCTTCCTGCGCGAGCGTTTGAAGGTGCTTCGGGAGCGACCCGGAGTTGGCGCCGATCCGCATCGGGATGCCTGACCGCTTCGCCGCCGTGACGACCTGAGCGACCTTGTCGGGACCGCCGATGTTGCCGGGGTTGATGCGCACCGCGGCCACGCCGGCGTCGATCGCCTTCAGCGCCAGCGACGCGTTGAAGTGGATGTCCGCAATCACCGGGAGCGGCGAGAAGCGAACAATCCGCTCGAGCGCCTCGGCGTCCTCGATCTTCGGAACCGCGCATCGGACGACCTCGCAGCCGGCGGAGGCGAGGGCGGCGATCTGGGCGGTCGTCGCCTCCACGTCGCGCGTCGGCGTCAGCGTCATCGACTGGATCGCGACTGGCGCGCCGCCGCCGATCGCGACACCTCCGACCTTGATCTGCACCTGCGAGGCCATGTGGACAGGGTACCCCGCCTCCTTCGCGACGCGGTTTACGGGGGACAGTCCCTGACTAACGCTGTTGTCACGACAGCGTTTCTTGTCAGGGACTGTCCCTGACAACGCGCGTTGTCGCGCCGAGCAGCCTCACTACGCCGATGCCGCGCCGATGCCGTAGAACGTGCTAGTTGCCGAGCCGCCCGATGTCGTTCGAGAGCCCGATGAAGAAGAGGAGCAGCACGACCGCGATCCCGACTGCCGACACGCGCTCGTACACCTCTCGCGCGACCGCCTTGCCGCGGATCCCCTCGATCAGCGAGAACATGATGTGGCCACCGTCGAGCGGCAACAGCGGCAGGAGGTTCAGGAGGGCGAGGGAGAGGCTGATCAATCCCACCACCCAGAGGTAATTCGTCGTACCCTGGTCGACGGCCTGAGAGGAGCCTTGGACGATCCCGACCGGGCTCGAGATCTCCTCCCGCCCCTCGCCGGTGGCGAGGCGGCCGAGGGAGGCTCCGATCTCCTTCGTCACGAGCCCGGTGACGCGGAACGCCTGCCACGTCGAGTCGGCGAAGCCGAGGCCCTCACCGCGCAGGACGAAGCCCAGGCGGTAGGAACCGTCCGTCTCCCTCGGCCGCACCGGGCCGAGGGTCACGCGCCGACCGTTTCGCTCCACGGACAGCGTCAGCTCGCGCCCGTTCGACGAGGAGATGACGTTCGCGATGTCACCCGCCTCGACGCGCTGGCCGCCGATCTCGAGGATCCGATCCCCGGTCTGGAGCCCGACGGCCGCGGCGGGGGTGTCCGGTACGACGTCGTCGACAGTCTGAGTCGCCCGGCCCCCACCGGCCATGAACAGTGCCGCGAAGAGAACAACGGCGAGAACGAGATTCGCGCCGGGCCCTGCGAAGATGACCGCGACGCGCTTCCAGGTACGCGCACGCCAGTAGGCATCCGGTCCCAGCGCGTCGTCGATGTCTGTTAGGCCGCGCTCCGCAGCACTGGCGGCGGCAGGAGAGAGCGATGCGGCCTCGATCTGCTCGGCCAGCCGCCTGACGGCGTCTCGGGCGCCTTCGTGGTCGCCGGCGGCGAGGCGGCGCCGCAGCTCCTCGACGGCTGAGGTCAGCGAGGGCTGATCGGCAAGGGCGCGGCCGAAGTGCACGTCAAGGTCCCCTGCCGCCGGCCGGTGCATCCCCGGAATCTTTACGTAGCCCCCGAGCGGAATCGCGCCGATCCCGTACTCGATCCCGCCGCGCCGGGTCTTCACGAGCGCCGGCGGGAAGCCGAGATAGAACTTGCGCGGGTTCATGCCCACCGCGCGCGCAACGAAGAAGTGCCCCGCCTCGTGGATGAGGATAAGCAATCCGAGGCCGAGGATCGAGACGAAGATGCTCACTCGCAACCCTCGTCGGCCAGGTACCGCGGGCGAGGCACACGGGCGCTCACGAGACGGCGAGCTCTCTCTCCGCGAGTCGACGAGCGTCCGCATCGGCCTGTACCAGCTCGTGCAGGTCGCCCGCGGGCGACCCGTCGGCGGCGGCGAGCGTCTCCTCGACTAGCTCGGCTATCGCCAAGAACGGCAGCCGGCCGGCAAGGAACGCGTTCACGGCGACCTCGTTCGCAGCGTTGAACGCGCACGGGAACGTGCCGCCGAGCTCGCCCGCGCGCCGCGCCAGAGCGAGCAGCGGGAACGTCTCGAGATCGGGAGCCGAGAACTCGAGCGTCAGCCCGGCAGCAAGATCGAGCGCGGGGACCGCGGTCGCGGCCCGGTGCGGATATGTGAGGGCGTAGGAGATCGGCACGGTCATGTCTGGATACCCCACGTGCGCCAGCGCACCGCCGTCGCGGTAGCGGACGAGCGCGTGCACCACCGAGGTCGGCTGCACGACGACCTCGATCCGCTCGTACGGCAGCCCGAAGAGGAAATGCGCCTCGATCAGCTCCAGGCCCTTGTTCGCGAGCGTGGCCGAGTCCACGGTGATCTTCGGTCCCATTCGCCACGTGGGATGAGCGAGAGCGTCCTCGACCGTCACATCACCGAGCTCCTCGCGCGTCTGCCCACGGAAGGGACCTCCCGAGGCGGTCAGGACGATCGAGTCGACCGTCTCGAGTGGACGGTTCTCGAGGCACTGGAAGAGCGCGCTGTGCTCCGAGTCGACTGGCAGGAGCAACCCTCCGCCTCGCTCCTGCGCCCGCAGCGCGAGCTCTCCGGCTGCGACCAGGCTCTCCTTGTTTGCGAGCGCGAGCGTGACGCCACGCTCGAGTGCCCACAGGGTCGCCTCGACTCCGGCGAAGCCGACAACCGCGTTCAGGACGATGTCGGGCTCGGCCACCTCCAACAGCGCGGTGAGGTTCCCGCCAACCTGCACGTGCCTGACGCGGTGCGCCATCGCCAGCGATTGGAGGTCGGTCGATCCGGATGCGAGCGCGCACAGCTCGAGCTCCGGCCGACGTTCGACCACCGCGATCGCCTGCTCTCCGATCGAGCCTGTTGCGCCCAGCAGCGCGATCCGCGTCACGGGCACAGTGTAGGCGCGCCCCTCACCCGTCTATCCATAGCCGAACGCGAGGATCACGTAGAAGGCCGCCACCGCAGCGAAGAGGTGGGCGTCGACCCGGTCGAGCATGCCCCCGTGGCCGCCGAGCAGGCGACCCGAGTCTTTCACCTGCAGGTCGCGCTTGACCGCCGACTCGAAGAGGTCACCCGCCACCCCGGCAAGAGCCAGGGCGGCGCCGAGAGCAACCGATTCCGGAATCGTGAGGAAGCCCTCCTCGTAGAGGGCGAAGAAGACGACGGCGACCGCGACGAGCGTCCCTGCAACGAAGCCCTCCCAGGTCTTCCCTGGCGACAATCCCGGTGCCAGCTTGTGTCGTCCGAGCAGCCGACCTACGAAGTAGGCGGCCGTGTCGTCGGCGAACACCGCCAACAGAACGGTGAAGATCGCCAGCCGCCCGTACTCGGGGAGGTCACGCAGCAGCAGCAGGTGCGCGAGGCCGAGGCCGATCCACGCGACGCCGAGGACGGTCGTGCCGATGGTGATCGTCCCCGACTGCCGCGTCTCGGCGATGCCGTACAGCAAGAAGGCGAGCAGCAGCGTGAGTGCGAAGCCACCCGCCATCCAGGCCGTGCCGCCGAGGTGAGCCCCGAGCAGCGTGGCGGCGGCGCCGGCGTATCCAGCCAACACGAGCGGCCTCAGCGCTCGCGCCATCGCGTAGAGCTCGTGCAATGCGAGCACCGCCACGAGGAGCGCCAGGCCGAAGAGCGGCCAGCCGCCCAGATAGACGATCCAGAGCACGAGCGGCAGCGCCACGATCGTGACGAGGATGCGCGAGAGCAGTTGGTTCATCGTCCTCCGAAGCGCCGGCGCCGGGTGGCGTAGTCCACGATCGCGCTCCGGAGATCCCCTTCGCCGAAGTCCGGCCAGAGCGTCTCGACGAAGACGAGCTCGGCGTAGGCGACCTGCCAGAGCATGAAGTTCGAGAGTCGCAGCTCGCCCGAGGTTCTGATCAGCAGGTCCGGATCGGGAAGCTCCGGCGCATACAGCTCGGCCGCAAAGGTGTCCTCGTCGAGGTCGGCCGGGTCGGCGCCCGCTCTGAGGAGCCGCTTCGCCGCCTCGACGAGCTCAGAGCGACCGCCATAGTCGAACGCGATCCAGAGTGCGAGCCGGTCGTTCCCAGCGGTGTCGACCTCGAGCATGCGCATCCGCTCCTGGAGCCACCCGGGCGCACGGTCGCGGCGGCCGAGGAAGCGCGTGCGCACGCCCTGCTTCGCGAGATCGGGCAGCTCTCGCTCGATCGTCTCTCCGAAGATCTCCATCAGGGACTCGACCTCGTCGGCCGGCCGCGTCCAGTTCTCGGTCGAGAAAGCGTAGACGGCGAGCGCCTGGACGCCGAGGTCGATTGCCGCCTCGACCGTCCTCCGTAGTGCGCGCGTGCCTTCGCGATGACCTTCTGCCACAGGAAGCCCGCGGCGCTCCGCCCAGCGGCCGTTCCCGTCCATGATGATCGCAACGCTGCGAGCGAGGTCGGTCTGTTTGAGGTCGGTGGCGACCTCAAACCTCCATGATCTCGGCCTCTTTGTTCTTCATCAGGTCGTCGATCGACTTCGTGTGCTCGTCCGTCAACTTCTGCACCTGCGACTCGGCCCGGCGCTCCTCGTCGTCGCCCACTTCGCCGTTTTTGACAAGCTCCTCGAGGTGTCGCATGACGTCGCGGCGGACGTTCCGGATCGCCACCTTGCCGTCCTCGCCGTACCGGCGCACGAGCTTGACGAGCTCCTTGCGCCGCTCCTCAGTCAGCTGCGGGATCGGCAGCCGGATGACCTTGCCGTCGTTCGAGGGGGTCAGACCCAGATCGGACTCCTGCACGGCCTTCTCGATCGCTCGGACCTGCGTCGGGTCGAACGGCTGCACGGTGAGCAGACGGGCCTCCGGCGCGCCGATCGTGGCCATGTTCTTCAGCGGCGTCGGCGCGCCGTAGTAGTCGATCGTGATCCGATCGAGGAGCGCCGTCGAGGCCCGTCCCGTACGGACGCTGTTGAACTCGTTCCGCGTCGTCTCGATCGACTTGTCCATCCGTCGCGTCGCGTCGCCGAGGAACTCCTCGATCGTCGCCATCACACGCCCTCCTTCGGGGTCGAGATGATCGTGCCGACGCGTTCGCCGGAGGCGACGCGCAGGATATTGCCGGGCGCGAGCTCGAACACGTGGATCGGCAGTCCGTTCTCCATGCAGAGGGAGAGGGCGGTCGTGTCCATGACGCGGAGGCCGCGCTCGATCGCCTCGAGATGTGTGAGCTGGGGCAGGAACGTCGCTGTCGGGTCGAGCTGGGGGTCCCCGTCGTAGACGCCGTTCGTCCCGCTCTTCCCCATCAGGATCGCCTCGGCCCCGATCTCGAGCGCTCGCAGGGCAGCCGCCGTGTCGGTCGTGAAGAACGGGTTCCCGGTGCCGGCGGCGAAGATGACGATGCGGCCCTTCTCGAGGTGGCGCATGGCACGGCGGCGGATGTACGGCTCGGCGACCTCGGAGACCTCGAGGGCCGAGAGAACGCGCGTCACGGCGCCCTGACGCTCGAGCGCCTCCTGCAGCGTGAGGGCGTTGAGGACGGTTGCGAGCATCCCGGCGTAATCGCCCGTCGCACGGTCCATCCCGCCGGCTGCGGCGGCAAGACCTCGGTAGATGTTGCCTCCTCCGACAACAATTGCGAGCTCGACACCCTCATTCTGGACGCCGATGACCTCGGCGGCGATCGTCTCGACGGTACCCGGGTCGAGCCCGTACTCGCGTGGGCCCATGAGCGCCTCGCCCGAGAGCTTCAGCAGGATGCGACGGAACGCAGAAGCGCCGCCCGTCGGTCGACGATCTGTCGTCTTGTCCGCCCCAAGTGGCGCTCTAGAACTCGTTTCAGAATGAAACCGTGATTCGTCGGGCCGCGCTGGGTGGTGCGGTGCGGCGTCCTCAGTCGCGTCCATATGTCTCATCTGAACGCTCCTTGCGTCCTTGCCTCGCACCACCCATCACCCGCCAACGAAGCGACATTCTGAAACGAGTTCTTGGCCACCGGGCTATTCTGCGACAGTCAGGCGCCTGAACGCCACCACGGTGGCGCCCCCGGCCGCCAGCGCCTGGCCGACGGTCTGGGACGATTCGTGGATCCACGGCTGCTCGGTCAACGCGCCTCCCGGTTGAGCGGCGAAGAAGCGCTTCGCGAGCATTCCCTCGACGATCTTCTCCTTCGCGCCTTCAGGCTTGCCAGCCAGCTCGTCGGAGTTGAGGTAGATCTGACGCTCGGCCTCGACCGACTCGGTCGGCACGTCGTCCTTCGTGATCCAGGTGGGAGCGGCGAAGGAGATGTGCATCGCCAGCTGGCGGGCGAGCTCGGGAGTGCCGCCGCGGAGCTTCACGACGACCCCGATCTTATTGGCGGGCGGGTGGGCGTACGCGCCAAGGATCTCGCCGGCTCCCGCGTCGTAGCGCTCGGCACCCGTGACGATGATGTTCTCGCCGAGCTTGGCAATCAGCTCGACCCGCTCGTCCTCGAGTTCGGTAAGGGCCTCGAGACCGCGCTCCTCCACGGCGAGCAGCACGTTCTTCGCCCAGGCCATGAAATCGTCGTTGTTCGAGACGGGCTCGGTCTCGCAGCCCACCGCCACCATGGTCACCCGCTCGTCCGTCTGCAGGTAGCCGACCTTCCCCTCGTTCGTCGCGCGGTCGGCTCGTTTGCCGGCCTGCGCGATGCCCCGTTCGCGCAGGAGGGTGCGTGCCGCCTCGAGATCGCCGTCGCTTTCCTGAAGCGCCTGTTTGCACGCCATCATGCCGGCGCCGGTCGCGTCTCTGAGCTGCTTGACGAGATCTGCAGAGATCGTGGTGCTCACTGGTCGCCCCTCTCGTTCGTGTTCACGTTGGGCTCGTCGGCGGCCGCCTGACCGGTGAGCTCGGACGGCTGCTCCGGCTCGACGACGGTCTCACCCTGGCTGAGCGGCTCGTACTCGGCCGGCGTCTCATCGGCCGCAGGTGGTGCCGGCTCGGCTGCGGGAGACGCCTCCGTCGTGGAGGTTGCCTCGGCTGTGGAGGTTGCCTCAGCTGTGGAGGTTGCCTCAGCTGTGGAAGCCTCCTGGGGCTCGGCCGGCGGAGCTTCGCCGTTGCCGTTCACCGATCCACGCTCGAAGTCCCGCTCGGTGACTTTCTTCTGACCCGCCTCGATGCCACTGGCAATCGCGCGGACGATCAGGCTGCAGGAGCGGATCGCGTCATCGTTCCCGGGAATGATGTAGTCCGCCTCATCCGGGTCGCAGTTGGTGTCGACGAGCGCCAGGATCGGCATGCCCAGCCGACGCGCCTCGCGCACCGCGAGCTGCTCCTTCCGCAGGTCGACGATGAAGATCGCATCCGGCTGGCGGCGCAGATCGGCGACCCCGCCGAGGTTCGACTCGAGCTTCTCGAGCTCCGCGAGCATCGTGATGCGCTCCTTGGCCGGCAGCAGGTCGAGCTGGCCCTCGGTCTTCAGACGCCGCAGCTCGTGCAGGTGCGCGATCCGGTCGGTGATCGTCTTCCAGTTCGTCAGCAGGCCGCCGAGCCAGCGGTTGCTCACGTACGGCATCCCGACACGCGCCGCTTCCTGCGCGACTGCGTCCTGGGCCTGCTTCTTCGTGCCGACGAACAGGATCGTGCCACCGCGCTCGGCGATGTTGCGCGCGAAGTCGTACGCCTCCTGGAGCAGTTCTGAAGTCTGCTGGAGGTCGATGATGTAGATACCACCGCGCTCGGTGAAGATGAATCGCTTCATCTTCGGGTTCCAGCGGCGGGTCTGGTGACCGAAGTGGACTCCGGCCTCCAGGAGCTCTCGCATGGAGACGACTGCCAAGGGACTGGCCCCTTTCCTGGTTGGTTGCGCTACTCCGGCGGGCTCGGGGCGGAACCGGGGCGAGACGCCGCGGCACCCCCGCCCCTGCTGGTCGCCGGGTCGGGAACAAAGAACGAGGCCAGTGTAGCGGCCTCTACCTGTGCGCAACTTGGAACGCTTCTGTCACAGGTTCGACACCTCCGGCCGGGAGTCCAGGGACAGTCCCTGGCCGTACGTTCAGGGCCTGTCCCTGGCCGGTTGCGCCGTAAAACCCGGCGCGACGGACGGAGCTGCCCTGGTCGTACGTTCAGGGACTGTCCCTAGCCTGTTGCGCCGCCGGACTTGGCGCGGACGAGCTGCCGCGCAGGATCAGCCGGCGCGCGCTCGCTCGAGCGCGGCGCCGAGATCGAGCGGCAGCGGGGACTCGACCTCGATGGGCTCACCGCTGAAGGGATGCGTGAAGGCGAGCGCCGCCGCATGGAGGAACTGGCGCTCGAGGCCGAGGTCGCCCGCGACGCCGTAGACCGGATCGCCGGCGATCGGCAGCTCGATCGCCTCGAGGTGCACGCGGATCTGGTGGGTGCGGCCGGTCTCGAGCCGGACCTCGAGGAGGGAGTGCTCCGGCAGGACCTCGACGAGCTCGAAGTGCGTGATCGCCTCGCGCGGCGTAGCCGTATCGAGGGAGTGCCGGGTGCGATCGGCTCGGTCGCGACCGATCGGCGCCTCGATCGTGCCCGTGCGCGAGCGGGGCTCCCCCCGCACGAGTGCCAGGTAGCGCCGCTCGAGCGACCGGCGCCGGATTAGCGCCTGGAGGCGCGCGTGCGCCTCTTCGGAACGCGCAACAGCCAGGAGCCCAGAGGTGTCGCGGTCGAGCCGGTGCACGATGCCAGGGCGGTCGTCGTCACCTCCGGCGACGTCGAACGCGAGCAGTCCCTGGACGAGGGTGCCGCTCGCGTGACCGCCGGCGGGATGGACGACGACACCCGCAGGCTTGTCGACCACGAGGAGGTACTCGTCCTCCCACACGACATGGAGGGCCATCGGCTCGGGCTGCAGCGGCCCGCGGGCGTCCGGGAGCTCGACAACGACCTCCTCCCCGCCCTCCAGTCGGTGGCTCTTCTGCCGGGGTCGGCCGTCGACGAGAACGGCGCCATCGGCAACGAGGCGCTCCGCGAGCGAACGCGAGCCGATCTCCGGGCGCGCGGAGAGCGCCCGGTCGACGCGGGCGGGCTCAGAGACGCGAAAGCGGAGAGTGGCCACGTGACGTCGTCCCCCTCGGGCGGCGGTCGGCGGCCGCGAGTGCGGCGAAGAGGATTGCGACCCCGACCACGATGAAGGAGTCGGCGAGGTTGAAGGCAGGCCAGAAGCGCACGTCGAGAAAGTCCGTGACGTGGCCGAGACGAACGCGGTCGAGCAGGTTCGAGATGCTGCCGCCGAGCACGAAGCCGAGGGCGACGGGAAGGATCGGATGCCGGCGACCGGCGCGCGCGAAGAAGACGAGCATCCAGGTGACGGCGATGGCAGTCAGCCCGATCACGATCGAGGTCGCGTCGGCGAAGAGGCCGAAGGCGATGCCGGAGTTCTGGACGTGGTGGATCGAGAATCGCCCGACGACGTGTGCCGACTCGCCAAGTGCGAGCGTCCCCGAGACGATCTGCTTCGTCAGCTGGTCGGCGGAGACGGCCGCAAGAGCAATCGCGCCGAGACCGACCCACTGGCGAGGGCCGGCAGCCAGCGAACGCTCCGCCGACGAGATCGGTCGGAGCGCGTTCGTCGAGGATCCGATGCGGACGTCAAGAGCGCGCGGGACCTCTCGGCGGGCAGGCTCGCTCAACCGCCCACCTTCCGGGCGTCGTCGATGCACATCGTCGTCCACGGAATCGCCTCCAGCCGCTCCTCGGGGATCTCCTTGCCGCACACCTCGCAGGTCCCGTAGGTGCCGTTCTCGATCCGCTCGAGCGCCAGCTCGACGTCGCGCAGCTGCCGTTCCGCGTCCTCCTCGAGCCCTTCGTCCAGCTCCCGTTCGTAGGTCTCGGTCGCGGTGTCGGCCAGATGGTTGTCGGAGCTCGATGACGTCAGCTCGCCGGTCTCGTCGAGGAGCGACGCGCCGCTGATGTCGTGGTGCTTGATCGTTTCCTGCAGTTGCTCCCGCCGCTTCAGGAGCTCTTCGCGAAAGCCATCGGTCTCGATGCTCATCCTGTCTCCTCTCCCTGCTGGAACGTCTCTGGCCGGTATACGTCTCGGGCGAGGCCCGATCCGCCGGCACGACTGCTTGGCTCCACTGCTTGGCTCCCGGCCGACGCTAGCCGCCGTTCGGCCTCCTCGGGCGGGATGCCCACCACCTCGACGATCTTGTCGCGCGAGCCGGCCCCCGAAATGAGCGTGAGGTCGCCGCGCGCAAGACCCAGAGTATCCGCGAGCAAGGTCAGCACGGCCTCCGTGGCGCGCCCTCGATCGGGAGGAGCAGTCACGCGCACCCTCCAGGCTTCGCCGTGGCGCCCGACCACGGCCGAGGTTCTAGCGCCGGGGTGGACGCGCAGGCGCAGGCGGGTCGCGCTCACACCTGCCAGGTTACGAGATGGCCGGTCACCCGAACCGGCGAGGTGACAGGCGAAAGGTCAGGAGATCAGTCGGCGAAGCTCCCCCGTGGACTCGCCCACCGACTCGCGGCGATCTGTCGTAGCCTCGTCCACGGTCGCGAGCGCGGAATTGAGGAGCGCCCTGATCCGGCGCAGCTCGCCGTCGAGGCGCTCGCGCTCGGCGGCCGCCCGGCGACTGATCGCACGAGCCTCGGCGTGTGACTCGGCGATGATGTTGTCGGCCTCGCGGCGAGCCTGATCCTTCATCTCGTGGGCGGCGCGCTCGGCTGAGACGAGCGTTGTCCGCAGCAGCGCCTCGAGCTCCTTGTGCCGGTCGATGTCGGTTTCGAGCGCCTCGACCTTGTCGGCCAGGTCGGCGCGCTCACGCCAGACGTCCGCGAAGCTGTCAGCGATCTCGGTCAGCAGCCGATCGACACCGTTCCGGCGGTAGCCGAGGAAGCCGCGCGACGGCTTGAGGTGACGGATCTCAACAGGGGTCAGAGCCATCGTGTCTCCCTTCAGAGGCGCTCGAGCAGGGACACGAGCACGTTCGACAGGACGAAGAGGACGATCAGCGCGACCATCGGCGAGAGGTCGAGCGGTCCGAGCGGCGGAATGAACCGCCGGAAGATGCGCAGGTACGGGTCGCACACGTCGTAGAGGAATCGCTGCACCCGGTTCAGCCAGGGGCTGTACGGCAGCCTGATCCAGGAGGTGATGATGTATCCCAGCAGGAGCAGCGTGTAAACGAAGATGAAGACCTGCACGAAGCGGGCCAAAGACGACCCGAGATCGAGGAGCAAGCCGATGGCGGCGAAGAGGTCGCCCATACGTGTCGGTTCGGCCCCCGGAACGGCTTTCCTACGCCTGGTTGAAGAAGCCGCCGCGTTCGAGCAGGCGTGCCCGCTCCTCCGCCGAGACCTCGACGTTCCGCGGCGTCAGCAGGAAGACCTTGTCCGCCACGCGCTGCATGCCTCCGTCGAGCGCGTACGTCAACCCGCTCGCGAAGTCGATCAGCCGCTTGGACAGATCCTGGTCTGCGCTCTGCAGGTTGAGGATGACGGGGACGCCGTCCTTGAACCGATCGGCGATCTGCTGCGCGTCGTTGAAGCTGCGGGGTAGGACGAGGTGCACCTTGACGGAAGCCGGGCTCGGCACCGAATCGACCCCGCGGAGGCGCGTCGCGGGGCGGGCGACGGCCGTGCCCACCGCGGCGGGCTCGGGATCGCTCCAGTCGTCGAAATCGCGCCCTTGCCTCGGCTGCAAGCGGCGGACGTTGGCGCGCTCCCGGGCGCCGTACGTGCGCTCGAGCTCCTCGTTGGTCGCGTAACCGTCTTCGTCCCAGTCCTCGTCCTCGGCAATGCCGAAGTAGACGAGCGTGCGGTTCCAGACGTCCGAGAAGCCCATGACAGCGGGGAATCTTACTCCTGGACTACTGCTGGAAGAGCAGCGATCCCACTCGGACGAGCGTCGCGCCCTCTTCGACGGCGATCCGGTAGTCCTGGGACGTGCCCATTGAGAGCTCAGCGAGGCCGTGCTCGGCTGCGAGCTCGTGCAGGCGCCGGAAGAAAGGGCGAGACGCCTCCGGATCGGCCGCCTCGGGCGGCATTGTCATCAGACCCCGCGCGCCGGGGTGCTCCGCGAGAAAACGACCGAGCTCCTCGGGCTCGAGACCCGATTTCGTTGCCTCGCCCGAGAGGTTGACCTCCACGAGTGCGGGAACCGTCAGCCTGCGGGCCGCCGAGTCGGAGTCGAGCGAGTGCACGAGCTCGCAGATCCGGTTCACGACCTTCACCTTGTTCGACTGCAGGTGGCCGATGAAGTGCCAGCGGAACGCATCCCCGTACTCGGCGTGCTTCCGCTCCAGGTCTTGGGCGCGGTTCTCCCCGACGACCTCCACTCCGGACTCTGCCAGGACGGCCATGGCCTCGTTGGAGACGTACTTCGTCGCGACGACGACAGTCACGGCCGGGCCGACCTCCTCGCGGAGGGCGCCATAGGCCTCACGGAGACCGTCAGGCGACACGCGCCGCCACGCCCTGCACTCCGCGCGGCTTGCCAGTGCGCCGGTGAGAGAAGAAGAGGTCCGGATCGCACGCCGTGCAGAGGTCGAGCCGCTCGACCTGCTCGACGCCGGCGCGTTCGAGAGCGCGCTCCGCGGCGAACCAGAGGTCGAGGTTGCGCCCGCGCAGGACGCCGGCGCCGAATGCGGCCGTGAACGGCTCCGCGACGTCAGGTCCGACCTCGTAGCAACACGGTCCGATCGCAGGTCCGACGCACGCCTGCAGGCTCCCGCCGAGCGTGTCGACCCCCGCCGCGACGATTCCCCCGATCAGGCCGCGCCAGCCCGCGTGCAGAACGGCCACGCCCGGCACCTCACCGTTCGCGCGAACGAGGGCGATCGGCAGGCAATCCGCGGTCAATGCAAGCACGGGGAGATCGGGCTCCTCCGTCCAGAGCCCGTCGCCGGGCTCGCCGCGAGTCCCTCGCGTCGCCTTGCGGACGAGCGTCGAGTGAACCTGGCGGTTGAGGGCGAGCCCTGCCGCGTCGGTGCCCAGCACTGTGCAGAGCCGCCGGCGGTTCTCGTCCACCCGGTCGACGTTGTCGCCCGTCATCCGGCCCAGGTTGAGGGACGCATAGGGCCCCTCGCTGACTCCGCCGGCACGGGTCGAGAAGACGACCTCGTACGGCCCCGGGACGTCCCAGCGGATCACGGACTGATCGAACCCGTCTCGGCGACCAGCTCGCGGGCGGCGGAGAGCTCCGACTCGCGACCGTCGAGCTCGCCGTTCAGCTTCCGGCGGCGCAGCTCGCTCAGGATCTCTCCGACGCGAGGCGACTCTGCCACGCCGAGCTCGGCCAGCTCCGCACCTCCGATCTCCAGTCGCAGGTCGCGGAGGCGTCCGAAGTAGTCGCGCAGCTCGTGGAGGTCGGCGAGCGCGAGCGCGAGCAGCGGCGCGTCCGGTGCGTAGGGATCGGCGAGCGCGCGCAGCTCAGCGGGCGTGAGCGAACCTGAGGAGACGCGCTCGACGATCCGGTGGGCCACGGTGACGGCGCCTGCGACGAGCTGGGCGTCGCGCCGGCGCACCTTCAGGCCGTCCAGCCAGGTGACGAGCTCATCCGCCGGCAGATCTCGCGCAAGGGCCGCGAGGCCGAGCCGCCATACCGGGACCTCGACCCGAAGCTCTGCACGCAACTCCGCCAGGCGTCCGAAGAGCAGTGCCGCCTGCTCGTCCGCGCGGAGATGGGGGTGAATGGCCCGATCGGCTCCGAGCTCGCCGAGCCGGAGGATCGCCCGACCGGCTTGCCCTTCCTCGAGCAGCGCCTGGAGCTCGTCGCGCAGGCGGGCCGAGGAGAGGTCGCGGACGAGGCCCATCTCGATGCAGCCGCGCGCGAGCCGCTCCGAGTGCGCCTCCAGCCGCAGGCCGTACCGGCTCTCGTAGCGAATGGCGCGAAAAATGCGGGTCGGATCATCGACAAACGACAGGTTGTGGAGTACGCGCAGGGTGCGGGTCTCGAGGTCGCGGCGCCCGCCGAAAGGGTCGACCAGCCGCCCCAGCTCGTCTGCCGCGAGCGACACTGCCATCGCATTGAGAGTGAAGTCGCGGCGGGACAGATCCTCCCTGAGCGTGGCGCGCTCCACTGTGGGAAGCGCGGCCGGAGCGTCGTAGAACTCTGTTCGGGTCGTGACGAGATCCAGGTGCTCTCCGTCACCGAAGGCGATGGTGGCGGTGCCGAACTTGTCGTGCGTTCGGATACTGCCGCCGAGCGCCCGCGCGAGCGGGCGGCCGAATGCGATCGCGTCCCCCTCCACCGCAACGTCGAGATCGAACGCTGGCTCCCCCAGCAGGACATCGCGCACCGTGCCACCAACGAGGTAGACGCCTTCCGTCCGATCCCCGAGCGACGCGATCGCCTCGATCACGGGCGCCAGGCGCGGGAGCGCGAGGATCTCGTCCGCGAGTGACACCGTCGACTCCGCTGAGCGCTCGTCCTCGCCCTCGAGCGCTCGCAGGAGATCGCGCCGGGTGACGACCCCGACGAGCCGCTCGCCCTCCACGACCGCCACCCGACCGTCCGCGGCGTCGAGCACGAGCTGACGAAGCTCCGAGAGCGACGTCTCCGCGTCGCAGGCGACGACGGTTCCGCTCATGATCCCCTTGACCGGTGCGTGCGCGAGCTGGTGCCCGATCGCCTTGTCGAGATCCTCGCGACCGACGGAGGCGACCAGGCGGTCGTCGTCGACGACGAACATGCCGCTCTGCCCGTGCCTCTGGCAGAGCGCCATCGTGCGCGACACGGACTCCTCCGGCGAGACCGAGCGCGCGGGCCGCGACATCACGTCGCGCGCTCGCCGACCGGGAGACGCAGCTGCTGGCAGAGCCTCCAAGGCGTGCCGCCGAGCATCCGCGAGCGGCTCACGCACGATCGCCGACGCGGCGCCACGATGGCCGCCGCCGCCGAGTGCGGCTGCGACCGCTTCCGCGTCGAGTGCGTCGGTGCGGCTGCGCACGACGCAGAAGACCCGCTCCTCCATCTCGACGAGGAGCAGCAACGCGCGGCAGTCCGTCAGGTCGACCAGCTTGTGGGCGAGATTGGAGATGCCGTCGACGTATTCGGGCCAGGCGAGGGCACCGACGAGGATCTCCTCCCCACCCACCTCTACGGGCTCGAGCGCCTCGGCGAGCGCGTGCAGGAGCTCGCGCTCGCCGGAGGCGAGCGGCGTGTGCAGGTAGGTGGCGATAAGGTCCTGACGCGCGCCGTGGCGGAGGCACCATCCGAGCGCGTCCACGTCCCGCCGCGTCGTTCCCGGATAGGTCAGCGAGCCGGTGTCCTCGTGGATTCCGAGCGCGAAGGCAGTCGCTTCCGTCGGGGTGGGTACGAGCTCCCGCTCGGCCAGGATGCCGACCATCGTCGTCGTCAGCGCGCCGTCCTGTGATTGCACGGACGTGGCGGGATCGATCCAGTCGTCGAGAGTGTCGCCGTGGTGGTCGAAGACGACCTTCTCCACCTCTCGATCGCGTGCGACGGACTCGAGCTCGCCAAGTCGCGCGGCGTGCACCGTCTCGATCACGATCAACCGGCGGATCGCGTCCAGCTCGAGCCGCGACGCCTCGACGAGCTCGAGCTCGTCCGCGTGCAGGCGCGCGAACTCGCGCACATTCCGATTCACCGAGCCGGCGAGCGCAACCGTTGCCCCGGGATAGAGCAGGCGTGCGGCAAGCATCGAGCCGAAGGCATCGAAGTCGGTGTTGCGGTGCCCCGCGATGACGTCGGTGACTCGCACCGCTTCATTGTGGCCGAGCCTGTTGCTAGAGGTGCGCGATGGCCTCGATCTCGACGAGGGCGCCGGATGGCAGCCCCGCGACTTCGACCGTCGACCGCGCCGGCGGGCGGTCGCCGACGTGCTTCGCGTACACCTCGTTCATGGCGGCGAAGTCGCCGAGGTCCTGCAGGAAGACCGTCGTTTTGACGAGTTTCTCGAGGCCGCTGCCGGCTTCCTCCAGGATCGCGCCGAGATTCGTGAGCACTTGCTCCGTCTGCTCGGCGATCGTGGTGCCGACCATCTCGCCATCCGGCCGCAGTCCGAGCTGGCCCGCGACGAAGACGAGCTCGCCGAAGCGCACCGCCTGGTTGTAGGGCGCCCCTCCGAATGGCGCCGGCGCCCGCTCGGTGCGGACGATCTCTTTCTCTGCCACCTCTCCTCCTCTCTTAGGGCTGACCGGCGGCGTCCGCGAGCGCGGCGCCGAGTGCCTTGAAGATTGCCTCCAGTACGTGCTGCGAGTCCTTCCCGTCGATCAGGCGGACATGCAGCGTCAACCCGGCCGCGTCCGCGAGCGACTGCAGGAAGCGCGCAGCGAGGTCCGATCTCAGCCCGCCCGCACGGGCGGCGCTGAGATCGACGTTCGATGCGACGAGCGACCGCTCGGATGTCTCGAGGGCCACGTGCGCGAGCGCCTCTTCGGCGGGCACGGCCGCCGAGCCGTGCCCGGGCGCCCCGTTCCTCCGGAGCAACGGGGCGAGCGCTTCGCCGAGCGCGCGCCCGGCCTCTGCGACCTCCGCCTCCGCATCCGCGGGCGCGAGCTCCAACGTGAGGTCGAAGCGGCCGGCGCGGGCAAGGAGCGCGAGCAGGTGGTCGAGGACGGGCAGGCCGGTGGTGACGGTCGCTCTCCCGCTACCGGGGGCGATGCGGACGCTCACGAGCCGATCAGCCTTCGATGCGCTCGATACTCGCGCCCAGAGCCCGGAGCCGCTCGTCGATCCGCTCGTACCCCCGGTCGATCTCGGCCACGTTGCCGATCGTGGAGGTTCCTTCGGCGCACAAGGCGGCGATCAGCATCGCCATCCCGGCGCGGATGTCGGGACTCGTCAGGCGCTCGCCGTACAGCTTGGCGGGGCCGGTGACGACGACGCGGTGAGGATCGCAGAGGATGATTCTCGCGCCCATGCCGACGAGCTTGTCGACGAAGAAGAGGCGGCTCTCGAACATCTTCTCGAAGATGAGAATCGTTCCGTGTGCCTGCGTCGCGGTCACGACGGCGATAGAGGTCAGATCGGCGGGGAATGCGGGCCACGGGCCATCCTCGATCTTCGGGATCTGGTCGCCGAGATCGTCCTGGATGGCGAGCTCCTGGCCCGGCGGCACGCGCACGCTGGTCTCGCCGACCTCCACCCTGACGCCCAGGCGCTCGAACGTCGGCAGAATCGAGACCAGGTCGCGCGGCTCCACATCCTCGATCGTCACGTCCCCGCCGGTGGTGGCAGCGAGGCCGATGAAGCTCCCGACCTCGATGTGCTCGGGCGCGACGCGCCACTCGCCACCGCCGAGCCGCTCGACTCCTTCGATCCGCAGCAGATTTGACTCGATCCCCTCGATGCGGGCTCCCAGTGACACGAGGAACCGGCAGAGGTCCTGGACGTGCGGCTCACAGGCTGCGTTGCTGATCACCGTCTCGCCCGCCGCGCGGACGGCAGCCATGACCGCGTTCTCGGTCGCCATCACGCTCGCTTCGTCGAGGAACACGCGCGCGCCACGCAGGCCGCTCGTGCGCATGTCATAGCGGCCGTCGATCACGATCTCCGCCCCGAGCTCCGCGAGCGCGTGGATGTGAGGGTCGAGTCGGCGACGACCGATCACGTCACCTCCGGGAGGCGGCACGATCGCGCGGCCGAAGCGTGCGAGGAGCGGGCCGGCGAGCAGGAACGAGGCGCGGATGCGCCGGCAGAGCTCCTCGTCGAGCTCGGTCTTGCGGACGTTCCCGCTGTCGATGCGGACTTCGTCTCCCGTCCACTCGACGTCGGCGCCGATGTCGACCAGGAGCTCGAGCATGGTCTGGACGTCCCTGATCCGCGGCACGTTCGTGAGCCGCACCGGCTCGGACGCGAGCACGCACGCGGCGAGGATCGGCAGCGCGCCGTTCTTGTTGC
The DNA here is from genome assembly GCA_037721555.1 of Gaiellaceae bacterium. Lineage (GTDB taxonomy): Bacteria > Actinomycetota > Thermoleophilia > Gaiellales > Gaiellaceae > Gaiellasilicea. The sequence goes on along the minus strand of JBBJOI010000009.1, from coordinate 15,428 downwards.
CGGCCGCGCGAACGGTTCCCGCGAGCGGGCGGCCGCCTTCGATCAGGAACGACTGCTGAAGCTCCCCCGTTGCGAGATCGTTGACGAGAATGGACGTCATCGCGAGCGGGGTATCGTAGACCTACGGTGCAACCGACGCGAGCACAGGCCTGGGAGACGCTGACGCGCTACACGAAGAGCGAGTCGCTGCTCCGGCACGCTCTTGCTGTCGAGGCTTCGACCCGGTCGTACGCGCGCCTCCAGGAGGAGGACGAGGAGCTCTGGGGGGTGACCGCGCTGCTGCACGACTTCGACTACGAGATCCACCCGACGCTGGACAAGCATCCGCAGGACGGCGCGCCGATCCTCCGTGACGAGGGGTACCCGGAGGAGGTGATCGATGCGGTTCTCTCGCATGCCGAGCATCTCGCGCTGCCGCGCGACACTCCGCTCAAGCGCACGCTCTTCGCCTGCGACGAGCTGTCGGGATTCGTGCATGCTTGCGGCCTCGTTCGCCCGACAGGCCTCGAGGGGCTCGAGCCGAAGTCCGTCAGGAAGAAGCTCAAGCAGGCCTCCTTCGCCGCTGGCGTCCACCGCGACGAGGTGTACGCTGGCGCCGAGCTGCTCGGCCTCGAGCTCGACGAGCACATCACGAACGTGGTCGCTGCACTGCAGCCGATCTCCGCCGAGCTCGGGCTGCGAACCTAGAGAGCGGCAACGAGCCGGTCGAGATCCTCGTCGCTCGTCCACCAGCCACAGGAGACGCGCACGAGCCCTGTGCCCGGGAGGTCCCGGACGACGACACCAGCCTCGGCGAGGCTCGCGACGGCAGCCGGCGGATCGTCCGCGCGGAACGAGACGAGCGTCGAGCCTCCCTCGACGACCTCGACGAGCGGCGTCAGCAACTTCCGGCATCGCGCCGTCTGCTCGGCCGCCCGCTCGAACCGCCACGCGGGCGGCTGCGCGAGCGCGGCGACGAGGCCGGCCAGGCCGGCGGTCGAGACCCACCCGGGGTCGAAGCGACCGGCGCCGGCGGCGGGCTCGAATCGGCCGGCCGGCTCGTAGGCCGTCTGTGAGAAGTAGCTCGGCCGAGCCACGCGCAGGCCCTTTGGGTCGGCCACAACGAGCCCGCCGGTCGAGTCGGGCCCGCAGAGCCATTTCTGACCGGAGATCGTGAGGAAATCGAGCCCGGCAGCGTCCACGGGAATCGCGCCCACCGACTGCGCGCCGTCGACGAGCATCGGCACGCGTGCCCGCTCGCGGAGCTCGCGCACGGGCAGGACCCGGCCGGTCGTCCAGAGCACGTGGGAGATTGCGAGGAGCCGGGTACGCGGCGTCACCGCCGCCAGGATCGCCTCGGGTTCGGCCTCGGCAACGACGACGCGGGCACCGCTCGCGTAGACCGGGCCGAGGAGGCCGAAGTGCTCCTCGCGCGTGGTGACGATCTCGTCGTCGGGCTGGAGTCCGAGCCCGGCGAGGACAATATTGCAACCGTCCGTGGTCGAGCCGGTCAGCGACACGTGCTCCGGGTCAGCGCCGACGAGGGCGGCGAGTCCAGCCCGCGCCTCGGTCCGGAGCCCGAGCATATGCTCGAAGTACTCCTTGCCGAAGCGGCCGTTCGTGAGCTCGGCGGCTTGCTGGGCTTGCATCGCGTCGACTGTCGCCCGGGCCAGCGGCCCGAAGGTGCCCGCGTTGAGGTACGCGAGGCGTTCGAGCACCGGGAAGAGGGCGCGGCCCTCGTCGGACGTCATCCGATCGTCACCTCGACGGGAGCGTGGTCCGACAGCACGACGCCATTGTGGACGCGACGCTCTCTCGGCCACACGGCGAGCGGTGACGAGGCGAGGTCGCGTACGAGCACGTGGTCGATTCCCGGACCGCGCGCCGACCAGCCCGCCAACGCGTGTAGGTGCTCCGCACGGAGGTTGAAGTCGCCGGCCAGTACCGCCGGTAGCCCGCCCGCCAGCTCCGTCGCGAACCTCTCGGCGCGAGCGATCTCGGCAGCGGCCACCGCAGGGTTCGCGAAGTCGTTCGTCGCATGCAGGTTCGCCACCACGAGCTCTGCCAGCCGAACGGCGTGGCAGACGCGTGGCTCGCGCCTGGCCTCGTCGATCCGGAGCGAGCGGTACTCGACGGGCTGAAGCGGAGGCGCGACGAGGATAGCGTTGGCCTGTCCGGAGAGCGCAGAGCGGAAGAAGCCGTTGTGCAGGCGCGTCACGGCGCCGGCGAGCTGCGCGGGCAGCAGCGGGCGGCGGGTAACAGCCCACCGCGCCGTCATCCCACTCCAGCGCTCGAGCCGCGGGAGCGCCCAGACCGGCACTTCCTGCAGGCAGAGCACGTCCGGGCGGTCGGCGGTGGCCAGCCGCACCATCTCGCGGAGATGGCTGCGCCGGGTCGCCGGGTGGGTGTTGCCGTGGAAGAGGTTCCAGCTGCGGACGAGCACGGCATTAGCCTACGAGGGTGCGCGTCGTCATCGCAGACCCGCCGGCCTTCACGCCGCCCTACGACCACTCGCTCGCGGCGGCGTTGGCTCGCGCGGGGGCCGACGTCGAGCTCGTCACCTCCCGCTTCCGGTTCGGTGCGATCCCCCGGCCGGAGAGATACGTACGACGCGAGCTCTTCTACCCCCTTTCCTCCCGCCTCTCGAGCCGCTCCCGCGTTCGGCTGCCGGTGAAGGTGCTCGAGCACCCGCTCGGCCTGCTCCGGCTCTACGCGACGCCCGCGGACGTGGTGCACATGCAGTGGCTCACCGTTCCGGAGGCGGACGTCCGACTGCTGCGCCACCGGGCGCCGCTCGTCCTCACCGCGCACGACCTCCTGCCGCGGCGCACCGCCGCGAAGCACGCGCTCTGGCGCCGGCTCTTCGACCGCTTCGAGCGGATCGTCGTCCACAGCGAGCGCGGCCGCTCGACACTGATGCGTTTCGGCGTACCTGGAGGGAAGCTCCGCGTGATCCGGCATCCGGTCTTCGCGAGCGACCCGCCGCGCTCCGACGACGGACGGACGGTGCTCGCGCTCGGCACGATCCGGTCCTACAAGCAACTCGATCATGCGACCGAGGCGGCGCGGCTGGCGAGAGCGCGGCTGCTGGTTGCGGGTACCGAGCTCGGCCGCGGGTACCTCACGCAGGAAGAGCTCGAGCGGGCTCTGGGCGAGGCGACGGTGGCCGTCTTTCCGTACCGGGCGGAGCTCGATCAGAGCGGGGCGCTGCTACAAGCCCTTGGTGCCGGGGTTCCTGCCGTCGTCTACGACGTCGGCGGGCTGGGCGAAGTCGTGCGCGAGTTCACCGCGGGCCGGGTGGCACCGCCGGACGACGTGGACGCCCTAGGTGCCGGGCTCCGCGAGCTCCTCGACGATCCCGCCGCGCTCGAGGAGGCACGTGCGGGCGCGCGACGAGCTCGCGCGGAGCTGACCTGGGAGGCAGCGGCACAGCTCCACCTCGAGCTGTACAGCGAGCTGCAATGAATCTTGGCCGCCGGCGCTTCGCCGACCTCGTCCAAAGGCAGCTCGACCTCTTCGCCGCGGAGCAGGCGGAGCTCCTGGCGGAGCTGGACGACGCCGAGCGCGCCTACGACGCGGCTGAGCGCGAAGGCGCGGAGGAGGCCTTCGGGGATGTCCAGTTGATCCTCGACGCTGGAGCAGACGCGCTCGTGGACCTGCGCGACGCCTACTCCGCCACGCTGGAGCCCGAGCCTGCGGCGGAGTACGCGAAGACCTTCGCGCACGCCGCATCGAAGCGATTCCGCCGCTTCACGTCACTCCTCTAGACGCCCGAACCTAGGATGCGCCGAGCATGCGGATCGAGGATTACGGCCTCATCGGCGACCTGCAGACGGCTGCTCTCGTCGGCCGCGACGGCTCGATCGACTGGCTCTGCTTCCCGCGCTTCGACTCGGGAGCCTGCTTCGCCGCTCTCCTCGGCGACGAGGACAACGGTCGCTGGCTCCTTGCGCCGGCTGGAGAGGTCCGACGCGTCGAGAGGCGCTACCGCGAGCACACGCTCGTGCACGAGCTCGACTTCCACACCGACGAGGGCAGTGTCCGCGTCATCGACTTCATGCCGCCCCGAGGAGTCGACCCCGACGTCGTCCGCATCGTCGAGGGGCTCGCCGGCGAGGTCCGGATGCGGATGCAGCTCGTGATCCGCTTCGATTACGGCTGGATCGTCCCGTGGGTGCGCCGCATCGCCGAAGGCGCCCGCATCGCGATCGCCGGTCCCGACGCGCTGGCGCTGCAGGCTCCGGTCGAGCTGTACGGAGAGAACTTCACCACGGTGGCGGAGTTCACCGTCGCGGCAGGCGAGCGGGTGCCGTTCACCCTGACCTGGTTTCCTTCCCATCACGAGGCTCCCGCGCCGATCGACCCCGAGCAGGCGCTCGAGGACACCTGCGACTTCTGGCGTGAGTGGGCCGGCACGTGTACGTACAACGGACACTGGCGAGAGCCTGTCATCAGGTCGCTGATGGTGCTGAAAGCCATGACCTACGCACCCACCGGCGGCATCGTCGCGGCACCGACGACATCGCTGCCGGAGAAGCTCGGCGGCGTTCGCAACTGGGACTACCGCTACTGCTGGCTCCGGGATGCGACGTTCGCGCTCGACGCGCTCGTCGACCACGGCTTCATCGACGAGGCACGCGGCTGGCGCAGTTGGCTGCTCCGCGCGGTCGCGGGCAACCCCGACGACTTGCAGATCATGTACGGCCCGGCTGGGGAGCGACGGCTGCTCGAGCTTGAGCTCGACTGGTTGCCCGGTTACGAGGAATCACGCCCGGTGCGGATCGGAAACGGGGCCAGCAAGCAGTTCCAGCTCGACGTGTACGGCGAGGTCTTAGACGTGCTGCATCAGGCCCGGATGCGGAAGCTCGAGCAGGACGAGGATTCCTGGGCCCTGCAGCGGCGACTGCTCGAGAGCCTCGAGGGGCGCTGGCGCGAGCCAGACGAGGGGATCTGGGAGGTGCGCGGTCCCCGCCGGCACTTCACCCACTCCAAGGTAATGGCCTGGGTCGGCTTCGACCGGGGCATCAAGGCGGTGGAGGACTTCGGTCACGAAGGTCCCGTGAACCGCTGGCGGGAGCTGCGGGCGGAGATCCACGCTGAAGTGCTCTCGCGCGGATTTGATCGGGAGCTGAACTCGTTCGTCCAGTCGTACGAGTCAGAGCGGCTGGACGCTTCGCTGCTGACGATCCCGATCGTCGGCTTCCTGCCGCCCGACGACCCTCGTGTGCGAGGCACGCTCGAGGCGATCCGGCGGGAGCTCTACCAGGACGGATTCGTGCAGCGGTACAGCCACGACGAAGCGGCGGAGATCGTCGACGGGTTGCCGCCGGGTGAGGGCGCCTTCCTCCTCTGCACCTTCTGGTTCATCGACAACCTCGCGCTGCTGGGCGAGTTGGACGAGGCATACGAGCTCTTCGGGCGGATGGTCGCGCTACGGAACGACCTCGGACTGCTGTCCGAGGAGTACGACGTCGAGCTCGGCCGGTTCTGCGGCAACTTCCCGCAGGCGTTCTCCCACATCGGCCTGATCAACACCGCGACGATCCTCGAAGCGGCGTTCGCCTCGCGCGCTCGCGCCCTGCCGGCCTAGCCCTCCTCCTCCGCCCGCCCGCTAGCGACACGCTGCGTTCACAGCGCCAGGTGAACGAGCCCTGGGAACTCGACGAGGAAGGCTCCGGTCTCGCGCAGCGGCAGGTAACCGTCGCCGCGCTCGACGGCGTTCTTCGAGCGTGGAAGGCCGGGGCCACACGCGTCTCGTTCCCGCGTCGGCCTCGACCGGAACCTTCGCTCAGCCGGTCGGCTTGTCGTAGGCGATCCGCAGCAGATCGCCGCTCGACGAGAACGAACCGGGGCTTTGGCAGCGGATCCGGACCTGCAGCTCACCCTCACCCGAGGTTCCACTCACGTAATCGCCGAGGGCACCACCTGGCGGGGCGAGATCTGCGATCAGCGCCTCTGTCCCGACCGTCCCGGAGTGAAGCTGCACCCAGGTGTTGTCCGACCAGCGCCAAACGGCGACGGTCTGCGTGCAGGCGCGAGAGTTACTGCCCGCGTAGGTGATCGTGAGGTTGGAGAGGCCGTTCGAGACGCCCGTGAAGCTGCCGTACCAGGCAACCGTCTTCGTCCCGAAGCTGCTCGTGGAAGCGACCTCGAAGAACGCTCCGTCGTCGGCGGCGAGGTCGGTGGCCGAGCCGCCGGCGAAGGTCCCAGATTGGACGACCGTCTCTGCCGGGGAGGCTGTGACAGGCATCGTGGCGGGAGCCGCCGAGGTCGCGAAGCTCCACGCGCGTGCGGCGGAAAGCTGGTTTCCGGCGAGATCGGTTGCGCCGGTGCCGACGCGAGCCGTGTAGGTCGCCGAGCTTGCGAATGGGCTGCTCGGGGTGAAGCGGAGTGTTGTGCCGCTCCAGCTGATCGCGCCGGCGACAGGTGAGAGACCGGGGCCGGTCAGCGTGAAGGCGCTTGCAGTCGCAGCGTGGTTCATCGCTTCGCTGAAGGTCGCCGTGACTGGCGCCGTAGACGCGACACCGGTGGCGCCGTCTGTCGGCGTGACGGCAGTTACCGCCGGTGCGGTCGTCTCACCAGGCGGAGGCGGAGGAGGTGGGGGCGGCGGTGGCGGTGGCGGTGGAGGCGCGAGTCCCGTGCCGGCGGAGATGTCGACGAAGTACTCGCCCGAGCCTCGGTAGGACTTGACGCGCACGATGTATGTGCCAGAAGCGCTCGGCCTGACTCCAAGCTCCTCCTGGCGGCGGGTCGTGCGGGCGGATCCGAGCAGCGTTCCGTCGGGGCCGTACAGGTAGAGATCGAAATCTTGGCTGCGAGACGTCGCTCCGGTCACGTTCGGGAGGATCATGGTGGCCGAGACCGAGAATCGCGTGTCGGTCACGTTCAGCTCGTAGTCGACGCTCGCGCCGCTCCCGGGCAGCGTTCCTTCCCGGAGCTGATGCTGCGGCATCGCCGGCGAGTCCCCTGGAAGATCAGAGCCGTTGGCAACCTGAATAGCTGCGTAGCCGTCGAGGCGTCCAGCGCCGTAGTCGATGTCGGGCCCGCTGGAGCCTGGTCCCCGGTTGTCACCGCCCCGGCCCCAGTCGATCGCGGTGGCCATGATCGTCGACTTGACCGCGTCGGAGAGACACCTCGCCGCTGCACCGGACGCGCATCCCATCGTCGGATTCGCGTCGAGCATGAGGAGGGCCGTGCCCGCGACGAAAGGTGAGGCCATGCTCGTCCCGCTGAGCTGCGTGTAGCCCGCGGCCGTGCCCGCGTCGGCCGAGGTGATGTTGACACCCGGCGCGGAGATGTCGGGTTTGATCCGGCCGTCGAGCGTCTTACCGCGGCTGGAGAAGTACGCCTGCTTGAAGCCGTTCTCCCCACCATCCGCCATCGCCCCGACCGTCAGGGCGTCCGCGGCCGCGGCCGGCGTACTCACCGAGCACGTGCCGGGCCCGGAGTTTCCAGCCGCGACGGCGACGACGAGCCCTGCGTCGTGGGCGCGGTTGGCTGCGAGCGAGAGGATGTCGCTGCCGTTCGCGCAGTTCGTTCCCGAGAGCGACATGTTGATCGCCTCGATGCCGTACGTCGCCTTGTTCGCGATCACCCAGTCGATGCCGGCCGCGATGTCGGCGGTCGACCCGCTGCCGTCAGCCGCGAGCACCTTGACGCCCACGAGCGCTGCCGCGGGGGCCACGCCGCGATGGAGGAGATCGGCGCGACCGTCGCCCTCACCGGCGATCGTCGCGGCAACGTGACTTCCGTGGCCATGATCGTCGAACGGCGCCGTCGTGATGCAGCCGCCGACGCAGTTGGCAAAGCCGAGCACCTTGCCCTCGTCAAGATCGGCGTGACCTGCGTCGATGCCGGTGTCAATCACAGCAGCTACGAGGTCGTTCCTGGAATAGGAGGCGGCGTTGCCGTCACCGTCGCCGTCCACGCCGGCTGCGCCCCTCGCGCTCGCGACGCCGAAGGATTCCTGCGCGGAGTCGTTCGCGACCGAGAGCACTCCGTTCGCCTCCACGTGAACAACGCCCGGTAATCGCGACAGGAGTTGCACCTGGGCCTTCGTCAGCTGAGCCGCGAACCCACGGACAGCCGAGAAGCGGTGGCTCTCGCGGAAGCCGCCGATGGCGGAGCCGAAGCCGCGGAGCCGTGCGCTCGTGACGGCGTGGTCGAGCAGGACGATCACGCTGATGCGCTCGTCGACGCCCGCGCTCGTCAATCGTGCCTCGAGGTCGTCGAAGATCCTGTTCCCGTCCAGGTCTGCCTGGCCGGGTGCTGCGCTCGCACCTGCAGGCACGTCGGTGCCCTCGCCGCCGAGGCTTGGAGTCGCCGCTCCGCCAAGCAGGATGATGGCCGTCAGCAGAACGACCGCAAGCTTCGGCAAGGTTCCCCCCCCCATAGGTGATTGAAGCTACCGAAAGGTACTCCCGAATAGTACGACGGGCTCCCGCGCTAGCCAAGGCCAGGTTCGGGGGGTTCTAGCGGTGGCCGAAGTGATGCGCGGGTGGCAGTGCAGCGCCAACGTCGCGGTCGGCAATCCGGCGGGCAAGCGAGCCAAGGCTCTCGAGCTCGCGGACGACGATGTTCCGGTTCTCGCCGACGCGCTCGTAGCGGCCGCGGGCGAGCAGGAGCGGCTCGCCGCGGACGATTGCCCGGTACCGCTCGTACACCTCCGGCGCCACGATCAGGTTCACCTGGCCGAGCTCGTCCTCGAGCAGCATGAAGACGACGCCCTTTGCGGTCGCCGGACGCTGGCGCGCAACCGCGAGCCCGGCGAACGCGATCCCACTGCGATGCGGTGCCTCGAGCAACTCCACGCTCGTGCACACACCAGCGGGCAGGTGCGGGCGCAGGAGCGTGAGTGGGTGCACGTCAACCGAGAGGCTGGTCCCCGCGTAATCGGCGAGCATCCGTTCCCATGCGGTCAGTTCGGGAAGCTCGGGCGTGGCCGTGGTGGGGTCGAGTGGAAGCGTCAGCTGCGTGTGCTGACCCGGTTCAAGATCGACTGCCTTTGCAGCCGCGAAGCGGACGCCTTTAGGGATCTTCACGCGCGCGCGCCAGGAATCTGCGCCCGCAGATTCCTGGCTTGCGCCGAAAACCGTCTTCGGCCGGATCACGAGGCCGAGCTCCCAGAGCAGCTCTCTGCGCGGCCCCCACCGGTCGCAGGCGCCGCTCCCGACGAGCGCCTCGAGCTCCCGGGCGTCGAGCGGCGCACGGCGCGCAAGCTCGCCGATCCCGGAGTAGGGGCTGTTCGCGACGCGTTCGGCGACGAGCCGCCTTGCGTCCTCCTCCCCCACCGACTTCACGTAGCCGAGCCCGATCCGGACTGCACCTTCGTCGAGCGAGCAGCCCGCCTCGCTCAGGTTGACGTCTGGGGAACGGACCTCCACCCCCCGCCGCTGCGCGTCGCGGACGAGGCTCGCCGGCGGGTAGAAGCCCATCGGCTGTGCGTTCAGGAGCGAGCAGAGGAACTCCGCGGGGTAGTGGTGCCGCAGCCACGCCGACTGGTAGGCGAGCAGGCCGAACGCGGCTGCGTGCGACTTGGGGAAGCCGAAGCCCGAGAAGGCTGCGAGCTTGTCGTAGACCGTGTTGGCCACCTCCGGGCCGACGCCGTTCTCCAACGCCCCCTTGACGAAGCGGTCGCGGAACGCCTCGATCGCCTCCTCGCTCCGCTTGCGGCTCATGGCGCGGCGCAGTCCCTCCGCTTCGCCGATCGTGAAGCCGGCGAGCGCCATCGCAACCTCGAGCACCTGATCCTGGAAGACGACGACGCCGTGTGTGTCGCGCAGCGGCTCGCGCAGGAGCTCGTGGTCGACCGGCGGCACGTAGGTCGAGTCGATGCGAAGTTTCTCCCGTGCGTCGATGTAGGGGTGGATTGCCTTGCCCTGGATCGGCCCCGGCCGCACGAGCGCGACCTGAACTGTGAGGTCGTCGAGGTTCTCGGGCTTCGTCCGCAGCAGGCTCTGCATCTGCGCCCTGCTCTCGATCTGGAAGTCCCCGACGGTGTCCGCGCGCTGAATCTCGGCGTAGACGTCACGGTCGTCGAGCGGGATCCGGGAGAGGTCGATCGGCTCGCCGTAGACTGCCGCGATCTGCTCGACGCAGTCCTCGACCGCCGACAGCATCCCGAGTCCGAGCAGGTCGATCTTGAGGAAACCCGCATCCGCACACGAGTCCTTGTCCCACTGGCAGAGCTGCCGGCCGGCCATCGCCGCCGGCTGCACCGGCACGAGCTCGACGAGCGGCCGGGACGAGATCACCATCCCGCCTGGGTGCTGCGAGATGTGTCGCGGCAAGCCGCCGATCTGCGCGGTCACCGCCGCGAAGGCGCGCCAGCGCGGCGAGAGCAGCTTGGTCTCCGCGTCCGGCAGCAGCTGGAGCTCCTCCGCCACCCGCTTCGCGTTCCAGCCGTCGGAGACGCGAGCCAGCCGCTCGAGCTCGGCGAAGGGCAGACCGAGCGCCTTGCCGACGTCGCGGATCGCCCCGCGCGAGCGGTAGGTGGCGAAGCTCGCGACGAGGGAGGCATGCTCGCGCCCGTAGCGGTCTGTGACGGCCAGGATCAGCTTCTCGCGGATGTCGCGCGGAAAGTCGAGGTCGATGTCGGGAACCGACGAGAGCTCGCGGTTCAGGAAGCGGCCGAGCGAGAGGTTCCCTGCCACCGGGTCGACGTGCGAGAGGCCGGTCAGGTAGCAGACGATCGATCCGACCGAGCTGCCCCGCCCCCGCCCCGGCGGGAGCCAGCGCCGCGGCGAATCGGGGCCGCGTAGCTCGGCTGCGATCTCGCTCGCGAGCTCGAGGACCTCCCAGTGGAGCAGGAAGAAGCCGGCGAGGCCGAGCTCGTCGATCAGCGCCAGCTCCTGGTTCAGGCGTGCGAGCGCGCGCGCCTGCACGCTCGGGCTGGAGGTGAAGTAGCGATCGTCGAACGACGAACGACAGACCTGCGCCAGCTGGCGGATGGCGGGCTCGGCGCCGCCGGAGAAGTCGGGGTAGCGATAGCCGAGCTCCTGGGTCAGATCGAACTCGAGCCGTTCCGCGACCTCCGCAGTGCGCAGAACGGCGTCACGGTCGTCGGGAAAGAGCTCGAGCACCTCGTCGGGCGAGCGCAGGACGGCTTCGCGGTTCCCACGCCGCGCCCGCTCGCACCCGTCGAGCGAGGTGCGGTTCCGGATCGCCACGAGGATGTCCTGGAGATCGGTGCGTTGCGGATGGTGGGCATGGACGTTGCCGGTGACGACAGTCGGTGCGCCCAAATGGGTCGCGAGGTCGCGCAGGAGCGCGTTACGCCGTGTATCCCCTCGCTCGAACGGCCGCTGGAGCTCGACGTAGAAGCGGTCGCCGAACGCCTGCGCGAGCACGACCGCCGCATTCGGATCGTGCGCGCCCAGTCCGTTGCGCGCGCAGCCGGAGAGGCAGACGATCCCTTCGTTCAGCTCGGCGAGGAGCGCCGGGTCGAGTGCCGGCGGCAGCGGCTCAGCGCCCTCCTTCGGTCGGGTGTGGGCGTGTGCTGCCGTCAGGAGGCGGCAGAGGTTCGCGTAACCCCGCGTCGACTCGACGAGCAGGGTGACGTGGTGGCCGTCTACACCCGCTCTGGCGCCGGCAAAGCCGGCACCTCCGCTCGTTTGCGGCTCCGTCGAGCCCACGCTGCTGAGCGTGACCTCGGCGCCGGTGATCGGGCGGATGCCGCAGTGCTTCGCCGCAGTCGCAAACTCGAGCGAGCCGTAGACGCCGTCGTGGTCGGTGAGCGCGACGGCCTCGTAACCGAGCTCGGCTGCCCGCAGCGTGAGCTCCTCGGGATGCGACGCGCCGTCGAGGAAGGAAAAGCTGGAGTGGCAGTGGAGCTCGACGTACCCCATCAGCTGTCACACATCTCGCACGATGTCGTCACACACCCGTCACGTGCGTGGTGGTAGTCCGAGCGCGAACCGTCTCTGAGACCATTCGGGGGGGCGGATGCGCTTGGGCGGGGGCGTGCAGGATTTCGCCGTGTGCGCGGGAAGCTCATGTACGTCACGACACCGCAGAGGACGCCGTTGACGTTCCCCATCCACATGCGCACACTCGCCGCACTCATGGCATCGCTCGTCCTCGTGACGACAGCCCTCTTCGCCCACGCCGTGGTCGTCGGCGAGAGCCCCGCCCCAGCAGTCGCCGCCTCCCGCTAGCGTCGGCCGATCAGAGCTCACGCCCGCTGGCTGAACCAGCAGCCGGCTTGCTCATCACGGAAGACGCAGGCGTTCTGGCCCGACTCGAGCACGAGGTCGAAGTAGCGCCGGTCCACTGGGGCCTCCGTCCACCAGCGGTCGACGACGCGCCACTCCTCTCGGAGGAGCGCGACCATCTCGCGGTTGACGCGTACGGGCACGCCAACAGGGCTCGCTTCGACCACCACCGGCCGAGGCGCATTCAGGACGCGGGCGAACCCATGGTCCCCCCGCTCGGCTCCTCCTTCACTGCTGCTCGTGAACATCTCGCGGCGGGCCTGTAAACCACAGCGGGGGAACCGGAACCCATGGTTCCCCCGCGACCGCCCTCTCTCTCCACCCCTCATAGAGAACTGCGTTGAGCCTGCGGGCAACTGAATCGCCCTCCGGCCGACTGGCCACGGAGTCCTTGGGTACCGGTCTCATTCGTCTCTCGGAACAAACAGTGCTCGCGCCTCAGGAATCCTCGACCACGGCGCCACCTCCACCACAGCGCACACCGAGCCAGACCCGGTGCTCGCACGTACCTGCTTGAGACCGTCAGAGAGCTGCGCCGCCAGCTCGTCGCCGGCTGAACGGACGAGTTCGAGCTGCCGCCCGACCGATTCCGAGAGCTCCACCGCTTCCAGCCGCAGCTCCACGACCGGAGCGGGCAGCTCGAGCAACTTCGGCCCGAGCGCCGCTCGGAGCCGCGAACGCTCGGCAGTCGGGTCGCGAAGCGTCACCGTTCGCCGCCAGGAGCCTCCGCCGACGAGCCGGGCGGAGAGCGCCGCCTTCCGAAGCGGCCGCCCTGCGCGCTCGGGCCGCGCGAGCAGCCGGTCGAGAAGGGCGCCGAAGGCCCGCCTTAGCGTCAGCTCGTTACCCACCGCCTCGGAGAACTCAAGCGCCTCCGCGAGCTCCGCCGGAGGGCGGCGGCCGCGGATACGCCCCTTCTCGCCACCGTTCGCGAGCGCCCACGCGCGCCGCCCCTCCGGTCCAAGCCGCTCCGCCACCGAGCCCCCCGGCAGCGCAGCGAGCTCCCCCAGCTTCCGCACACCGAGGCCCTCGAGCTCGGCGTAGCGGTCGGCGCTGAGCGGCAGGAGCGAGAGCGGCAGCGGCGCGAGGAATCCCTCCTCCTTGCCGTTCGCGACGACCAAAGCCTGCCCGGGGCGCGCGACACTCGCCGCTGCGAGAGCGGCGAATCGGCGCTGCGCAGCGCCCGCGCGTGGATCCCAGGCTGGTCCGACGGAGACGAGCGCCCGCTCGAGCGCCGCCTCCAAGCCACCGTACAACCGCTCGACACCGTCCGTCTGGAAGAAGACGGAGCCGGGCTCCCCGGGGTCGACCGCGAAGCCGGAGTCCTCCAGTCGCCGCAGCACCCCCTCCCACTCGCGCTCGACTGCAGCCGGATCCTGCTCGACGAGCCGGAGCTCTGGGCACATGGCGAGCGCTTCCCCCAGCCGCATCCCCGGCTGCACCCCTGCAGCCGCGGCGGCGGCCGTCACCGCACCCACGAGCGCTTCGGTGCCTGGCAACGGCGCGAGCGCGGCCGGCTCGAGCTCGAGCCGCGGCCGCTCACGTAGGGCCGAGCGGAGATCGAAGCCGGGGATGAGGAGGCAAGCGATCATGGGAACGTATGTTCTATACCGAACACACGTTCCTGTCAAGCCTTGTCTACGCGGTGATCTCGGCGGCGTTCCCGTGCATTCCGGCGAAGCGAGGCACGACGTCGAGAACGCTTTCGCGGGCGCAGAAGCTGATGTCCTCCTCGAGGCCCGGCGGCCCGTAGGTTCGTGCCGTCAGCCCGGAAAGGGCGTCAGGATAGGCGCGCGCGATCACATCCGCCGCGACGGCCGCGTCGCTCGGCTCGCCGCCGAGGAGCTGCACGATCCGCCCGGCGCAGTAGGCGTCGTCGAGGGCGAAGGCACCCTTGAACCCCGCACAGACGATCGCGACGTCCTGCCCCCGTGAGCGCGCAGCGGCGGCGACGGCGCCCAGGTTCAGCAGGCTGCCGAGCAACACCTCCTCGCACCGAATGGCTGCGGTGACGATCGTTCGGGTGCCGTTGGTCGTGGAGAGGATCAGCGTCTCGGCTCGAGGCTCGAGGAACTCCCGCGGCGAGGCGCCGACGTCGAAGCCCTCGATCCGGATCGCGTTCCGCTCTCCTCCGACGACGCTTCCTGCCAGCTCGGCGCGCAGGGCGCGCGCATCCTCGAGCTCGGGGACGCAGAGCACGCGTGCGTACCCCGCAGCGAGCGCCTGAGCGATCGTGGAGGTCGCGCGAAGCACGTCGACGACGATCCCGGTAGACGCCGACGCGGCCTCGTCCGGCGTGAACGCGACGTGCACCCTCATTGCCGTGGCTAGGCTAGTCGGGATGGCGGAGACGCTCACGTGTTACCGGCACCCGGATCGCGAGACCGGTGTCTCGTGCTCCGATTGCGGCCGCGGCATCTGCCCCGACTGCATGACGTTCGGCTCTGTCGGGATCCGGTGCCCCGACCACTCCGGGCGTCCACAGGGCGCGGCGAAGGTGATCCAGGGTGTCCAGCGGCGCACGACGGCGGGACCGGGCTTCGTCGCCAAGGGTCTGATCGGGATCAACGTCCTCGTGTACCTGCTCCAGCTCGCGCAGGGCGCTCCGATCAACGCCAACAGAGGCTCGATCTTCGAGAACGGCGCCCTGTACGGCCCCCTTGTTGCCGAGGGGGAGTGGTGGCGACTGCTGTCAGCCGCGTTCCTCCACTACGGACCGCTGCACCTGGCCATGAACATGCTCGTGCTCTACCTGTTCGGACCTGCTCTGGAAGGCGTGCTCGGGTCTGCCCGTTTCCTGCTGCTCTATCTTGCCTCCGGCCTCGCCGGCTCCGCCGGCGCGCTCCTGCTGTCGTCACCGACGGCCGTCACCGTAGGCGCCTCGGGAGCGATCTACGGGCTCTTCGGCGCGATCCTCGTACTCGAGCGTCAGGGCACGTACGTCTTTGGCGGCAGCGTGCTGCCACTACTGCTCATCAACCTCGCGATCACGTTTGCCGTGCCCGGCATCTCGATCGGCGGCCACCTCGGTGGCCTGGCTGGCGGCGCCCTCGCGATCCTTGCGCTCTCCCGCTTCGGCCAGCGACGGGTCGCCTACGCGCGTAACGACCTGCTTGGCTATGCAGGCTTGGTGGTGATAGGTCTACTCAGCGTGGCCGTCGCCTACTGGAAGGTGCGCGGCTACACCTAGCTGTAGGACCCAACAAGGTTGTTCCTGAGCGAGTGGAGTCGCTCGATCGG
>JBBJOI010000035.1:0-29367 GCA_037721555.1 Gaiellaceae bacterium | reverse complement strand
GACCTGGGCCGCGCCCTCTGCGGCCGCTTCCTCGAAACGGTCTAGCGCTCTAGGTCTCCGCCTGCGGCAGCTCGTAGCGCGACCAGTCGTGCCACGAGCCGACGTAGTTCCTCCCTCTGTAGCCCGCTGCCCACAGGAGCTGCACCGCCATCGCCGAGCGCGAGCCTGAATGACAGTACGCGGCGACCTCCGCTCCCTCCGGCAGGCCGAGCCGGCGGCGGAGCTCGTCCGGCCCCAACGCCACGAGGTCCTGCAGTTCGAGGTGCCTGGCCCCGGGGATGTGCCCCTGGCGAGGGTCGCAGGGCGCTCCGGCCTCACCCGAGTACTCACCGCGGGTGCGCACGTCGAGGATCGTGAGCGTCTCGTCGTCCAGCCGGCCGGCGAGCTCCGCGCGGCCGATGTCGTCCAGCCCGCTCACCGGGCCAGCGTCGCCAGGGTCTGGAGCTCGACCGCCACCGATGGGCGCTCGGACATCCGCTCCACCCAGGCGGCGAGCGACGGCCACTGCCCGAGAGCGAGCCCGAGCAGGTCACGGGCCCGCAGGATCCACGGCAGATACGCGACGTCGGCGAGACCGAACGCCGCTGCGGTCAGGAACGGCAGCCGCGCGAGCAGCGCGTCGAGCCGCGCAAGCTGGAAGCCAAGTAGCTCCGACGCACCCGGCTCCTCACGTCGCAGGGCGTAGTACGGGTCGGAGAAGTCCTGGAAGCGAAAGACAAGGAGGCGGGCGGCGG
This sequence comes from Gaiellaceae bacterium, assembly GCA_037721555.1. GTDB lineage: Bacteria > Actinomycetota > Thermoleophilia > Gaiellales > Gaiellaceae > Gaiellasilicea. The sequence goes on along the minus strand of JBBJOI010000035.1, from coordinate 28,633 downwards.
CCCGGGCTCCCGCGTGGGCAGGCCAGAGCGGCGGGTCGGGATGAATCTCCTCCAGGTACTCGCAGATGACGGCCGACTCGGGCAAGATCCAGTCCCCCTCCTCCCAGACCGGCACCCTGCCTTTGCCGCCTGGGTTCTTCGCGTACAGCCACGCGGGCCGGTCGGAGAGATCGACCTGAACCGTCTCGGGCTCGATGCCCTTCTCCGCGAGCACGATGCGCACGCGGGCGCAGTAGGGGCAGCGTGCGGCGTCGTAGAGGGTCGGCCTCACCGCTCGACTCGCACCGCCCCTTCGAGTTCCGGCGCGTCAGACCAGCCGTGCTCCCACCCTTCAACCCCGATCACCCCCGCGATCTCGCCGAGCAACTCGCGCGCCGGCGGCAGGGCATGGGGAGCAGTGGCGGTGCGCGCGACGGATCGCACGGCGCCCGGCTCGGCGCCGGTCAACCGGCTGACGACCCGCGGGTTCGCCGCCAGCGCGATCACGTCTCCAGGCGGCAGCGGCCCGTAGTGCTCGGGCACCGACAGGTACTCGTCGACGACGCGGCCCGCCTCCAGGAGGACGAAGCGGACGACCTCGTCGTGCTCGACGCCGAGCGAGATGACGACCGCGCCCATCCGCTCGGAGAGCTCCGTCGCCAGGCGGCGGAGCATCGACGGATCGCGGTCGCAGACGTCGTCGTAGACAGCGATCCAGCCGTTCCGGGCGCTCGAGACGAGGCTGCCGAGCGAGCGGCCGGGGAGCCTCGGCACGAACTGGCGCACCGCCCGCTCGACGGGGCCGGCGTCGTCCGTTTGCACGTGAATCGACCCGAAGGAGCGGCCCGGTCCGACGCCCCGCACCTCGAGGTCGAGCACGAGGTTGCGCGACTCCTCACGGAAGCCGAAGCGCTCGTAGAAGCTCAGGGCGTCCTGGTGCGCGTTCAGCCGGAGGTGACTGGCGCCTCGCGCGCGAAGATTCTCGACGACCGCGTCCAGGAGCTCGCGGCCCACACCGGTCTCCCGAGCGGCCTTCGTCACGTAGAGGTCGCCGATCCGCGCCACGTGATCTTCGAGCCAGGACGAGACGAACCCGACGAGTCCAGTCGCCTCCTCGGCGACGAAGAGCGCGTTTGCGTCGAGAGCCCGTGCGAGCTCCGGCTCGTTTGCCTCCCAGCTCCCGTCGGCCCACGGCGGCAGGTCGTCCGTCTCGGACTGCCACAGCTCCCAGAGTCGCTGCAGCTCAGGGCGGTCGTCGTCGGTGGCGTGACGGACGCTCACTGCGGCGGGAGCCGGAGGCCGGCCAGCAGATAATGAGCGGACAGGTTCTGGAAAGGGTGCAGGGTGGCTCCGAAGCCTCGGACGTCCTCGACCGGACCATAGAAAATCCGCACCGCCTTCCGCAGAGCAAGGTCACCGGCCGGCCACGCGTGCGGCCGGCCGAGGTGGCGAGCGAGGTACCAATCCGCAGTCCACTCGCCCAGGCCGCGGATCGAGGTGAGCTGCTCGGCAATCTCCACGTTCGGCCTGCGATCGAGCTCGTCGTAGTCGACCGGCGCGCGTGCCAGCCCGAGCACGTACTCCGCCTTCCGGCGCGAGAAGCCGAGGGCGAAGAGCTCGTCCTCGTGCGAGGCGGCGACCTGCTCCGGCGTCGGAAACGCGTAGGCGCGCTCGCAGCGGACGCCGAAGCGTTCCACGAACCGGCCCCGGATCGCGAACGCGGACTGGAGCGAGACTTGCTGAGCGGTGATCGACGTGACGAGCGCCTCGAATGCGTGTGGCGCGAGCGGTGGACGGAACCCTGCGAGCGCTCGCTCGAGGCGGTCGAGCACCGGCTCGCCGCGGCTCCACGTGGCGAAGCCGGCGAGGTCGAAGCGAAGCCCGAGGAGCGTGGCGATCTCGGTCGCGATCGCCTCGTCGCAGGGCTCGACCGTGACGCCACCCGGCGCCGCCTCGATCCGCACCTCTCTGCCGTCGACGACGCGGTGGAGCCCACCGCAACCATCGGAGACATGCCAGAGTGTGGCTGGATCGAGGCCGAAGATGCGGAAGCGCGCGGTCGAGAGCACGAAGTCGTACGGCTCGGGCACGGACAGCAGCATCGGTACAGAGCCTGCCGAAGAACCCGAATGGGGTGACGCTTCCTCGGCGGCGCGGTCTGGGCGCGTGCGATGCGGGACGCAGGGAGCGCCCAGATGAGACATCTGGGCGCGACCGAGAACGCTGCAGGGTGCCGCCGAAGCCGTTCCGGCGACACAAGGGTTCAGTCTGATCCGGGTTCAAACTCCCTCAAGCTCGGAGTGATCGCCGCCGATAGAGGCTGTATGCGCGCTCTCGTCGTGGCTGCAGCCGTGCTCACGGCCGCTCTCCTACCCGCCACCGCACAGGCCGCCAAGCGCTCGTGGGCTCAACCGCAGATCGACCAGGTGACCGCTGCGGGGTTGCTCGCTCCGAGCGTCGCCGGCTTCGAGCCAGACGAGCAGCTGACGCGTTCGGCTCTCGCGGAGGTCTTCCCGGTCCTCGAGCTGCGACGTCCGCGAGCCAGGCCGTACCGCTTCGCCCTCGGCTTTCCTGACGCGCCCGTCACGATCCGTGAGCTCAACGGCGCCCTCGTGAGCTTCCTCGACCTCGGCGACTCGGCGCGCGCGATCACCGCACAGCTTCGAACTGCCGGCCTCGCGCCCAAGGTGGGCGCAGGAACCGAGACGGTTGCCCGGCTCCTCGGCCTGCGCTACAACCACCCGGCGGAGAGCGACGAGCTCGAGCTCGGACTGCACGATCCGGCCACACGGGCAGAAGCCGCCTACTCCCTTGCCCGCCTGCTGCAGCTCTCCGACTGGGACACGGCGAAGGTGCGGGAGCAGACGGCCGCGTTCACCCTCCCGGTGCTCACGGAGTGGCAGGGCCGGATCCTGCGGCGAGCCGTCTCCTTCATCGGCTACCCCTACGTGTGGGGCGGCACCTCCGAGCTCCCACAGCAGCCGCTGGGCCGACCGGTGCCGGCCGGTTTCGACTGCTCGGGCTACATCTGGCGCGTCTTCAAGCTCGAGCCCTACGAAGGCGCGTCCGCGCTCGCGACGGTTCTTCGCGGCCGCTCCACCTATGAGCTGGCCGGGGAGGTCGGGCCTGCGAAGCGGATCCGACGGCTTTCGAGCCTCCAGCCGGGCGACGTGATCTTCCAGGGTGACCGCGGCGCCAGCTCGCCCCCGTCGCAGGTCGGGCACGCAGGCGTCTACCTCGGCGGCGGCTGGTTCGCCCACTCCTCCCGGTACGGCACCACGCTGCACCCCCTGGACGGGTGGTACCGCGACCGCTTCGCCTGGGGCAGGCGGCCGCTGCGGGAGGCCGGGCTCGCGTAGCCACCGCACGCTTCTTTGGGGGAAGATGTGGGGAGTAGGCTCGGCCCGCGCGCATCCTCTTCGCGTCCACGCAGGGAGCTGGGCCGGTCACGACCTCGCGCTGGGCGACGTGCCCGCCAACGTCCACGTCGAGAGCTGGGTCGACGAGCCCGACGTTCTGGCCCAAGCCTCTGCCGTGATCGGACACGGTGGCGCGGGCACGACGCTGAGCGCGCTCGCGGCCGGTCTTCCTCAGATCACCGTGCCTCTCTTCGGCGACCAACCCGCCAACGGCGTCCGCGTCGCTGTCGCCGGCGCCGGCGTCGTCGCGCCGCTGATGGGGATCCGTCGAGCCCTCGAGAGGGTGCTCGAGCAGGACTCGTACCGCCTCTCCGCCCGGCGGATCGCGGACGAGATGCGCGAGCTACCGCCGGTCGACGACTTCCTCGAGCTCCTGCCGGCGTAGCGCTTCGGTCACGTCCAGCAGGTCTCGGAACGGCTCGTACCGAACGCCCTGCTCGTCGAGGTAGCGGGCGAGCCCGTCGCGGGCGAAGACACGCTCGGCGGCAAGGGCCGCACACCGGTCGGAGTAGCCGTCCCCGACGTAGACGTACGGATCCCCGGCGAGACCGCCACGCTTGCACGCCTCGCCGCAGGAAGCGCACGCCGCCTCGTCGCGGAACCGCACGTGCCAGCCCTCCCCACGAGCCTCCACGCGGTTTGCAAGCACCTCCAGCGAGACGCCCTCGCGCGCCAGCACCGGCTCGATCAGCTCGCAGAAGCCGGCCGAGATCACGACCGGCGCGTGTTGCGCGGCCAGCTCGCTCAGCCCTGGACGCACCTCGACGTGCTCGAGCACCCACGCGACCACCTCCTCGAGCGGCGCAGTCACCTGCTCGAACTCGAGCGCGATCTCCTCGTGCAGCGTCAGGTCGACGCCGACCCGCGGCTCGAGCGCGCGCAGGAGCTCAGGGTCGCCGAAGCGCTCGATCACCTGCACGAGCGAGTCTCGGACGGTGACCGTCCCGTCCCAGTCGACGACGAGCCTCAAGCTAGAGGTGCGAGGTCAGACCCGCGTCCGACGGGGCCCCGTCGCCGGTCTCGTACCAGGAGAGGGCGTACTTGCCGTCATCGAGGTCACGGGCGAGCGTCGTGAGCCGGAGCGGATGGAACGTGTCGCACATCACCGCGAGCTCGCCCGTCTCGTGCATGCCGATCGAGCGCTCCGCGAGACCAGGTTGCGGGCCGTGCGGCAACCCCGACGGGTGCAGCGTGATCGAGCCGACGTCGACGCCCTTGCGCGAGCCGAAGTTGCCGGAGACGTAATAGATCATCTCCTCCGACTGCAGGTTCGAGTGGTGGTAGGGGATCGGGACGGCGAGCGGGTCGAAGTCGAGCTTGCGCGGGCAGAACGAGCAGATGACGAAGTTCTGCCCAGCGAAGGTCTGGTGCGACGGCGGCGGCTGGTGGATCCTGCCCGTGATCGGCTCGAAGTCGTGAATCGAGAACGTCCACGGATACAGGTAGCCGTCCCAGCCGACGACGTCGAACGGATGGAAGTCGTGAACGTAGGTCTGGTAGCCGTCGCGGACGCGCACCTTGACCGGGAAGTCTCCGCGCTCGCGGTGCGTGTTCAAGAGCGCCGGTGGGTGGATGTCGCGGTGGTAGTAAGGCGCGCCCTCGAGGATCTGGCCGTACTGGTTCCGGTAGCGGCGCGGGATCTCGATCAGACCTGGGGTCTCGAAGACGAGGTGGCGCTGGGGACCCTCTGCCGCGAACCTGTAGGTCGTTCCGCGGGGGATGACGACGTAGTCGCCGTCCTTGTACGGCAAATCGCCGAAGATCGTCGAGAGCGTCCCCGAGCCCTCGTGGACGAAGACGACCTCGTCCCGCTCGCCGTTCCGGTAGAAGGTCTCCATCGACTCGGCCGGTCGACAGATCGAGATCTCGACGTCCCCGTTCCACATCAAGAGGCGCCGGCCGCTGATCTCGTCGCCCTCCGCCTCGACCCCCTTCGTGTTCATCAGCCGGTGCTGGTGAGTGTCCGGCACCCACTCCTCGCGCTCGATCGGCTCGAAGTCGCCGATCTCCTTGACGCGGCAGGGCGAGTGGAGGTGGTACAGGATCGACTCGTTCCCGGTGAACCCCTCGAGCCCCATCACCTCCTCGGTGATCAGCGTGCCGTTGTCGCGGAACTGGATGTGCCGCTTGCGCGGGACATCGCCGAGACGTTGATAGAACGGCATGGCCGGAGAATACTTGACAGTCCCGTCGCTCATACCTAACATTGCTAGGTATGAGAGCGGAACTTCTGAAGGGCCATCTCGATCTGCTGCTGCTCTCGGTGCTCGCCGACTCGTCGCTCCATGGCTACGCCGCAATCGAGGAGCTCCGGCGGCGCGGCGGCTTCGAGCTCCCTGAGGGGACGATCTACCCGGCGCTGCACCGGCTCGAGGCAGGCGGCCTCGTCAACAGCCGCTGGTCGGCCGAGTCAGGGCGGCGGCGGCGCGTCTACTCGCTGACGCGTAGCGGTCGCCGTGAGCTCGCCCGCCGGCGCGACGACTGGCGCACCTTCGTCGGCGCCGTGGAAGCGGTCGTCGCGTGACCGAGGCCTATCTCGCCGAGCTGTCGCAGCACCTGCGCGTTGGGCCGCTGCGCCGGCGCAGGATCCTGGCCGAGGTCGAGGCGCATCTGACGGACGCCGGCGGCGACGAGGAGGCGGTCGCTCGCTTCGGAACGGCAGCAGAGGTCGCCGGGCGCTTCAACGAACTCGGGCCCACCCCTCGTCCGCGCCGCCGCACTCGCCGTCCTGGGTGGCATCGTCTTCGTGTACGGGGCCGTGCAAGGGCTCGAGCGGCACATCCCGCCCGCGCCCTGGCCGGAGGGGGCTGCGCCCGCCAACCTGGAGACGATCTTCACGCTTGCGACGTCGGGCATCCTCATTGCAATCGCACTGGTGCTCGCGACGCTCCTGCGCGGCCGTCGCAGCGACGCGCTGGCGGCCTGCGCGGCGCTTGCCGCGACCGTTCTCCTGCTCGCTCTTCACGCCTTCCGCCGCGCCGAGCTCGTGCCCGGGTCGCCGCCCTCGTGGCAGCTGCTGCTCGTCAGCGCTCACGCCGCCCCTCGCCGGGGCGGCGCTCACGCTGCGTCGTGGCTAGAGCCGAAGCGCCTTCAACGAGAGCCAGGTGGCCGCCGCGAACTGGCCGATCGAGATCAGGTTCTCCATCGCCCGAAGCCTGCAGCCTGCCCTGGGGAAGAGTCAAGCGACCGTGTTGCGCAGGACGCCGATCCCCTCCACCTCGAGCTCGACCACGTCGCCGCGCTGCAGCCAACGGCCATCGCCAAGCTCCAGGATGCAGCCCGTTCCCACGGTTCCGGAGCCGAGAACGTCGCCCGGGCGCAGCACCGTGTTCCGCGCCGCGTGGTCGCGGATCCGCTCCCACGAGAAGTAGAGGTCGCGCAGGTTGCCGCGAGATCGCTCCTCCCCGTTCACGCGCGCGACCATCTCGGCGTCGTCGCCGGGAAACTCGTCGGGGGTGACGAGAACCGGCCCGAGCGAGGTTGCGAAATCCTTCCCCTTCGCAGGCCCGAGCCCGACCGTCATCTCCGCCCGCTGGAGATCGCGCGCCGACCAGTCGTTCATGATCGTGAAGCCGCCGATCGCGCCGTCGGCGCCGACGATCGCCGCGAGCTCGAGCTCGTAGTCGAGCTCCTCCGTTCCTTCCGGGTAGAGCACGCGCTGATCCGGCCCGAGGATCGCGGCCGCGTTCGAGAAGTAGAAGACCGGCTGCTCGTACCACGCGGACGGCATCTCGAGCCCGCGCGACGCGCGCGCCGTCGCCACGTGCTGCTCGAAGGCGTAGAAGTCGCGAACCGACGGCGGCTCGAGCACCGGCGCGAGCAGCCGCACCTCGTCCAGCCGGTACTCGTCGTGCTCGCGCGCCTGCGAGCCGCCGGTGAAGAACGACTGCAGCGTCTGCGCCGCGAGCTGGATCACGCGGTCGCCCTCGATCCGGCCGGGCCAGCCGCGCTCGAGCTCGCGGTCGAGCGGGGTGAACATGCAGAGGCGCATTGCGGCATCCTGCCAGCGGTCGGCGGACTCGCCATCACTTTTGTTGATCACCGCGCGACAGAGTGCTACCTTGGAACAAGCTTCCAATGCAGTTCAGAAGGGCGGACTGATGGATGAGAGTGAGTGATCAGAGCCCTAACCCCTGCAGTGGCGAGCCAGCTTGCGGCAGTGGCCGGGAGTACTACTACTGCCGCTGCCCCGAAGGCAACTATTGTATTTGTAAACCCATTAACGCCCAGGTCAACTGTTACAACGGTCCATGCTGACACTTCGGGGGCTGGTCGTGGTGGGCTTAATTAGCAGTTGCATTGTCTTTGCAACAGGCACCAGTACCGCTCTATCGGAACCCCTGGGCATTGCCACTCTTTTCGACCGAACCTTCGCTTGTGCGATTGACCCTATCTATGACAACGTCCGGGCGATTGAAGTCGGAGTCGGCCCGAAGCGGGATTCTACTGTTCAAGGAGCGCCCGGCAGGCCGGCAGCCGGCGGCGTCAACACGCGTATCACCGGAGAAGGGAACAGTATTCTTCTCGCCCTTGCAGGCGGCCCTTTGGGTGGCCGCTCAACCGGAGAAGTCGCGGTGAAGACCAGGCGCTGCACCTGGCTCGAGCGTAGCTCGATACCGCTCTCAGCAAAGGGGCTACCAGGACCCGCCGTCCGGTATGAGAAGACAGTTGAGTGTTTGGTGCCCCGGCGCATCCTCGTCCGGGTGCGGGCAACCCTTCGACGTCGGGCTAACTTGCTAGATGTAGGGGACGGAGTAAGTTCCGCGAGGGCAGACGTTCTGGAGGCGCAGTTTGCCGTACGTACCCTTCCTGACAGACCGGCGCGACGCAAACCGTTAGCCTTCGGCGTCATCGGTAAAACCGGCGAGACCAAGCTCTACTACGCGCCTCAGTGCGAGTGACACAACTACAGGTGGGCCCGGACTCGCGGGCCCACCTGAACCGATATTGGACGTGCCGGCGAGGCCGAGTCTCTCGAACTCACTCACACCTCGGCGAGAGCCAGACCGTGATCTCGCCAGACTTGCTGAAAACGCCGAGCACAACCGGCTTCCGAGCCGCACCCTTCCCAGGAAAGGAGTGCACGGCCAGTTGCGCCTCGGTGATGTTCGTTCGCGCGACGAGGTTGCCACGGCCGTCGCCGGCAAACCGCGGTCGACGATCGAGCGTCGCGCGGAGGCGAACGAGGACTCGACGCGAGACCCGGCACTCGACGTACTTCTCGTAGCGATCGGGCGGCCTCGGCAATCCCGCAGGAGTGAGCGGGATCTGGACGTCCTTGATCTCGGTGCACCACTTCCTCGTGACGACGATCGACCCGCTGGTCGGGCGCTGCCCCGGGGTCGGCCCGGTCGAGATCGAGACGAGGTTCGTGTTGAGCTCGCCGGCCGCCTCGGTCGAGACGCCCACCCTGCCGGGTTCCGTATACCCATTGGACAACGCTCGGCGCGGCCCGATGCCGAAGTTGATGACCCGCACGTCGTCGTACTCGGGCAAGACCGTGCACGCGTAGGTTCGGTCGATGCGCGTCGCAGCGACGCGTGCGCACCCGCGTCACTCCACCCGACGCCGCCGACGAGCAACCAGCTCGCGAGCCCCGAAGCGAGAACAACGACAAGCGCTTTCACAGGTTCCTCCTCACGAGGATAAACCCGAGCGGCACCAGCACCGCGAGCGTCGCGTACGGCATCAGCGCGCGGCGGTCGCCTTCGATCACGCGCTCCCGCGTGGCGCCGCTGCCGAGCGCCGAGACGGCGGCGGCTTCCGCGGCGTCGAGCTGCGCCTCGTCGAAGACGCGCCCTCCGATCTGGGACGCCACGGTGGCGAGTGCCGACCCGCTCGCCCGGTCGGGCCGGTAGCCGCGCTCGGCCACGCCGGTCTCGTAGATCCGCTCGTCCGGAGCCCAAAGCCGGACGAAGAGCGTCTCGATCCGCGAGCGCCTCGAGAAGGCGGCTCGGAGGTCCTCGTCGAGCGGCCGCGACTCGCCGTCGGTGAGCACGATCAGCAGTCGCTTGCGCGCTGGTGGGGAGAAGAACTTCCGCTGCGGGATCGCCTCGAGCGCGTCGAGCGAGGTCGCGCGGGTCGAGAAGAAGAGCGCCGGCGGCGGCCGCTCGATCCCGATCGACGTGCGCAAGGTGGCTTCGAAGACGTTGTCGTCGGTCGTCGGAAAGAGGTGTGGGAGCACGCGGTCCGTCATCGAGAGCAGGCCGGTCGGCACCTCCGGGACGCTCGCGCGCAGCCGCGTCGCCGCGAGCTGCGCCCGCTCGAGGCGAGTCGGCTCGCCGGCTCCCGCCGCGGCCAGCATCGAGCGCGACGCGTCGACGACGACGAACGCCTCGGCGTCCGTCCGCTCCCGAACGGTCTGTGTCGTCTCGATCACCGGCTGCATCGCCGCGAGCGCCAGCAGCGCGGGCACGGCCGCCAGCGCGGCCAGGAGCGGAACGTGCATCGCGAGCCCGGGCTCCCCGAGGCCGAGTGTCCTCCGGATTCTGCGGGTACGTCGCGCGCGGAGAACGAAGATCCCCAGCGGCACGAGCGCCGTGAGCGCGAAGACCGCACCGAGTGGCGTCAGGAAGCCGACGTCCACCGTCAGTAGCCGCTGCCGGAGCGGCCCTGGCCGGAAACGCGGCCCAGGGCTCCACCCTGGCTCGGATCGGAGGGCGGCAGCACCGCGGCCTCTGGGCGCCTGAGCAGGAGCTCGAGGTTGCGCTTGGCGTCTGCATTCTGCGGGTCGACCTCGATCGCGTTCTGGAAGGCGCCGATGCCGCGCGCGAGGATCTGGCTGGCTTCGGCCGAGTCGGTGCTGAAGCGGCCGAGGGTCAGGATGCCCACGAGGTTCAGGTGGCGCGCGTGCCGCCGCGGCTCGCCTCCCTCCTGGGCTCGCAGCGCCACCTCCAGCTGTGCACGACCACGCAGCGCCTCGCGCTCCGGCGAGTTGATGTTCACCTTCCCCGGCTGCACCTGGGCGAAGAGCGCGGTCGTGCGGCGGGAGGCGACGTCGTCCTGCATCCCCAGCAGCCGCGCTCCCGAATTGCCGGGGAGGAAGCCGAGGTCGTCCCAGAGGCTCCGCGGCACACGGGGCGCGGCCTGGAAGCGCACGTCGTCGGCTGCGAGCTCCCGCGGAACCCGGAGCACGTCGACCGCCAGCAGGGCCAGCGCGAGCGCGGCCGGGACGGCGAGCACAGCCGCGACGCGCAGCATCCAAGCTCGGCGCATCAGCGACGGAGCTCCAGGCGGGTCAGGGTGGCTTCGTTGGCGGCGAGGAGAAGCACGAGCAACAGGCCGAGGAGCACGAACGCCCACGGGAGGGCATACCGGAGGCTCCTGCCTTCCGGAGCGGCCACCGGTGAGGCCGCAGAGGACTCGCGCAGGAAGGCCGAGCCACCCACGATCTGCTCGATGCGCGCGTACTTTACGGGCGTCGGGAAGAGGGGGACGATGCGCAAACGGATCCCCGCCAGCCGCAGCTCGGCCGCCTGCTCGCTGAGCCGAACGACCTCGTCCGGCAGGATCTCGAGGTCGCTGACGAGCACGATCGAGCCGCGCGAGGCGGCCCCCTCGCGCACCAGCGCCTCGCGCGCGACCCGCAGCCCTTCCGAGATCCTGGTGCCGGCGCGGAAGTCCTCCCACGGGTCGACCGGGAGCGCTCCGGTGATGTTCGCCGTCTCAGGCCGGAAGAAACGCAGCAGGGGCAGCAGCTCACGCGACGGCGAGCCGGGCGGCAGCAGCTCGTAGGCGGCGTCGGAGAAGGCGACGAGGCCCGTCTCCTCCCCCGCCCGCACCAGCTTGCGGATCGTCTGGCCGAACGCGTCCTCGTAGACGCTCGCGGAGAGATCGAGCACGAGCATCCCGGTCGTCCCGGAGGGGACGAGCGGCGCGTGGCGCGGATCCGTGCCGCGGGCGACGAGGAACGCGAGCACGAGCGCCGCGAGGAGGGCGAGGGCAAGCGCGGCGCGCAGAACAGCGGTGCGCCTCGCGGCGCGCCCGAAGCGCGCCGGCTCGCTTGTCGGGAGCGATTGCCGGGCGCTAAGCATCATCGCGCTCCCTCACCGATTGGACGACCTCTGCCATCGCGGCCGGCGGCGGCGCCTCGGGCGACCACGCGAGCCGGCGCACTCCCTCGGCACGGTCGCTTCCGCCACCGCCGTCCAGCGCGAACGCCAGCGCCTCGAGCGCCTCGCGCGTCTCCTCCTCGGTGCCGTGGTCGCGAGCCCACTCGAGGTACGCCAACGCCCGCTCGAGGGGCGACAGCTCCGGCTCTTTCTCCCCCGCCTGCTCGCGCCGGCGCCGGTGGAGGGCCTGAGCGGCGAGGCCGGCCGGGAGCGCCAGTAGCGCCGCCGCTCCTGTGAACAGGAGGCCGCCGAGGAGCGGCGGGGGCAGCCGGTACGAGGGCTCGAGCACCGGCGCGAGCGTCGCCGAGAACTCCCCACCCGGCGCCGACGGGTTGAACGAGCCGCCCCCGCTCTGGACGACCGGATCGACCGCGCTCAGCCTCGAGATCGCGTCGAGCGGCGGCCACCAGATCCGGCGCAGGTGCCGAATCTTCCCGGTCTCCGGGTCGTCGTAGACGAGTCTGGCCGGCTTGAAGCGGAAGGTGCGCCGCTCGCCGCGCCCCTCCTGGGCGCCGAGGACGCTCTGGAGCCGGCTCGGCACGCACGCGATCGTGAGGCAGCGAAGGCGCAGGCGATAGGTCAGGCGCGTGAACCTGGAGAAGTCCTCCCGCGTGCGGGAGATCCCGTCGATGATCCGGTAGGGCAGGAAGGAGACCCGGAGCTGCACCCGGTCGGGATCGAGGCGCTTCCGGTTGAGCACGGCGTCGATGCGCACGGAGACGGGCTCGGCGAAGAGATGCCCCGTCGGCGCGAGCGAGCGGCTCGTCGCGAGGAAGCGGCCCGGCGGCGGGCCATTCTCGTGATCCCGCTCGCCGCCACACGCGCCGCCGAGGAGGACCAGGAGAACGGCGGCCGCGAGGAACCGCCTCACGCGCGCCCCCGCGTAAAGATCCGCCCGTCGCTCCAGGAGAGGAAGGAGAAGAGGACGTCACGCGGCTCGTGCGAGGAGATCAGCACCGGGTCGAGATCGAGCGCGCGCAGCTCGTGGAGGAGGTTCCACCGTCGTTCCTCGTTCTCAGCGCGGTGCCGCTCGACGTCGCCGGCCGAGAGCCGCACGAGCCCGACCTGCTCGAACGGGATCACGGCGCCGGCGACGTCGGGGAAGCCCTGTTCCCAGACCGGATCCTGGATCACGACCGGCACGATCTCCCACCGCCGCTCGAGCGCCCACAGCCAGTCGTCGCGATCGGGCTCGACGAGGAAGTCGGAGAGGACGAAGACGAACGTGCCGGCCGGCAGGTCGCGGCGCTGCTCGATCAGGTGCTGTAGTCCGCGCACAACGGTGTCCTGGGGCGCGCCGAAGGGCCGCTCGAGGTTCAGGCGGCCGAGCTCGCCCTCGCTGCGCGGCGGATGCCAGAACGGCGTCGCCTCCCCCTCGTCGAAGTAGCCGAGCAGGCCGCGGGCGGCGACGGCGCTGTCGCCGATCAGCCGCACGGCCTGCCGGATCGCCGCCGGCTTGTGCAGCCACGGCCACTCCTCGCCGAAGAGGGCCATTGACGGGCGCCGGTCGGAGAGGACGACGACACGCGGCGCCTCCTCGGCGAAGTGCTCGCGCACGATGAACTCGTCGGTGCCGCGTGCGAGCGAGAGCCGCGCGGAGGCCGGCCAGTCGATCTTGCCGACGTCGTCCCCGGGCAGGTAGGGCCGCGAGGCGGCCACATCGGAGCCGTGCCCGCGGCGCGCGCTGTGCAGGCCGCCGAACGCGAGCCCGAGTACCCGGCGACGCGGGATGAGCGGGAAGGTGGCGGCCAAGCTAGATCCTAGGATCGCCAGGGTTCCGTGGCGGCCGGCAGCCAACACGGCGCCGCGCCACGGGCGGCAGGTAGCCCCGAAGGCGCAGCCCGCGCCTCGGGACGCTGAACTCGGCCTCGTGGTTGAAGGCGCCGTAGCGGAGGCTTGGCTTGAGCGTCAATCGCGAGGCCTGGAAGCGCACCCACTCTCCGTTGCTGAAGCGTTGGAGCTCGACGGGCTTTCCCGCGTAGCGCACTGTGAGTGCCTGCGGGGAGAAGTGAACCCGCCAGGCGACGCGCTTGCGCACCTTGACGGCGTAGACGGGAACAGCCGGCAGCCGGTACTGCACCGGCGCGCTCAGGTTTCCCTTCCAGCGCGCGCGGTACGTGATGCCGGACGACCACGGAGTCGAGGAGTCTTGGTTGTCGGCCTGAAACGCTCCGCCGGCGGTCGTCTTGGTTGCGGCGATCAGGCGGGAGCCGCGCACACCGCAGTCCTCGCCCACGATCTCGACGTCCTGGCCGGGTTCCGGATCGGAAACGGCGCCGGAGAAAACGTGCACCAGCACGCGATTGGCGTTCCTAAAGTCGCGGACGGCGAGCGTGACGTTCTCGCCTTTGGCGAGGCGTTCGTGCTGCGCGCGGGCGCGACCAGGACTGCGCAGGCGACGCAGAACGCCGAGGCGAGTCCGAGCCGCCGACGAGTCACGAGTCCTCCTGGCAAACGCCGGTCATCGTGCAGAGCAACGTGCGATCGACGATGCGCGACGCGGTCTCGGCGCCCGTTCCGAGCGGCGCGGTCAGCAAGGCCTTGACAACAGCGACCGCCGCCAACTGCATTGGGTTCACGATGCCACCACCGCGGCGGGTGCCTCGAGCTCTGCCCCAGGCCGCGGTGCAAGCGCGAGGCACTGCTCGCGGAAGCGGTCGGCGGCCGCCTCCCAGCCGATCTCGCGCGCGCTCGCGACGAAGCTCGGGGTGAAGACGATCCGGTGCATGACGATCGGGAGGAAGAGCCGCTCGACGTCGACCGGCGTCACGTAGGAGCGGCCGTCGAGAAGCGCCCAGCCCCGGATCGCCCGCTCGAGCGAGAGGCTGCCGCGCACCGAGGCGCCGATCGCGACGCCGTCGAAGGCGCGGGTCGCGCGCACGAGCCGGATCGTCCAGCGGCGAATCGCGTCGTCGACGTAAACGTCCTCGACCGCCTGGCGCAGCGTCCGCACCGCCTCTAGGTCGATCACGGGCCGCAGCGTCGACAGCGGATGCGCGTGCCGCTGCGCCTCGACGATCGTCAGCTCGTCCTCCTCGCTCGGGTAGCCGAGCGCGGTCCGGAGGAAGAAGCGGTCGAGCTGCGCCTCCGGCAGCGGGAAGGTGCCCTCCTGCTCGATCGGGTTCTCGGTCGCGAGCACGAGGAAGGGTTCGGGCAGCGCCCGCGTGACGCCGTCGATCGTCACCTGCTGCTCGGCCATCGCCTCGAGGAGCGCCGACTGCGTCTTCGGCATCGCACGGTTGATCTCGTCGACGAGGACGACGTTCGCGAATACGGGCCCGGCGCGGAACTCGAAGTCGCGCTCCTTCTGGTCGAAGACGGAGAGGCCGGTGACGTCCGTCGGCTGCAGGTCGGGCGTGCACTGGATCCGCTGGTTCGTCGCGCCCTCGACGCTGCCGGCGATCGCGCGCGCTAGCACCGTTTTCGCGGTGCCGGGCACGTCCTCGAGCAGCACGTGCCCGCCGCTGACGAGAGCGGTGAGGACGAGCTTGATCTCGTCCGTCTTGCCGCGGACGACGGTCTCGATGTTCGCGAGGAACAGCGCCGCGATCTCGGTCGCGCGTGAGTCGCCGCAGTTGTCACTGCTCGTGTTGGTCACAGCGCTCCTTGATGAGACGTTCGCGCGTCGACGATTGTTGCGAGGGATCTGCTCTGATCAGTCCTCACGGCAGCTCGACGCGACCAGGAGCCGCGTCCTCCCCGAATCGGAGACTGACGCGAAGGCAAGTAGCTTGCCGGCTTGCGCGCGCACCCCGATCTGCCCCTCGCCGAGCGAGGTCTTCGTCTTCTCGAACCCCTGCTCGCGGTAGCGGGTGGGAGCGGCGTGGACGACGGCGCGCACCCGGACGAGGACGTGGCGCGGGGTCGTGCAGTCGTACGTGACGCCCAACGGCCCTGGCGCGGCAGCGCGAAGGCCCTTCCCCGAGAGAGCGACGCTCGCCGTCGCCGGCCGGCACGCACGTCGGTTGAGCGCCCAGGTGCCGAAGCGCGTGGCGTTGGTCGCGACGAGGCCGTCGGTCGGGGACAGGTTCGCGTTGTGGTCGTACCTCCCGGCAGCGATCCACGCAAGCGAGTCGTCGAGGACGTTGGTCGCACTCCCGACGCCGCCGGTCGCCACGACGGCGAACGGGAGCGTCTTCCACCGGCCGCCCTGGCGGAAGCCCGCATTCGCCCGGACTTCGATCTCCTGCACGCCGCCGCTGTTCACCGTCAGACAGAGGAGCGTGTGATCGAGGACGAGGCTCGGCGCGGCAGGCGCTCTCGAACTGGTGGCGGCACCGGCTCCGGCCGATACTACGAGCGACGCTGCGACCAGCACATGGCTCCTTGTCAGTCCGCCACGCACCCTGTTCCAGTGTAAACGCGTGCTTTTCCCGAGGCTAGAAGCGACGCGAAAACGAGAGGTCTCCCCGTCTCCGTCACCGCGCGAAACTGAACCTCCCGGACCAGCGCCCGAGTTGACAGAATTCCGATCCGCTGGTCGAGTCGAAGTGACGTCGGGGAACCGAAGCTGGCCCGAACGCGGATGAGGATCCGCCGTCCCGGAAAGCACTCGAATCCGTCGCCGAACGGACTCGCCGCGCCGCCGACCAGACCTCGGGAGGACAACGGGATGCGGACTGTCGAAGCCCGACAGTCCCTCCGATTGATACCCAAGGTCGAGCCGCTGCGGAGAACAGGGTTCGCCGCTCCCGCGACTGAGCCCACGAGCACCGTGCCTTGGATCGAGCTCCCGGTTGTCAGCTGTGCGTGAGCTAAGGCCTTGTTCCCCAGCAGATCCTTCTGGCCCGCCACCGCTGCTTGGACGTAGACATTCAGCTTGCGAACACCGGCCTGGACTTCAACCGGGCAGAGAAGTGTCCGGTCGATCACGCGCGCGGGCGCTGCGGCAGGTGGGATGACCTGTCGAACCACCCGTCGACGCGAGTCTGCGTCCCCACCGGAACGGACAATGAGCCGATCGATCTGCCGTTGCGCAGCGGTGAGGTGGGCCGGGGAAGGCTCGATCCTTCCGTAGTAGATGTGCAGATCGACTTCGTAGCCGTCGACGGTCGCCCGCAACTGGTACTGACCGAGCGGCCGACGTGGACGCACCTGAACGCCAAACTGGATTTCAGACGTGGCGTCGCGCACCTGCAGCGGAAGCGTGCGACTCGGAAATCTCACCGAGCCAATATGTGCCGATCGATTGGTGGGGATGAAGCTCGCGACAACCACGACTCCAGCTGAGGGAAGTGCTCTGAGCGTTGAGTACGGGAGTCCATCGAACTCCAGGCGCCGTGTACCCGAGTCGGCAGGGTGAATCGGGACATTCGCCGCGATCGCGAAAGCCGCCGCATCCATACCTCCGCCCGCACCGGATTGCAGCACGAACCATTCGTTCGCCGGCAGGAACCCGACTCCGTCTAAACCCTTCGGCGCCGCGCTCACGCTTGGGGCCAGGGCGACACCGAGCCCAAAGCCTAGAGCGGTTGTAAGCAAGAGAGCGCTAACGAACGAGAGGGCGGAAGGCAGCTTGCGGCGCGGCCGCCTCAACGACCGGAGCGCAAGCTCGCGTGCTCTGCGTGTGGACTCTGCATCTGGGGACGGGAGAATCTCTCGTGCCCGCCGCAGTCGGTCCTCGAATTCAGACGACATGTTCTTCCTCCTCTTCGAGAGTGACTCTCAGCTCGGTCTGCGCCCGGTGCAGTCGAGAGGCGACCGTCCCGAACGGAATCTCAAGCAGTTCCGCGATCTCCTCGAGCGGCAGGTCGAGCCAATAACGCAGCACCACGACCACGCGTTTATCGGCGTCGAGTGCCGACACGGCATCGGCCACCGCCCAGAGGCGAAGGTCTCTGTCGGCGCCCTCGCTCACAGCCCAGCCATGAAGGCTCGCGAACTCCCCCTCGAGGATCGTCAGGCGTCGGCCTCGCCGGAGCAGGTCGATTGCACGGTTGATCGCAATCCGCTTGAGCCACGGGCCGAACTGCCGCGTTTCGTCGAACCGGTCAAGGGAGCTGAACGCCAGCTGAATCGCGTCCTGAGCCGCATCATCGGCAAGGGCTCGGTCAGCGGACACCGCGTAGGCCGCGCGCCAAGCGATCAGCCAATACCTGTCGAAGAGCATCCCGGCTGCGTCGCTGGCGCCGGTGCGGGCGAGAATGATCAACTCCCGGTCGGTGCGGTGGTGCATTCGCCTCTTCTACGTCCGACGATATGCGTACCTATCCATCGTCGTCCAAGCGCGACCCTCGTAGACTCAAGCGGTGGCGCGGCTGACGAACGACACGGCCGACCTGACGCCGCGGACAAGCTTCGAGAGTCCCGAGCTCGAGTTCGACTTCCCTGGGCTCGAGATCGGCTGCGCCGAGTACGACGAGGGGCCGACTGGCTGCACCGTCTTCTCGTTCCTGCCCGACGGGGCCGCTTGCGCGACCGACGTTCGCGGCGGCTCGCCCGGGACACTCGGCAACTACGAGTGGGTGCACGCGATCTGCCTCGCCGGCGGCTCGCTGTACGGCCTGGAGGCGGCGACGGGAGTCGCGGCCGAGATCTTCGCGGAGCGCGACCACGCGACCGGCTGGCTCGACATCCCGCTCGTCGCCGGGGCGATCATCTTCGACTGGGGCCCGCGCGACAACGGCGTCTACCCGGACAAGGAGCTGGGACGAGCGGCGCTGCGCGCAGCGAGGCCGGGCCGGTTCCCGCTCGGCGCGCGTGGCGCCGGCCGCTCGGCGACCGTCGGCAAGACGTTCGCCTACGAGGAAGGCGAGCCCGGCGGGCATGGAGCGGCGTTCCGCCAGATCGGCGAGGCGCGAATCGCTGTCTTCACCGTCCTGAACGCGGTCGGCGCGATCGTCGACCGCGACGGCGCGGTCATCCGCGGCCACCTTGATGCCGCCACGGGCGAACGACGGGCGCTCGTGCTGGGCGTCGAGGAGCGGCTCGCGACCGGGGCGCCCGTGCGGCCGCTGCCGGGGAACACGACGCTGACCGTCGTCGTCATCAACATCAGGCTCGTCCAGCGCGAGCTGACGACGCTCGCCCGCCAGGTGCACGCGTCGATGGCGCGCGCGATCCACCCCTTCCACACGCTCGCCGACGGCGACGTCCTCTACGTCGTGACGACTAACGAGGTCGAGAGCAAGCAGCTCGAGAGCATCGGCCTCGGCATCGTCGCCTCTGAGCTCGCCTGGGACGCGGTGCTGAGCGCGGTCCGCCCGTAGTCAGGCCGCGACGCAGCTCGGCGCCGTGAAGACGCGCGCCTTTGCGTCCGAGCCTCCGCATCGCCGTCGGTGTTGCAGCAGCCACCACCTCTTTGTCTAAGGCTCGGTGTGGACGATCACCTCGGCGATCTCCGGATGCTCGGCGCGCAGCCGGACTTCGACCTCGCCGGCCCGGTCGTGGGCGGCCGCGAGCGTTTGCCCCGGGTCGAGGCGGAGGGTGACGAAGGCGAGCAGGCCCTCGTCCGTCCGCAGCAGACGCACCGCCCGCGGTGGCCCTCCCAGCACCTTGCGCACGACCCGCTCGACGTCCCCGGCCGCGAGCTCGACGGCTGCGCTCACCTCGCCGAGCGGTTCGAGGTGGGTCTGCACCGAGCCGATCTCCGGCACCGCCTCGATGATCGCGCGCTCGACCTGCTCGGCGACTTCGTGCGCCTCCTCGAGCGGCAGGTCGCCGGGCAGCTTCAGGTGCAGCGAGAGCTCGCTGGCGCCGTCGAGCGTGACGAGAGCAAGGTTGTGGATCTCGCGCACGCGCGGAACCGAGAGCGCAGCGGCATGGGCACGCTCGCGGAGCTCCGCCTCGCCCGCCTGCGGCTCGACGTGCACGACGACGTCGCTGCCTGGCAGCACGCGCTCGACGGCGTCCTCGACGCGATCCGCGATCGCGTGCGCCTGGCCCACCGCGTCACCCGGAGCGACTCCGATGACGACGTCGGCGAAGGTGCGACCCCCCGCCTGCCGCAGCCGGAGTCGAGAGAGCTCGACTGCCGGACGGACGTCTGCGATCGCCTCGCGTACCGCCTCCTCGGCGTCGGCCGGCGCGCGATCCATCAGCACGTCGACGTTGCGGCGGATCAGCCGGCTCGCCGCAAGGATCACGAGGCCGGCGACGAAGAGCGCAGCGAGCGAGTCGCCTTCAGGAAAACCAGCGGCGGCGGCCGCGAGTCCCGCCAGGACGGCGAGCGTCCCGGCGAGGTCGCTGCCGAAGTGAAGGGCATTCGACAGGAGCGCCTCGCTCGCGTATCGCCTGGCCGCGCGGTAGGAGGCGAGCGTTCGTGCCACGTCGATCGCGATCACGAGGCCGACGACGGCGAAGATCCACCAGGGCGTCTCGACCTCGGTCTCGAGCCCTCCGGCGAGCCGCGCGACCGCCAATCCGGCAACGACGATGCTGACGAGCACGAGCACGGCCGCCTCGCCGAGCGCAGCGAGGTGCTCGGCCTTGCCGTGGCCGTACTGGTGCAGCGCGTCCGCCGGACGCCCGGCGACGCCGATCGCGAAGAAGGTGAGGAGCGCGGCAACGAGGTCGGTGCCCGAGTGGAGCGCCTCGGAGACGAGCCCGAGGCTGCCGCTCGCCAGCCCCGCGGCAAGCTTGAGCGCAACGAGGACGGCCGCTGCCGCGACCGACGCGAGCGCAGTGCGCCGCTGGGGGGACATTGCGGGGAGGCTAGACGACGTGCACGCGGTCGCTGACGCGCTTCCAGCGGCGATCCGTTTTCAGCACGAGGTCCGCTCCGATCGCTTCGGCGTGGCCGAGGAGAGCGCGTCGGGGAGGCGCAGCGCGCGGTGCCTTGCACGAATCGAGGCTGCGGCCGCGGCCGTGTCGACACCGATGGCATCGATCCGTATCGCGACCGCGTCGATGCGCGCTCGCGCAGCCGCCACCGAGCCGGCCACCGCATGTCGCACGAGCGCTTCGGCATACGCAGATGCTGGTAGTCGAAGCTCCTCTTCCCGGACGGAATGAAGCGCCGCGGTCGACCCAGCGTGATGTACGTCGTCTGCGTCGAACCAGGCGATCACAACGCCTGCATCGAGGACTACCGCTCCCACTCGTCCCGAAGCTCCTCGAGGTAGTTCGGTGGATACAGACCAGTGAAGGAGCCCGCGTACTTCTCGATCGCCTCGCGTCGCCGCTCGCCGAGGGTCTGCTCGCGCTCCAGCACGATCTTTCCGTCTTCCTGCACGACCTTGAACTCGTCGCCCGGACTCGCCCCGGCTGCTCGTACAACCTCCAGTGGGATCGTCACCTGGTTCTTGCTCGAGAGCCTTGTATAGCCCGTCCGCCGCTTCAAACGAGTCAAGGTAGCAGGCGACGACCTTGACTCTACGGATACGGCCCGAGTGGCCAGACGAGGACGTCCTGCCGCTCGGAGTAGTGCAGCACCGGCTCGCCCGTCGTCGCGAGCCCGTCGGGCGCCATCGTGTTGAGGTCGATCTCGGCCTCCGCGGGCTGGAGTGGCCAGGGCGAATGGTGGATCTCGGCCCGGTACAGAGCTCCCGTATCGTCGCTGGTGTAGAGGCAGTAGCGCTCGACAAGGAAGTGCTCGAGCGTTCCCTCGGCGGCCGGGGCGACGGGCCCGGTCGGACGGTAGGACGACTCCCAGACGTGCGGGCGATCGGCGCCGACACGCGAGCAACGGTAACGCGGCAGACCGTCCATGCGTGCCTGGAAGTACGGCAGCTTGTACAGCCTCCGCGCCGCCTCGACCGCCAGCCGGCTCGACGCGTCGAGGCTGAAGAACCAGATGCCGGGCTTCTCGCCGCCGCGGCTCACGTAGGTGCGGCAGTTCAGCTCGAGGAACGACGACAGGCGCGGCAGCGCCGGTGTGCCGCGGAAGCGGAGATTGGTGATGCGAAACGGCGTCACGCCGACCCAGGCGTCCCCCTCGTGCGTGTCGACTTCGAGCCCAGCTTGCAGGAGCTCCGCCGGCAGATGCGTACGCAGACGCTCGATCGGCACGCGCCAGTGGGCGAAGAGGAGCTGCTCCCAGGTCTGCGCCATCAGCCATCGCGACGACGGCAGGGGCCACGGTCGATGCTCGGTCACACCGAGCATCGCAGACTGTCGTGCCGGGGCTTCAAGGAGCTCGTGCAGACTGTTCACGGAGAGAAGATCGCCGCCCGCCGACGCCCGAAAACACTGCTGCGGCGAGAGACGGTCTCAGAGACACCGCCGACGCACAAGCACACGCCGCGTGCCCGTGTCACGAAACCGTGCCAATCGATACTTCTCGGCGCGGCTACAGGTTGCCGCGGAGCGCCTGCTCGCGCTCGATCGACTCGAAGAGCGCCTTGAAGTTCCCCTCGCCGAAGGTGGTGGCGCCGTGACGCTCGATCACCTCGAAGAAGAGCGTCGGCCGGTCCTGCGCCGTCTTCGTGAAGATCTGGAGCAGGTAGCCGTCGTCGTCGCGGTCGGCGAGGATGCGTAGCCGCGCGAGGTCGGAATAGCTCTCCGCAATCGTGCCGACGCGACCCTCGACGTCCTCGTAGTAGGCCTCGGGCGTATCGAGGAACAGCACCCCGCGGCCTTTCAGCGTCTCGATCGTGCGGACGATGTCGGTCGACTGCAGGGCGATGTGCTGGACGCCCGGAGAGCCGTTGAAGTCGAGATACTCCTCGATCTGGCTCTTGCGCTTGCCCTCGGCCGGCTCGTTGATCGGGAACTTGATCTTCCCGCCGCCGTCCGCCATCACCTTGCTCATCAGCGCCGAATACTCGGTCTGGATCTGGTCGTCGCCGAAGTGAACGATGTTCGTCATCCCGAAGGCCCGCTCGTAGAACTCGACCCAGTGGTTCATGCGGCCGAGCTCGACGTTGCCGACGACGTGGTCGATCGCAACGAGCCCGACGCCGGCGCCGACGTGACCGTTCGGCGCGAGCGATACGTACCCCGGGAGGTAGGGCCCGCTGTAGTCCGAGCGGTTGACGAAGGTGTGTACCACCTCGCCGTAGGTCGCGATCGTCGCGAGCTCGACGCGGCCGTGCTCGTCCTCCTCCCAACGCGGCTCGGCGACGCCGCGCGCCCCGCGCTGTACCGCCTCCCGATAGGCCTGCCGGGCGTCGGGAACCGCGAGGGCAATGTCCTTCGCAGCATCGCCGTGGGCGCCGGCGAAGCGGATGACCTCGCTGTCGCCCCGTAGGCCACTCGTCAACACGAGCCGGATCTCGCCCTGCGTCAGGACGTAGGAGGCACGATCACGAACCCCGGTCTCTGGACCGGCATAGGCAGCTCGCGCGAAGCCGAACGCGTGCTCGTACCAGTACGCCGCTTGCTTCGCATTCCCCACCCAGAGCTCGATGTGGTCCCAGCCGTCGAGAGGCATGAAGTCGGGCTCGATCACGTTCAGATGTTACTCGGCGGCCGCAGGAACCGCCTCGCGCTGAGGCCGACGGGCCAGCAGGACGCCCCCGCCGATCAGGAGGCCGCCCGCGACCTGGACGAGGGTCATCTGCTCCGAGAGCAGCACGAGCGCGAAGAGGGCGGCGACGAACGGCTGCAGATTCGCGATCAGGGTCGCGCGCGAGGGCCCGATGCCGTGCAGGGCGCGGAACCAGAGGATATTGGTCGTGACGAGCGGGCCGAGCGTCGCAAAGACGAGGAGCAGCCAGACCCACGGCGAGACGCCGTAGTCCTGCCCGGCCGCCTGCGAGCCGCCGGTGGCGGCGATCGCCACCCACGCGAGCGACAGCACAACGGCGCTGATCCGGGACGCGCTGTAGCTGGCCATCAGCGGCGCGATCGCAACCGAGTAGCCGGCCCAGGTGGCAGCGGTGGCGATGCCGAGCGCGAGTCCCGTCCAGGTCGCGGCGACGTCTCCGCCCGTCCCGAGCGCGACGAGTCCGACGCCCGCGAACGAGACGAGCGACGCCCCCCAGAAGCGTCCCGACATGCGCTCGAGCCCGAGCGAGAGCCCGATCAGCGCCGCGAACGCCGGCGTCGCACCGAGAATCAGCGCGATCGTCGAGGCGCTGGTCGTATCGAGCGCGTACACGAACGAGATCTGGTTCAGCCAGAGAAAGAGAGCCGCAAGGGCAACGAGGCCGAAGTCTCGCCGCGCGATCCCGAGCGTCCGCTCGGCGAGGAGCGCGATCGCAAGGAAGATCGCCGACGCGAGCCCGTAGCGGACGACGGCGTACGACAACGGCTCGAAGCCGTGCTGGAGGATGTAACGCGTGAGGGTGAGGTTGAGCGCCCAGAGGACGACCGTGACGAGCAGCATCGCGTGGATGGGCCGCACTTCGCGACACTAGCCGTAGGTTTCGAGCGGTAGGTTGGGGGCGATGGTCGAGCCCACGATCCGTGACGTCGACGCCCTGGTCGGGCCGGCGACGCCCCACTTCGCCTACCAGCTGCGTGCGCGGGTGCGCGAGCTGATCCAGGACCTGCCTCCGGAGCACGACGTCCGTCGTTACGCCGAGGATCGGATGCGGCTCCTCGACCGGCTCGGACACGCCTCCTCGAAGGCTGACGACGGGCCGAAGGAGCCGCGCTCGCGCGTCGGCTGGGAGACCCTTCCGAGCGCAGCGCCGGCGTCCGAGCCCCTACCGCGGCGCTCATGACCTTCGAGGGTGCCTCCGTCTTCGTGACGGGGGGCTCGAGGGGGATCGGCAAAGCGATCGCGCGCCGCTTCGCGGAGCACGGCGCAACCCGCGTCGCAATCGGTTACCTCCGCTCCGATGCTGCCGCCGAGGAGACGGCGGAGGAGCTGCGCGCGCTGGGCGCGGAACCCGTCCTCGTTCGCGGGAACGTCTCGTCGGAGCGGATACAGGACACCGTACGCGAGCTCGGGCCGCTCGACGTGCTCGTCCACAACGCCGCGACAGGCGTCATCCGCCCCGCGCTCGAGACCGAGGACAAGCACTGGGACTGGACGCTGAACGCAAATGCGCGAGCGCTGCTCGGGCTCGCGCGCGCGGCCGTCCCGCAGATGCCGCACGGGAGCTCGATCGTCGGCATCTCTAGCCTCGGCTCGCAGCGGGTGCTCGAGAACTACACGCTCGTCGGTACCTCGAAGGCGGCGCTCGAGTCGCTCGTCCGCTACCTCGCGGTCGAGCTCGCCCCGCGCGGGATCAAGGTGAACGCGGTCTCGGCGGGCGTCGTCGAAACGGGTGCCCTCGAGCACTTCCCGAACCGGGAGGAGATGCTGACGGCGGGACGCAGGAACCCCGTCGGCCGCCTCGTCACGGCAGAGGACGTCGCGGGCGCCGTCGCTTTCCTCTGCTCGCCCGCCGCAGACATGATCCGGGGCCAGACGCTGGTCGTCGACGGAGGTTGGTCGCTGCTCGCGTGATCGGCCCTCGAAGCGGCCGGACAGGAATTTCGCCGCCTGCCTGGAAGGATGTCTCGGAAACTATCCAACGAGGGGAGCAACACCTACATGGGCATCGCAGTCAGCATTCTCCTGATCGCCGCCGGGGCGGTACTCGCGTGGGGCGTCACGGCCGAAGCCGAGGGTCTCGACGTGAACACGATCGGCGTCATCCTGCTGATCGTCGGAGCGCTCGGGCTCGTCCTCTCGATGATCTTCTGGTCGAGCTGGGGCGGCTTCCATCGCCGCACGGCTTACGTGGAAGGCGGCCCTGTGCACGAGGCGGCTCCACGCCGGCGCTCGACGACGACGGTCGTCGAGGAAGACGACGTCGCGCCCGGCCCGCCGCTGCCGTAACGCTCGCGAGAGCCATCGGTTGGAGCCTCTAGCGTCGGAGAACGAGGCGCGCGACCGTGTCGGACGCGATGTAGCCGGCGACCTTGGGGTTCTCCTGGAGGCGCCGCAGCGAGTACTCGTACCACTTGCGGCCGTACGGGACGTAGATCCGGAGGCGGTGCCCCTCGCGGACGAGGCGGTCACCGAGGTCCGCCCGGATGCCGAGCAGCATCTGGAACTCGTACTGTTCCGGCGCGAGCCCGCGCTCGCGGACGAGGCGCAGCGCCTGCTCCACGAGCCACTCGTCGTGTGTCGCGATGGCGGTGTAGGAGCCGCCGTCAAGGAGCGTCTCGAGCGAGCGAACGAAGCTCACGCGAACCGCCTCGTCGTCGTGATACTGGATTGCCTCGCGCTCGATGTAGATGCCCTTGCAGAGACGGACGCTCGCGCCCGCGAGTCCGCCGGCGTCGGCGACCGTGCGCCGCAGCGAGGCCTGGAGCACCGGACCAACGCGCGCGTGGCCCTCGTCGCGCAGCTCCCGGAAGAGGCGCAGCGTGTCATCCGTCGTCGACGCGTCCTCCATGTCGATTCGCACGAAGCGGTTCGTCGGTTCCGCTGCGGCGATCACCCGCTCGACGTTGCGCTTGCAGAGCTCGTAGTCGAGCTTGAGGCCGAGTGCGGTCGGCTTGACGCTGACGTTCGCGTCCCGGCCGTCGCGCGTGAAAGCGTTGAGCGCGGCCACGTACTCGTCAGCGATCGCCTCCGCCTCGGAGGCCCGGCTGATCTCCTCCCCGAGGACGTCGACCGTCGCCAGCTTGCCGGCGCCGTTGAGCTCGGCCACGACGCGACACGCGTCCGCGAGCGACGGCCCTGCGATGTAGCGCGCCGAGAGCTTCTGCACGAGCGGACGTGGCACGACAGGAAGCAGGCGGACGATGGCGCGGTTGAGCAGGGCCACGGCGCCGGACACTATCGCGAGGCCGGCGGAGGCGGGCTCCGCCCGCCGGGAGCCGGCGGCAAGGGGCGCTCGTTCCTGGCGCGTGGCTGAGCGTGCGCGGCCGGAGGGGATAGGCCGAAGGGCCAGACCCGGAGAGCCGCGTGCGCTCAGGCGCGCGAGGCCGGCGGAGGCGGGCTCCGCCTGCCGGGAGCCGGCCGGCCAGGGGCGAGCGCGACGAGCGCTACCGCTCGCGCATGAAGCCCTGGCGAGCCGCGCTGATGAGCGCGACCGCCTCCGGGAAGAGCACGCGCATCGCGTCGCGAAGGGCCACTGCCTGCTCGTCGACGCCGCCGCTCACCTGCACCTGCTTCAGCGCTGCCGCCGTCAGCTCTACGGCGGTGTTCAGGGTCAGGGTCGCAAACTGCTCGCGCTGCGCCTCCTGCACGGTCTCGGCCTGCTTCGCCGCGAACTCCTGGATGCCACGGAGCAGATCGTCCGGGTCGCCCCCGAACGGAAAACCGAAGCCGGCGCCTTCCATGCGCCAAAAGCTAGCTGAGCTCGCCCCGGTAAGCGGCCTCGACGTCGGCGGTCAACCGTGCGACCACTGCCGGAGCCGCCTTCATGGCCTCGGCGAACGGCGAACCCTGGAGCGCGTTGCCGAGGGCGAGCTCGAGCTTCCTGGCCGCCGCCCCGATCGCGTCGAGCCGTGAGATCGTCGCCAGCTGCGGCGGCGCGCTCACGACGCTCTGCAGCTCTGCGACGGCGGCCTCGGCCGCTTCGATCCCGGGGGGGTTCTCCGTCAGCCGAAGTGCGACGAGCTGGCTCCGCAGATCGTCCAGGTCGCCTCCTGCAGCCGTCTCCTCGGCCAGCTCGCACATCGCCGCGATCGAGACTGCGTCGCGCACCGCCTGTCGCTCGGACACGTCCTCACCCGTTTCATTGAGGGCGAACCAGCTCTCGGGAACTCCCTCCTCGCCCCCGAAGGCGCACAGGTAGAGGCGCCGGCCAGGGTGCGCCTCCGTCGGGAGGACGGCCACGAGACGCTCTCCCTCCCGCGCGCGAGACTCTGCCGTCGCTGCGATCGTTGCCAACTCGTCCGCGAGCGTCACGGGCCGCAGCATGCCGCACTACGATTCATCCGTGCTGGCAAACGCAGTGCAGGCAGCCTTCATCGTCTCGGTCGTGGTCGCGGCAGCGTCGCTCGCGCTCGCGGTCACCGGCCGGGCCACAACGAGACCACTCGCACTCACGGCGCTCGTCTTTCTGGCCGTTGCGGCCGCCGGCTGGATCGCCTTTGCGTTCCGGCCGGAACGCGAGCTCGCCATCGCTGCCACGGGCCTGCTGGCGGCGGCGCTCGCGCAGGCGGCCGCGGCCGCTCTTGCGCGGTCGCTGCGCCGCGGCCAGGAGGCAGACGAGGTCCTCGAGGGTGTGCGATCGCACGTCCGGGCCGTGATCGAGGAGGAGAAGGCCGCGACCGCCGAGGAGGTCCAGCGTTGGCTCGCCCGAACTCGCGCCGACTCGATCTCCGTTCTCGCGGACGAAGAGCGTCGGCTCGCCGAGGAGCGTCGCGTCGCCTTGGTCGAGCGCGAGCGGCGGGCGGGTGAGGAACTCGTGCAGGCTCTCGCGGTCGTGGAACGGCGCGTGGAGGAACGGCTGCGGACCTGGTCGGACGACGTCGACCGCGCGCAGCACGGCCTCTCGGGCGAAGTAGCCCAGCTGGAGCAGCGGCAGCGGCAGCTGCTCGCAGAGGCCGAAGCGCGGATCGCGGGTGGAGCAGCGGAGCTCGTGACGAGCGCCGAGGAGCAGCGTGCGTCGGTGTTGCGACTACGCGCGGAGCTCGAGCAGTCGGCGCAGGCGGCGGTCGCCGAGGCGCTTGACGAGCTGGAGGCGCATACGAGCGAGCGGCGCCGCGTGGTCGAGGAGGTCTCGGAGCGGCTGCGCCGGCGGGAGCACGCCCTGTCTGAGCAGATCGAGCGGAGCGAAGGCGAAGCAGTTGCCCGGATCGAGGCCTCGTTCGGCGACGTCGAACGGCGACAGGTGGAGAAGCTCCAGCGCGTCGTCGCCCGCGAGGGCGAGCGTTATGCAGAAGCCGCGGCTCAGCAGTTCGACGTCACCCTGCGTGCCGCCCGCGACGAGGCCGCTGGGCGCCTCTCGCGCGAGCTGGATCGAGGCGTCGAGAACTTCATGCGGCAGGCAGAAGCGGTGTACGCAGAACGCCTCTCGCACACGGGCGACCTGGGACAGCAACGGCTCGAGGCGCGGATCCGCCAGGCGCAGACCCAGTTCGAGCGCCAGCACGAGCTGCTGGCCGAATCGGCGGAGCACAGGATCGCCCAGGCGGATGCCGAGCTCAGGCGCGTGCTCGGCTCCGTCGTCGCCGAGGCCGAGGCGGAGCGGGCGGCACTCGAGGCGAGGCTCGAGGAGATCGCCCGCAGGCTCGACGACGTGCACGCAAGCTTCCGACCCCGCTAGAGGCTCCATGTGAAACTCGGGTGCGCGCGGGGATGGGCCAGACGGAGCGGTTTCGCCGGGTCGGGCGCGGCGCGTAGTGGTA
>JBBJOI010000034.1:0-29661 GCA_037721555.1 Gaiellaceae bacterium | reverse complement strand
CCTAGAACTGGTCAAAGACACCTATGAGGCCTTTGGGCGTGGTGACGTGCCGGCGGTGTTGGGCGCAATGGCGGCCGATATCGCGTGGCATGAGGCCGCGGGGATGCCCTACGGCGGCGTGTATCACGGAGGTGACGCCGTGGCTCAGAACGTCTTCGGCCCGATCAGCCAGGACGTTGTTGGTTTCGCGGTTACGCCGGAGGAATTCATCGCCTCGGGGGACGCGGTGGCGGCGGTCGTCCGCTACACAGGGACAGGGAAGGCTACGGGCAAGAAGCTGGACATCCCGGTGGTGCACGTCTGGAATGTGCGTGATGGCAAGCTCCAGCAGTTCCGGCAGTTCATCGACACGGTGAAGTTCCGCGAGGTCGTCCCCGATCAAGCCGGGGAGTAAGGCCCGACAAGTCCTGGCGGCAGGAGAGGTGGCCTGAGCGAGTGCGTGTGCTGACGCCTGGTGGTGCCGGGGGCTGGCGCGCGGCGGGTGCCGCCCGGAGGGTGGCTCCGCCGCGGGCGGCTCCCGGCGTCTCGGGTGGGTGCACTCTTTACTTGAATTAGCAACGTAACTCGTCGGCGGGTTTGGCTTGTTTGCGTAGGGTTGTTCGCCGCCGTCTCTGCGGCCGGTTTGCGTCTGGCGTGGGGGCCCGGCGGGAGCCGGAGGCGATCGACGGGGCCGGGCGCAAACCGTCAGGCGGCGAGCTCGGGGCTGGGTCAGGCGCGGAAGATGCCGTGGAGGCGTGTTTCGTCGAGGGGGGTGTTGTAGCCGCGGCGGGCGGGGCCGACGACGATGTGGTCGAGGACTGCTGTGAGGATCGCGTGTTGGCGTGTGAGGTCGAGGTTGTTCCAGGCGGCGCGGAGCGTGTCGGCGTTGCCGACGAGACCGTCGAGGGCGGTTGTGTGGGTGATCTTGGCGAGTTGTTTGCGGGCGTGGGTGAGGCGTTGCTCGATCGGTTCGCGGGCGGTGCGCCACTCGCTCATCGTGATCTCTTTGTTGCCGTAGGCATGGGCGAGTTCGTCGCGTTGGGCGAGGGCTTGGTCGGCTTCTTGCTGCCAGCGTTCCGATTGGGGGTCGTCGTGGCGGTCGCTTGCTGCGGCGGCGAGTTGGGGGCTGTCGAGGCGGTGGAGGATGGCTTCGACGACGAACTGCTCGAGCGGTTCGGCGTTGATGAACGTCTTGCCGCAGCCGCTGAAGCCGGGGCCTTTGCGGCAGCCGTAACGGCGTGTCGAATCTTCTCCCGGTCCTCTGGAGGCCCGCGGGGCGGCGACGAGGTACTCGCCGCAGTGCGAGCAGCGCAGGAGCCGCACGAGCAGATAGCGGCGCGCGCTCTTGTTCGTGCGTCTGCTCTCGTCGGCCAGGATCGCGCGGATCCGGTCGCCGTCTCTGCGGCTGATGATCGCGGGCCACTCGGCCTCGCCGACGATCTCGCCCTTGTGCTCGCGAAGCCCGTTGATCCGCGGCGAGGCGAGGATCCGGCGCAGCGTCTGCGGCGACCAGGGCTTCCCGGTCGAAGTTGTCTCGCCGGCCGCGTTCAGATCGCTGCAGATCGCCCGGATCGACTCGCCGGCCAGGAACCGGCGCGCGCAGTCACCCACGACCGCAGCCTCGGCCGGACGGATCGTCTTTTTGTCGTCCTCGAACCCATAGGCACGGCTGCCGCCGCCCGAGACCTTCCCCTGCTCAGCAGCCTGCTCCTTCTGGCGCCGGATCCGCTGACTCTTCACGTCGCTCTCGTTCTTCGCGACCGCTCCCGTAATCCGCGCCACCAGCTGCCCCTCATGCGTCGTCAGGTCGAGATCGCCGCTCACAGAGGCGACATTCGTCAGACCGACAGCCTGACAGAGATCAATGAACGCCTCCAACTCGCGCGGCTGGCGATGCAACCGGTCAGCCCGATAGATCGCCACCGCGTCGAGCGTCCGACTCTCGATATCGCCCCACAACCGCCCGTACTCAGGCCGCAACTTCCCCGAGTAAGCACTCACGTCCTGATCGACGTACCGCTCCACCACCGTCCAGCCACGCGCCTCCGCCAGCCGCTGACAGTCCTCAAGCTGGCGCGCCACGCCCAGCCCCTCGCCCTCCCGGTCAGACGAGATCCGCGCATAGATTCCAGCCCGGAGAGGGACAACACCCATCCAAGTAACATACACGAACACTCGCCTGGGCGAGCGTACTCTCGCCTGAGCGTGCGATACCTCAACCCCGATCTGCGTGCGATCGCCGATCTCTCGCTCGCCCCGCACACATACCGGTGGTTGACATTTTAGACAACACTCCATCCCGCGCAGAGGAGGTCGCCGGAAGCTCCCGCCGGGCCCCGGCTACCCCCGCAAAGCCAGGGTCGAAAAGCCCTGCTATCGCGGGTAATCCCCGCCCACTCCCGCTCAGCCCGGAAGTACCAAGACCGGCCTGTCACGCCGGAGGTCGCGGGTTCGAGTCCCGTCGCTCCCATAAAAGTCCTGCAAAAACCCATGTTTTGTTGTCTAATTAGGCGTACGCCACACAGCGACTACACAGACTTTGTCTGAATCGGAGCCTGCTGTGGCCGGCGGGAGCGGGTCGTGGCCGGTCCGGCAGGGTGAGTCCCTCACCGGCCGCGATCGCCGGAGGTCGGCGGGCACATCAGCTTCCTCCCTCCTCGTTCGCGACTCTCAGGTCGTGGATCAGGTTCTCGTCCGTGAGGTCGACGCCGGCGTGCAGGGTCGAGACCCAGACGCCGCGGGCGTCGTAGATCCGGACGGGCGCCGAGTGCAGGCTGTCCGTCCCGGATTCGAGCGAGGAGAGGATCTGGAACTCGCGCCAGATCCGTTTGATCGCCGGTGCTGGCCTGGTCAGATATCGCAGTTCCCCTTCGGCGCGTGTGCGTCGGAGGAAGCTGCGAACCGCCGCGGTCGTGTCTTCGTCGGGGTCGGTTGAGATCGCGACCGCGGTCACTCTCGCACGAAGATCGGGGTCCATCCGGCCAAACGTCTGCGCCACCTGGGCCGCGATCACCGGGCAAGTCTCGTTGCACTGAGCATCGAGGAAGGTCAGGAGAACGACTCGTCCGAACAGGCCCTTGCTCGTCACCTTTTGGCCGCGGTAGTCCTGAAGCGCGAAGGCCGGCATGACGATTCGGGCGGGCGGTTCGCTGCCGCGGTAGGCGCCCTGATCCGGCCCGGAGGCCTCGGGGCCGAGGCGCGTGAAGAGGAATGCGAGCGCCCCGAGAAGGGCGACCCCGGTGACGGCTAGCCCAACGATGGCTTTCATGATCTGTCCTTCAGCGCGGCGCCGATGCCGGCTTCGAGGTCGTCCTTTGATACCGCTCCGATCGAGTGGAACGCGGCTCTGCCCGTCCGATCGAGATAGAAGGTTTCGGGGACGCCGGTCAGCCCGTGGGCCGCGGAGGTCTTCGAGGTGCCGTCGCGCACCGACACATATGGCGCATCCACGTCGTCCATGACCTTCCTCGCATCAGCGGTGAAGTCCTGGATGTCGATCCCGAGAAAGACGACCCGGCCTCGGTAGCGTCTCGCGGCCGCGGCCAGCTCGGGTGCTTCCTCCTTGCACGCGATGCACCAGGATGCCCAGAAGTTCACGACGACCGGATAGCCCCGCAGCTCACGGAGAGCGAGCCTCCCGTCCGCCGACGCTCTCCGCGCTTCTGGCGGCCAGGTCTCGTCGTGCTTCCAGATCACGGGAAGCGAGAAGTCTGGCGCGACCGGCCTCTCGCCCGCGCGAATAGCGGCGACGAATCCGCCACCCGTCTCGCCACGGGCGACCCGCCAGACCAGGAGCCCCAACAGTCCGACCACTGCGGTGAGAGCGACGAGTTGCGCGAGGTGCTTCGGTCGAATCCGACGCGGCCGCACCTGCTCGATCTCCGTCGGCCTCTCCGGGTCCTCACTCATCGCCACCGCCCTTCTTGCTCCGGTGCATCCAGAGCATCATCACGACCATTCCGAGCGGACACGCGAGAACGAGCAGCGGCAGGAAAGCGTCCATCTAGCCCACCTCCTCGGTGACCTGCCGCCAACTTGCTCCGGCATCAGTCGAGCGGAAGAGCGTTCGATCGAGGCTGACGACATAGGCAGTCGATGGTTCGCTCTCAGACCAGCCGATCGGCCCGGCGCCCTCCGGCAGCGCGAGCACCGGATGCCAGCTTTGCCCTCCGTCCGCCGACCTAACGATGCCCGCATCGTTTCCGAGGATCGACGCAAGCAACAGCTTCGGATCGTCCGGCGCTGCCGCAACCGTCATCACGGGCCGATCGAGCGGCGTGCTCCAGGTCTTGCCGCCATCCTCGCTCGCCAGCAACGCCTGCTGTTGCATGTCCGCGGCAAGCATCCTGCCGCCCGGCAGGACCGCCAGCCCCATCACGCCCGCCCCGACCTTCTTGGTAACCAAGCTGAAGCTCGCGCCGGCGTTGTCGGAGCGGTAGAGCCCCTGGCCGGCGACCGCGGCCCAGAGCCGGTCGGAGTCGGGATCGAGCGCAAAGCCGTGCACATCGAGGCTCGGCAGTCCCGCCGGCTGCACGTCCTGCCAGATCCTGCCCCCGTCGCTGCTTCGCGCGAGAAGGTTGTGCCCCGCAGCCCAGACGGTTCTGCTCGATGCTCGGCCGAGGTTCATCGCGTCCTGATTGGCAAGCTCGGCCTGCGTCCAGCTTTGACCGCCGTCAGTCGAGCGGAAGAGACCCTGATGCGTGCCAAGAACCAGCTCGTCGGGCGCGTTCGGCGCCACCAGCAGCGAGTGGTAATCGCTCGTGTCCGGAAGCGGAGCGGCCGCCGCTCGCGTTGCGTCTTCGCCAAGCCCGCGCATGAGCACAAGCCCGATGGTCACCAACGCAACGAGCCCGATCGCGGCGACGAACAGAAGCGGACGAGCCAGCCGGGCTTGCGTCTTCTTCTTCCGCTGCTGCGGGTGCTGCGGTGTTTTCGGATGGTTTCTCTTCTGTTCGACCGCGGCCTTCGCCATCAGTCACTCCTTTGGGTCGTAGGGCAAGAGCTCGGCCGACCTGGCGGCCTGGTGCCTACGAACTCAGAAGAGGAAGCGCTGCAGAGCGGCCGGAGACGCGCGCCCGCGGCCCGCTCGCTGCGGCTGCAGCCGCGGCATCGCGAGTAGCACCGTCGCGAACATGAACGTCCATGCAACAGCGACAGTGGGAAGCTGCGCGAGCGCGGTCACGACCCGCTCGATCGCCTGCATCGGATCCTCGGTCAGACAGGCGCACGCGAGACCGACCAGCATCAGAAGAAGCAGCGCGAGCAACAGGAAGACGATCAGCGGCATGCGCTTCCGCAGCGCCAGCAATCCGGTCACACGATCAGCGTAGCGGCAGCGCGGCGCGCTAGCGAGTGTCTTGATCGGCATCACGATCTCAGCTTGTGAGGTTCCGCGAGTACCGTACGCGGGCGCTCGGCGGTACGATCGGGACATGACGCGCAGCGTTCTGGAACGGATCCACAATCCGAGCGGACGCGAATGCGGTTGCGCGCCGGAGTGTTGGTGCAAGAGGACCTCCTGGGGCCGCGCGCTGCGTTGGTACCTGCCGAAGCGTCATGCATCAGTCTCTCCTGAGTGGAAGCGGGCGCAAGACGAGACGACCGGCGGGGGCGGTTAGAGCCGCGCCAGCGCTCGCTCAGCGTCGGCGCGCGTCAGGAGTCCGACGAGGCGTCCGTCCGATGTCGTCACGGGCAGGCCTGACAGGTTCTGGCGCTGCATTCGCTCAACAACCTCAGCCAGCCGCGCACTCGGCCGCACCGTGCTCGGCCCTTCCGTCATCGCTTCGTCGACGAGCACGTCGGCGTCTGAGGCGAGAGCCGTTCGGCCGAGGCGGCCGAGCACGACTCCGTCGGCGTCGACGACGAAGCAGGTGTCGAAGCCCGTCCCGGTGACCCTTCGCCGTACGGTCTGGAGCGCCTCGCGGGGTTCAAAGCGTGGGACGTCCGGGCGCGCAAAGGCTCCGGCGCGTGTCTCGCTTCCTTCGGCGCCTTCGAGTGGCAATCCCGCCGAGCCCCAATCGGCCTTGCCGGCGACGTAGTCGTAGACGTCCGTGAACCCGAGGGCGGCGAGCCGCGCCGCGGCCCGTGGGCTCATGTCTCAGGTGTAGTCGTAGCAGTAGACGATCACCGGTTTGGCTGTGTCGAGATGTGGCGCCCTGTCGCCGATCTCCTTGAGCGGGAGGTTGATCGCACCGGGCAGATGCTCGTCCTCGTACTCGGCAACCGGCAGCACCTCGACAAGCTGAGCCGACTCGTCTGCCATGAGGCGCCGAACGTCGTCGCGCGTGATCGGCGTCGTCATCGGATCTCGCTGAGCGCATCGCCGAAGACGCAGCGGCCGGCTTCGATTGCCTCGGATCGAGATGACGATTCCCCGCACGTCGGCTCGGGCGCTGAGGTACTGCTCGGCGTTCTCGCGCGCGCTGAAGAAGTTGAGAACGTGGCAGCAGCCGTTGAAGGCAGCGCCGTCGCACGAGCTGCCGGAGACGACTACGGCCTCTTGGGGCGTCCATGAGGCGTCGCCGTCAGGCGCCAGCTCGACCCGCACGGTGTCGCCGCTGACAGGGTCGCTGGACTCGACCCTGATTGGCCGGCCGAACATCGGCGCCATCCCGAGCGCATCGATCGCGCACATCGCGTGGACATCGTGAACGTCAAGCTGAACGCGGTGCGCGGTCGGTTGGCCGGAGAACGGATAAGCGACGGTGATCGCGACGTCCGTGCCCGTGTGGACGAGATCGTCAGAGGCGAGGCTCGCAAGGGCTACCGATAGATCGATCCGGAGACGCTCGGCTTGCGTTGCGAGCGCCGTCGCATCCGGCGGCTCTCCGCGGGCGAAGCTCCCAAGGATCCAGTGGTAGAGACTGCGTTCGCCCTCATCCAGCCGCGCCGTGCGCGCAGGCCCCAGGCGTTCAGGCGGAATCTGCGCCGCGGCGAGCGCCCGCTGCACGCTCATCGAGGCGCCTCGCCGAGCGCATCGCGGAGCCACGCCTCGTCCGGCTGCCCGGCGAAGCCCTGATCGGTGCGATACAGACGACAGGAGAGAACGTACTCGGCGCGCGCGTCGGCGCTCGGCTCGATGTCACGGCCGTTGACGCGGATGCTTGGCGAGCCCAGGAACCGCGCCCGCCTCGCGCTCTCCTCGTCGGCGACGTTGACTAGGCGCACCTCGGCCTCCCCGCAGACCTCGCCGATCACCCGATCGACGAGCTCGCACGCCGCGTGGTGGTGCGGGCAGCCATCAAAGTAGAGGATCTCGACGAGCGGCCGCGTCACGACGCTTCCTCGATTCGACAGCAGACCGCGACGTGCGCGGCGTTGTCGGCCAACATCGCCTGACCGAGCTCGAGCAGCGCCGCCACCCGTTCGTCGGCGATCCGATTCAAGACCGTGCGCCCGACCCGTCGAGCCTCGATGAACCCACACCAGCGCAGGCAGGCGAGGTGATTCGACACCATCGGCTGCGGCAGCGCGAGCCTCGTGACGAGATCGCCTACCGACAGCTCCTCTTCCTCCCGCAACAGCTGAAGGATCCGCAGCCGAGTCGGATCCCCCAGACCGCGGAAGTATTTGGCGATCAGGTCCGTGGTCGCGGGCACGCTCGGAAGACGGAACGGGGACTGCGCGACGCGCGTCATCGCTTCCTAAATATCATAAATTTCTGATGGGATATTTAGAAGACGCCTCGTCACGAGCCGTCGGCGCGGTCACGGCAACGGCCGGCTTCCCCCGCTCGTGGCCAGGCGTCTACGCCGGAACTGTCGCGCCCGCCTGCAGAGCGGCGCGCGCGACGATCAGGTCGACCAGCTGCACGAACGGGTCGAAGCCGACGACCTCGGGAGCGTTGGCCACGAAGTTCGACAGAGCATTGATGTCGTAAAACGTTGCCTGACCGGTGTGTGCGTCGACGAGGTACTCAACGCCGCCGAGATCCATGCCCGCCGCGAGGATGATCCGTCTCGCGTCTTCGATGACGCCGGCGGGCGGATCGAAGCGTTCGATCGGAAGTCCGCGACCGGAGACGCCGTCCGCGATACCGGGAAGCTCGCAGTAGTCGGCCGGACAGAGGTTGAAGCTGCCGGGCAGCAAGCGAAGCCGGATGGCGTACAGAAACTCCCCGTCCAGGACCTCGATCCGAACGACTTCGTCGCCGGCAGCTGAAAGCTGCTCCTGCAGGAGGGCGCAGCCGTCGATACCAAGCTCGACCTCGGCCGAGGCGAGCTCGGCGAGTGAGGCGTAGGAGGTGATGCCCGCGCCGCTGCCGCCGATGTTCGGCTTCACGACGACCGGGAACGCGAGCTCGGCCGCGGCCTCGGCGGCACCCCCTGCGTTATCGATCACGCGCGTTCGCGGGTGCGAGATACCGAGACGCGCAAAAAGCGCGATCTGTCGTGCCTTGGAGAGCTCGATCAGGTACGCGTCGTGTCCGTTCAAGACCGGAGTGCCGATTCCGTCGAGGTAGGCGAGATAGTGGAGCGTGGAGAAGATCGCATCGCCATTGCCGCGCGTCCAGGCCGAGGGACTCATCCGATTGACGACCAGGGCGTAACGACGCTCGGTGTCGGCCGGATCAAAAACGAGCTTGCCGGCGTCGATCCGCTCGTAAGGGATCTCCCGTCGATCGAGCTCCGCGAACAGGGGCGTGAACCATTGCGGGTGCTCGTAGAGGATCCCGATCGGCTTCTCCATGTTCAGGCCAACGACGAATCGTCCGGCCGCATTCCGCCTCCGGCAGCTCGTCACCCGTCGTGATCGCGGAGCTCGACTTCGCTGAGTCGGCCGACGGCGGCGTCGGCAAGTGGGTGCCACGTGTCCTCGTGGGGCCATCTGCCGGGCTGCTACCGGCGCTACCTTGTTGCCTGCCCCGACACCAGCACGACTACACACGTACTACGCGGGCTTTGCCGACAATTCAAGGTAGGAGCCGACCGTGCCGGTTGAGCCGGTACCGGCCTGCCGCTGCGCCTCTTCCAGGCCGGCGACGATGTTCCGCGACGAGCCGCTGGTCGAGATCGCGACCGCGACGTCGCGACTACGGGCGAGCGGGATCAGCTGGCGCGCGAAGACGTTCTCGAACCCGACGTCGTTCCCGACCGCAGTGATCGTCGCCACGTCGTCCACGAGCGCGAGCGCGGGCCAGCCGAGGGCGCGGCAGTCGTGGGCGAGGTCCTGGGCGTCGGTGGACGAGCCGCCGTTGCCGAACGCGAGCAGCCGGCCGCCGCGCTCGAGCGCGGCGCGGATCGATTCGCCGCACGCGACGACCGCAACCAGGTCGATGCCGCGTCGCAGCGCGGTCGTGTCCGCGCCCTTCTGCCGGCTCGAGGCCCGGACGTCGGCGAGCACGGGGGGCAGATCGGTCTCGCCGCGCTCGAGGAATGGATAGAGGAACTCCGTTACGAGATCCGCTCCAGCGCGACCCCGGCATGGCAGAGAACGGTGTCGCCGACCGCGACCCCGTCGACGAAGTCGACAGCCACCTGCTCACGAGCGCCGTCGAGCTCGATCGTCGCCGTAGCGCCCGAGACGGCGACGACGCGGGCCTCGACGGCGACGTCGCCGCACGTGATGCACGCGTCCGCGAGCAGGCCCGGGTGCTCGAAGAAGACATGCACGAGCTCCCAGAGCACGTGATAGGCGGTCTCCTGCACCTCCTGGACGATCCGGCGGTCGTCGCTCTCGACGGCGAACGAGAAGTCGGCCTCGATCCGCTCCGGGCCGGTCAGCGCGATCGTGAGCAGGCCCGGCCGCGCCAGCAGGGCCTCGACCTCGGGGTCGCGGCCGCCGTGGACGAGGCCGACGGGATGTCGCCGGGACGCGCGAGGCTCGGCGACGCGAGCGCCGGAAGCGCGCGCTTGCCCACGCTGACCGGGTGCATGGACTCGACCGCGACGTGTGCCGCGTCTGTCGCCGCAGCATCGGTGCCGCAGGCGACCAGTGTGGCTCCGGCGGAGAACGCCCGCGCCATCGCGTGGCACGCGAGCCCTAGAGCGTCTGCGTGCGTGTCGAGGAAAGAGGCGAGCACCCGCTCGCGCTCCTCCACGAGCCCTCGCAGACGGTCGGTCCTTCGATCGAGCTCGCGCGCAGCTCCTCCAGCTCCTGCTGGTAGGGATCGCCGAGCCGCTCGAGGAACTCCCGGGTCGACTGCGCCTCCTCCTCGTCGATCTTCGACATCGCGAAGCCCACGTGGATCAGAACCCAGTCCCCGACGCCGACCGCATCCGGCCCGCTCGCGAGCAGCGCCACGTTGACGTTCCGGCGCACACCCGACACCTCGACCTTCGCGATGTGATGCTCGGGATCGACGACCTCGACGATCTGACCGGGGATCCCGAGGCACATGGTGCTAGGTCTGGGCTTTCGGCCCGGTCATCGGCTCCATCGGTGGCCCAGGAGGCTGGTCCGCGTGGTCGGCCTTGGCTCCCACGACGCCCGCGAGCGCGCCGGCGACCTGCTCGAGCGCACCGTTGATCTCACCCAGGACCGGGCCGATCGGAGCGGTCTGCTTCTCGATCGCGCGCACGCCGAAGGTGACGAGGCCGAGCGTCTTCGAGATCTTGCGCAAGGTCGAGGCGATCAGGACGAGGTAGACGGCGAGCACGACGACGAGCAGGACGAGCTCGACCAGCGTCAGAATGATCAGGACGGTCTTCACGGTTGACTCCTTTCGGCAAGTCGAGCGTGCTCGCCCAGCTCGGCGAGGAGATCGCCGCCGCGGGCCTTGGTCGTCTGCAGGAGGTGCGTCGTCTGGGTGTTCTGAGCGACGAGCTTGCCCGCCGTCCAGATCGCAGTCGTGCCCGCGTCCACGTCGTTCACGGTTCGCCGCAACAGCTCGAGCAGCGTCCAGACGACCACGGCCACGACGAGCCCGATCGCGAGTCCAAGCCCCCAGGCCAGCTCGACGCCGCTCGAGAGAGCGAGCAGGCCCATTCAGACCTTCCCCAGCTTCTTCAGGTACGCCACCGCGAGCCCGGGAACTGCCGTCGCCAGGTCCCGCGTGCGAACAGCCTCGTCGACCCCGTCGAGGTTGCGGGCGATCCCGAGGCCGGCGTCGAGGATGTCGCGCGAGTACCGCTCGACCTCGAGCGCGGGCCGGACGACGCGGCTGAAGAGAAAGACGACGAGGAGCGCGACGACCAGGCCGAGCGCCAGCCCGATCCACGCGAGCACGACGACGCCGGTGCTCACCGGGACACCTCCTCGCGAACGGCGCCCAGATCGCGCACGATCCGAACGAGCGCGTGGTTTGTGCCGGCCACGTCGAAGAGTGCGGCCGTGTTGGCCTGAGCGCCGTCGAGCGCCGCTACGATCGCACCTGCCTGGACGACGATCCGACGCCCGAGGAGGATGATCGCGATCAGGAGCGCTGCAACGAGCGCGATCACGACTGCTCCGAGGACGGAGCCGATCACCCACCACCCTGTTGTCGAGACGGCTACCACGCGCGGCCTCCAGGCTCTGCATGCATTACGCACTTACCGGCGCACACCCTAACGCACCGAGGCGCGATTCGACAGAGCTTCCCGTTAGGTCTTGTCGCGGATCAGGCTCTGCGCGTACCGGGCGAGCGTCTGGGCCTGAGTGAGGTCGACACCGTGCACCTTCTGCGCATGCTCGACGGCCTTCGCGAGCACTTCTTCCTCGGTCTCGCCCTCGATCTTCGCGTTGCAGATCACGCCGCCGTGCCGACACTCGAACGTCTTGGTCATCCGGCCTCCTCCCGTTTGACTTGCTACGTTAGCGTCCGCAGTATGCCGGACACATCTACCGGGTAGCCGCAGCGCGAACGGAGGGGGCGAGGGTGGCGACGAAGGCGATCAAGCAAACCCCGGCCGAGAAGCTGCTCGACCTGATCGGCCCGGTCGACCGCTACCACGACCACGCCGCGAACGGCGACTTCGGGATGCCTGCTCGGGTGACGATGGAGGACTACCTCGAGCCCATTGCCCACGCCGGCCCCGCCTCGCGGTTGGGTCCGCTCGAGAAGGTGCACGCGTTCTGGTTCGCCGGGATGAGCTGCGACGGCTGCACCGTCTCGGTGACGGGCGCACAGGCACCGAGCGTCGAGAGCCTGCTCCTCGGGGCCCATCCCGGCCTGCCACGCGTGATCCTCCACCACCCGGTCGTCAACATCGAGTCGGGCCCCGCCTACCTGCGCGCCCACGAGGACGCCCTCAAGGGCGAGCTCGACGCGCCCTACGTGATCATCCTCGAAGGCTCGATCAGCGACGAGACGCTCGTCCACTCGCTCGGCGGCTACTGGTCGGGGCAGGGCGAGGAGCCTTGGGGCCCGGACGGCGAGCTGCGGACCGTCTCGACCGACGAGTGGGTCGCGCGCCTCGCTCCGGGCGCCGCCGCCTCGATCGCGATCGGCACGTGCGCCACCTGGGGCGGAGTCCCAGCGGCCCACGGCAACCCGACGGGCGCAATGAGCCTGATGGACTTCCTCGGCAAGGAGTACCGGAGCGCGCTCGGCGTCCCCGTCGTGAACGTCCCCGGCTGCGCGCCGGTCGGCGACAACTTCACCGAGACCGTGGCTGCGATCCTCTACTTCCTTCAGGGCTTCGGCCCCCTCCCGGAGTTCGACGAGCTCGGCCGCCCCGCCTGGCTCTTCGGCGAGACCGTCCACCGCCACTGCGTCCGCGGCGCCTACTACGAGGAGGGCTCCTTCGCCGATGAGTTCGGCGACAAGGAGTGCCTCGTCGAGATCGGCTGCTGGGGCCCGGTCGTCAACTGCAACATCACCTCGCGCGGGGCGATCAACCACGCGGGCGGCTGCATGAACGCCGGCGGAGCCTGTATCGGCTGCACGATGCCCGGCTTCCCGGACAAGTTCACGCCCTTCTACAAGGTGGCGCCCGGCTCTCGCGTCTCGTCGACGGCGTCGCGGATGGTCGGGAGCATCATCAAGCCGCTGCGGATGTTCTCGAACGACAATCTGAACCGCGAGGTTCGCTGGGACGTCGAGGGCGAGATTCCGAGCGGCTGGGCCGCGGAGAAGGCCGAGCCGGGCGTAGTCAGCAAGGCTGGTCACAAGGCCTACGACGTGCTCCGGCGTCGCGGCGACGCGGGCAAGGGCTCGGGGGGCGAATGGGGCAAGACCAAACGAGAGGATTCCTGACGTGTGCTTCAAGAACCTGCCGGTCGAGTTCGACTCGAACGGTGCAGCCAGGCTCGTCGGAGGGATCCCCGATCCCTATTCGGTGACCGTGACGCGGCCCGAGGTCGCGATGACCGACGCCGAGCGCGAGGAGCAGATCAAGCGGCTGACTGCGCGGAACGGCCACATCAAGGACCTGAACATGGACCCGGTGACGCGGGTCGCGGGCGCGCTCGCGGTCAATGTCGTCGCCGATCTCGACAGCGGCCGCTACCTCGACGCGCGCTCGCAAGCCACGCTCTTCCGCGGCTACGAGGTGATCCTGATGGGCCGCGACCCGCGCGACGCGATCTTCATC
The DNA here is from genome assembly GCA_037721555.1 of Gaiellaceae bacterium. Taxonomy (GTDB): domain Bacteria; phylum Actinomycetota; class Thermoleophilia; order Gaiellales; family Gaiellaceae; genus Gaiellasilicea. The sequence goes on along the minus strand of JBBJOI010000034.1, from coordinate 16,228 downwards.
TCCTCGCGCGCCTGCGGCGTCTGCGGCGGCGTCCACGCGCACTGCTCGGCCTACGCGATCGAGATGGCGATGGGGCTCGAGGTGCCGCCGCTCGGGACCGTGATCCGGAACATGCAGGAGTCGGCGGAGATGGGCTACGACAACCCGCTCCATCTCTACCTGCTCGCCGGCCCCGACTACTCGGAGGTGGTCGTCAAGGCCGTCAACCCCGAGCTCTGGCCGAAGGCGAAGGAATGGAAGTGCAAGGGCGTCGAGCACCACGGCTTCACGACGATGGCCGAGCTGATGACCGCGCTGAACCCGCTGACCGGCTCGCTCTATCGCGAGGGGCTCGAGTTCACCCGGATCTCGCGCGAGATGTTCGTGATCCTCGCCGGCAAGTACCCGCACCCGCAGACGGTCGTCCCCGGCGGCGTCTCCTCGACGGTCTCGCTCCAGACGCTGAACGAGTACCACTCGAAGCTCGGCCGGATCTTCGACTACGCGAAGCGGATGCTCGCGGTCTGGGACGAGATCCCGGACTTCTTCTACACCTGCGACGAGCGCTACAAAATGGTGGGCGCGCGTCCGATGAGCCTGATCGACACCGGCTTCTGGGACGACCCGCACGCCTACAACTCGAGCTACGCGGACTGCAACGACTGGGGCGAGCGGCGCTGGTCGACTCCCGGCGTCGTGATCGACGGCGAGCTCGTGACCACCCGCCTCACCGACATCAACATCGGCTTCGAGGAGTTCGTCGAGCACTCCTACTACGAGGAATGGGCCGGCGACCGCTACGCGACCGACCCGCGCGGCGACCCGATCAGCCCGTACCACCCGTGGAACAAGCAGACACTGCCGAAGCCCGGCGAGAAGAGCTGGAAGGACAAGTACACCTGGGCCTGCACCCCGCGCTGGGACCGCAACGTCGTGGAGGCCGGCGCCTACGCGCGCCTCTTCATGACCGCGATGGCGCAGAAGCAGCCGGCGAACGACTTCATCGAGACGACGGGCCGGAGCATGAAGCTACACGTGCCCAAGGGGCTGACCCCGGAGATGCACTGCGAGTGGCACGTCCCGGAGGTCTGGAACGCGTTCGAGCGCAACCGCGGCCGCGCCTACCACTACGTCTTCTCGCAGCTCGTCGGGCTCGCGAGCCTGCTCGAGGCCTATCGCCTCTTCAAGCAGGGCGACCGGAAGGTGGCGGCGATCCCGCCGGACCAGCTCGAGCGGCACATGCCGAAGGACGAGCGTCTCGGCGTCGGCTGGTGGGGCGCCGGGCGCGGCTACCTCACCCACCATCTCGTGATGGACAAGGGGAAGATCACGAACTACCAGATCTGCACGCCCTCGACGATCAACGCGTCGCCGCGCGACCCGTGGGATCAGCTCGGGCCGTACGAGGAGGCGGTGCTGAACACGCCGATCATCGAGGACACCTCGGATCCGTCGAAGTTCACCTCGATCGACATGCTCCGCGCGATCCGGAGCTTCGACCCCTGCATGCCGTGCACGACGCACGTCCACACGGGCCACGGGGTCGTCGAGCGCGAGGTGAACACCTGCGCCTGCGGCGCTGACTAGCGTTCTGGTCGGCGGGGTCGGCGAGCTCTATCAGGGCGACCTCGACCTGGGCCGGCTCGCGGTGGAGCGATTGGCCGAGGAGGAGCTCGGGGAGGGCGTGCTCGTCGAGGAGCTGCACTACGGCGCGGTCGCGGTCGCGCAGCGGCTCGAGGAACTGCGTCCCGACCGGCTGATCCTCGTCGGCGCCGTCGCGCGAGGGCGGCCGCCGGGAACCGTGGAGCGACGAGCTGTGGAGCCGATCCCGCTCGACACCGCCGAGTTCCAGGCCGCGATCGGCGACGCGGTCACGGGCTACGTCGGGATCGACCTCGTCGTCGAGGTCGCCTCCGGCTTCGGGGCGCTTCCCGCGGAAACGGTCACGATCGAGGTCGAGCCGGCCCGAGTCGAGCCGTCCGAGACCCTCTCCGCGGAGGCGATCGAAGGGCTGGAGCAGGCGCTCGAGCTCGTCAGGCGGGAGCTAGCTCGAGGACGCCCAGATTCTGAGGCGGAACGGCCAGCCGCCGTCCCGCGTCCGTCTCCAGCACCAACGAACCGTCGACCGACGAGCTGACGGCAGTCCCGCGCGCCTCGGGCCCTCCAGGTCCGAGCGGAATCAGCCGCGCGTTCACCGAGCGACCGATCGTCTCGCAGCGGCGCAGGTAGTCGGCGAGCACGCTCGCGCTCGAGGCTGCAAGGCGCGCCTCGATCGCGATCACGATTCGCTCGACGAGCTCCGGCTCCCAAGCACGGGCGACGAGGACGTTGACAACCGCCCAGTCGACGCCGAGGACGCCGATCTCCGCATAGACCCCGACCGCTCCCACACGTGTCCCCCCGTGGCGTGCTTCGTCGGGCCATTCGATCGTCGCTTCTTCCCCGAGCGCGTCCGCGAGCCCGGAGACGGCGACGGTGTAGAGCCATCCCTCGCGCGGCGAGGCGAGGCGAGGCGCTGGCCGAAGGATGAGCGAGAACGCGAGCCCATCCCCCACGTCCCACTCCAGCCCGGCCCGGCCTCGCGGCGAGGCCTGGTAACCGGCTGTGACGACCGACCCGGGCGCTGCGCCCGCCCGCGCCCACGCGAGAGCGTCGGCCTCGGTCGAGAGGAGCGCCGTGTAGAAGCGGTGCGGCCGGGCGCCGAGGGCGACCTTGAGCTCCTCTCCTAGCCCCACGGCTCGGCGAGCTCCTCCGCAAGGCGCCGGAACGTCTCCTCGAGCCGCAGCAGTTGCGGGACGTGGAAGCGGGACGACGCCTGCGAGACGTCGGCCCGGAACCGCTCCTTGGTCTGGACGTCGCGTTCGTGGAGCGTCTCGAGCGCCGAGCGTATGTGAAGCTCCATGGTCTCCGGCGGCAGCTCGAGCAGCGCTCCCAGCCACGCTTGGGCGAGCTCGACGCTCGAGCCGTCGATCCAGGTCGCGGCCTCGGCGCGTTGGTCTGCCACGGGCGCGTCGGAGACGCGGACGACCTCCTCGCGGACAAGAGACTCCCAGCGGTCGACCGGCTCCTGCGCGAGCACGTGCCGCAGGTCGTCGGCCGCCGCGCCGACACGGTTGAGCAGCTCCTCGGCCTGAGCGACAACCGGCGGGGGCGAGCCGGCGACGCCGAGAGCCTGCCGGGCGGCGAGGCGCGCCCGCGGCAGGTCGCCGACCAGCTCGTGGGCCAGGGCCTGGTTCGCCTTCGCCATGGCGAACTCGGCCGGTCGCACCGAACGGGGATGCGCGCCGGCGGCCTGTCGGAACGACTCGATCGCCCGTTTCGGGCGTCCTGCGGCGAGGTGGACGAGCCCGAGTGCGTTCGCCGCGCCGCCGTAGCCGGCCGCCTCGCCTCGCTCCGCCAGCTCGAGTGCCCGCTCGAGCGTCGAGGCGGCCTCCTCGAGCTCCCCGAGCTCGAGCAGCGTGGCCCCGAGCTCGCGCAGGACGGCCGCGTCGGCCGCCCCCGCGACGAGGCCGGCTGCGCTCCGGAAGCACTCGGCCGCCCCCTGCGGGTCGTGGCCGCGGCTGACAAGTCCCAGGTTGAAGAGGGCTGCGCCGCGTTCCTGCTCGAGTCCGGCCGCCTCGAATAGCTCCGCCGCGCGCTCGAAGGCGACGGCCGCAGTGTCGAGCTCGCCGACGAGCCGTCGCGCGGCGCCGAGCGCGTTCAGGGTCTTCGCGTGCTCGACCGGCAAGAGCTCGGGCGCGAAGAGCTCCGCAGCGTGCGCCAGCGACTCGAGCGCCTCGTCTAAACGACCGACGTCGGTCAGGACGACGCCGAGATGGTAGCGGGCGGTCGCGTGCTGGACGGGGTAGCGCGCCTCGTCGTAACGGGCAACCCGCTGCTGCAGCTCTGTGATCGGGTCGAGCATGTCCCTATCCTCCCCGACATGAGGATCATCGTCGCGGGAGTCGGGAACGTCCTTCGCGGCGACGACGGCTTCGGCGTCGCCGTCGCCGAGCGCCTGCTCGGGCAGAAGCCGCCCAGAGAAGTGGAGATCTTGGATGTCGGGATCGGAGGGATTCACCTCGTCCAGGAGCTCCTTGCGGGCGCGGACGCCCTCGTCGTCGTCGACGCGGTCGACCTCGGCCGGGCTCCCGGTACGGTCGTGATCCAGCGACCTGAGATCCGCGAGATCGAAGGCCCGGACGATCTCGCAAGTGTTCATTACGCAACGCCCGAGCGCGCGCTGATGTTCGCGCGCGGCCTCGAGATCCTGCCGGCCAGCGTCTGGCTCGTCGGCTGCCAGGTGGTCGACGCGGAGAGCATCGGCCACGGCCTTTCGGCCGAGCTCGCCGGAGCGGTCGAGGCTGCCGCTGCCGAGGTGCGACGACTCGTGACAGGGCTCGGTGTCCCGTGGATCTGATCTAGACTGCTTTTCATGAAGCTCGCCGTCGCCGGCAAGGGTGGTTCGGGAAAGACGTCGATCTCTGGAACGATGGCGCGCCTGCTCGCCCGCAACGGGCGCAAGGTTCTCGCGATCGACGGTGACTCGAGTCCCAACCTGGCGCTCACGCTCGGGATCCCCAGTGAGCAGATGAGCGCGATGCCCACGCTGCCCCGGGATCTGCTCGACCGCTCGGGCGGCAGCGCGGTGCTGACGAAGACGCTCGAGGAGATCTGCGCCTCCCACTCGGTTCAGGGCCCCGACGGCGTCACGCTCCTCGTGATGGCACACCCACAGCACGCGGGCACAGGGTGACTGTGCGGCATGCACGCTACCGTGCGTAGCGTCATCGAGACCGCCCCCGCCGAGGACGTCTGCATCCTCGATACGGAAGCCTCGCCCGAGCACCTGTCGCGCGGGACCGCGCGCTATGCGGACGGGCTGCTGGCCGTTGTCGAGCCGTACTTCAAGTCGCTCGAGACAGGTCGGAGGATGGCCGCGCTCGCGAACGATCTCGGCCTCGAGCGGGTAGCGCTCGTCGCGAACAAGATCCGGGACGAGAACGACCTCGCCGCAGTCGAGGAGTTCGCTGCCCAGCACGAGCTCGCGATTGCGGGGATCATCCCGTTCGACGAGCAGCTGGCGGGCGCGGAGCGGGCGGGTGTGGCCCCACTCGACTTCGATCCAGATTCGCCGTCCGTGACCGCGATCGGGAAGCTCGGGCGCGACTTCGTGGGCGAGCGATGAGCGAGCTCGACGCCTTGCGCGTACGAGAGGAAGTGCTTCAGGCGATGTACTGGATGCGCGCCGAAGGGCTCGGCGACTCGCCGTCCGCCGCGGAGCTCGCCCGCTTTCTCGCCGTTCCGGCAGCGACGCTCGGACCGTATCTCGACCGCTTCGTGGAGGAGGGCTATCTCGAGCCCGCCGGCGAGGGCTTCGGTCTCACCCCGATGGGGATCGAGGCCGGCAAACGTACCTTCGCCGAGGAGTTCGCGGACTTGACCCGGCCGAGCCACGGGGAATGCGACGCCGACTGCTGGTGTCATGATTCCCCGGAAGAGGCCGCACGTTGCCTCGAAGACCGAGTGCAGCATGCGCACTGAGGACACCGCCCCGGCTCTTCCGAAGAGCTTCCTGCGGCCCTGCCTGCTCCTCCTCCTGCGCGAGCAGCCCGCCCACGGCTACGAGCTGCTCGAGCGCCTGCGCCCGCTCGGCTTCTCCGGAGACGACCCCGGCGGCCTCTACCGCGCGTTGCGAACGCTCGAGCGGGACGGCCTCGTCCACTCCGCCTGGGAGCCGTCCCAGAGCGGCCCCGCCCGCCGCATCTACCAGCTGACGCGCGCCGGCATGGAGGATCTGCACCGGCGCTCGAAGTCGCTCGTCCGCGCCCGGGCGACGCTCGACGTCTTCCTGAGCCGGTACGGCGAGTTCGTCGCGCTCGACGACACGCCCGCAGCAGCTCGCTCAAGCCGCTAGGTCGCCGCCAGCTCCCATTCGAAGCAGTCCGGGCACAGCCGCTTGCCCCTGAGCAGGCGCACGCGCGTCTCCATCGTTTCCTCGCCGCAGCTGTCGCACTCCACCGACGTGTGAGTGCGCGCCTTCCGCGGCGGCGCGTCGTCGACCGGCACGACGGTGAAGAGCTCGTCGGGGCTCATGGCGAGAATCACGGCCGACCGCTCGTGATGGAGCTCCCAGAGCCGGTCCCGCTCGGCCGGTGTCGCCTCGCCCGCGGCCAGGCGCTCGAAGAGCTCCTGGTGCTCTGGATCCCGACGACGCACTCCCGGGCGTCCCGAGATCCGGATCGCCTTGCCGTCCGAGCGCCGCCAGAACGTGTACGCGTTCTTGCCGAGGTCTCGGTGGACGAGGTTGCCCTTCCCGAACGTGCAGCCCGTCAGGAACTGGATCGCGTCGACCGCGCACATGTCGGTCTCGACCGTGGCCACGACCTCCTCGTCCTGTGCATGAGCGCCGATCTCGCGGAGGGCGACCCGCGCGGCCTGAACGCCGAGCGCGAGGCCGGGGCACATGTGGCCGTGGAACTCGACGATGCGATCGAGCTCAGCGGCTGCAAGCGTCTCGTTGGACAACACCTCTCCATTCAATCGTGCAGACGCGGCGACGGCTAGGTGTCGGGCGCACTTACTCCGAGGGCCGGGCGGTCGTAGATTTGGCCGCATGCTTCACCGTCGACCGGCCAGGCTCGCCGGATCTGCACTGCTCCTCGTCGTGCTCGCGCTCTCCGCGGTGTCGGGTGCGGCGCGCACTGCGACCGCTCCGAAGCCGCTCTTCGGAGGCACGCTCGTCGTCGCCGCAGGCGACCCGGCGGTGCTCAATCCGGCGATCACGAGCTCCGGGCAGGCGCATCCGGTCACGGGCCAGATCTTCAACGGCCTGATCCGCCTCGATCGCTACTTCCGCGCAAGGCCGGATCTCGCACGCACCTGGAAGATCTCGGCCGACGGCAGGACGTACACGTTCAACCTGGCCGAGAACGTGCGCTGGCACGACGGCGTCGCGTTCACGTCGGCGGACGTCAAGTTCACCTACGAGGAGATCCTGCTCAAGCTCCATCCGCGCACGCGGACGCTCGCCGACGTGATCGAGCGGATCAGCGCGCCGAGCAGGAACGTCGTGGTCTTCCGGTTGAAGCACCGCTACGCCCCCTTCCTCAGCTGGCTGGACGAGGACAACGGCGCCATCCTGCCGAAGCATCTGTACGAGGGCACGGATCCGCTGCGCAATCCAGTGAACCTGAAGCCCATCGGGACGGGGCCGTTCAAGCTCGAGTCCTACAACCCCGGCGATCGTGTCGTGCTCGTGCGCAATCCGGCCTACTTCAAAGCGGGGCTGCCGCGGCTCGACCGGCTCGTCTTCCGAGTCATGGGCTCCGCCCAGGCGGCGCAGGCATTCGAGGCCGGCGAGGTCGACGTGTACATGTTCCCGAGCGGGCCCGACGCGCTCAGATTCCTGAACCGGCCCGGCATCACCGTCACCGAGCGCGGCCGTGAGGGCTCGGCACGTGTCGTCCCACTGATCCTGAACAACAAGCGCAGCCCGTTCGACGACGTCCGCGTCCGCCGTGCGATGGCGTACGCGCTCGACACGGACTTCATCGCCCGGACGGCCTACGCCGGCGTGCTGCGCCCCGCGAAGAGCCCGCTGACGCGCTTCATTCCGTGGGCCTACACCGCCAAGATTCAGCAATACCCGCACAATCCCGCTCGCGCGAACGCGATCCTGGACGAGGTCGGGCTCCGGCGCGGCACGAACGGCACGCGCTTCCGGACCTCGCTCATCTTCGACGCCGGCTTCTCCCGGCAGGCCGAGCTGATCAAGGCGCAGCTCGGCGAGGTCGGGATCGTCGTCGACCTCCGCCTCATGGAGATGAACACCTGGGTGCAGCGCCTCTACATCCAGAAGGACTTCGACATGGGTTACACGAACTACACGCACCCGGCCGATCCGGACGTCGGCTGGAAACGCATCTACGTCTGCTCGAACATCGTGGCAGCGCCGTTCACGAACGGCGCCAGCTACTGCAATCAGGAGGTCGACCGCTTGTTCGACGAGGCGGCCGCCGAGCTGGACGAGAAGAAGCGCGGCGACATCTACAAGCGGCTGCAGCGGATACTCGCGAGCGACGTACCCGTGATCCCGATCGCTGACGGGATCGGCCCCTGGATCTTCCGGAGCTCCGAGTTCCGCGGCTTCGGGAACGCGGGCTCGAAGGAGCAGTTCGCATTCGGCGAGCAGGTGTGGTGGACCAAGGGAGCGGTACGTAGAGGCTGACGGCTTCGGCCAGGCGTTCGGCGTCTTCCTGGTCCGCCGCCTCGCCGGTGGCGCCGTCCTGCTCATCGTCGTCGTCACCGCGACGTTCGTCCTGATCTCCCTCGCTCCCGGCGACACCGCGCAGGTGCTCGCCGGGCAGTCCGGAGCGGATCCCGAATACCTGCAGGAGCTTCGCGAGCGGCTCGACCTCGACCGTCCGCTGCCCTACCAGGTCAAGTCGTACCTCAGCGGCGTGGCGCGAGGGGACCTCGGGTTCTCCGTCGTCCGCGGCCAGGCCGTGTCCGATGCGATTCTCGCGCGACTCGGGCCAAGCGCGTTGCTGGCCGGCGCAGCGATCGCGCTCGCAGCTGTGCTGGGCATCCTGCTCGGCGTCCTCGCGGCGGCGCGGAGAGGCACGCTGGCGGACACTGCAATCTCGGTTTTCTCCCTGCTCGGGTACTCGGTGCCCGTCTTCTGGCTCGGCCAGCTCCTGGTCGCCCTCTTCGCAGTCCGCCTGCACTGGTTGCCGGCCGGGGGCATGCGCTCCGTCGACGGTGCGTCGGGGACGATCGACGTTGCTCGTCACCTCGTGCTGCCCGCGGGAAGCCTGGCGATGCTGCTCCTGGCGCTGGTCGTCCGCGTGACGCGCGCAGCCATGATCGACGCGCTCGAGCAGGAGTACACGACGGTGGCCCGCGCAAAGGGCCTGCCGGAGAGCCGCATCGTCTTCAAGCATGCGCTCCGAAACGCGCTCCGGCCCGTCGTCACCGTGTTGACCGGCTATCTCGGCTTGGTCCTCACCGGGGCCGTGCTCGTCGAGACCGTGTTCGTGTGGCCGGGGCTGGGACGGCTCCTCTACGACTCCGTACTCGCCCGGGACACGCCGATGCTGACGGGAATTCTGATCTTTTCGGCTTCGCTCGTCGTGCTCGCGAACCTGCTCGCGGACGTGCTCTACCGGGCACTCGACCCGAGAACAGGGTTCCGCTGAGCCTGCGGGCCTTTAGCAGGTCGCATCGGTTCGTCGCCGGCAGCTTGGTCCTCGCTCTGGCGGCACTGGCCGTCATCGTGACCGCGCTCGGATTCGGCGATCCGTACACACCGAGCGAAACGCTGCTCCAACCGCCTTCCGCGGCCCATCCGTTCGGAACAGACGAGCTCGGCCGGGACATCTTCGCCCGCGTGCTGCACGGAGCGGCGACCGCGCTCCGAATCTCGTTGCCGCCCGCCTTCGCCGCAGCTGTTGTCGGGACGATCGTCGGGCTGGTCGGCGGCTACGCGGGTGGCATCCTGGACGAGGTCTTGCTCAAGCTGATCGAGCTCGTGCTCATCGTGCCACGCTTCCTCGTCGCACTTGTCGTCGTTGCGCTCTTCGGGGGCAGCCTGACGGTGCTCGCCGTCGTCCTCGCGGCCACGTTCTGGCCGGCAACGGCGCGGCTCGTGCGCGCCGAGGCGATCTCGTTGCGCGAGCGACCGTTCATCGAAGCCGCCCGCGCGGTGGGAGCCGGCGACATGCGGATCGTGATGCGCCACCTGCTCGTGCTCGTGGTCCCGCTCGTTGCGGTGAACAGCTCGTTCCAGGCGGGTCAGGCGGCGCTGATCGAGTCCGGCCTCGCCTTCCTCGGCCTCGGTGACCGGAACGTGGTCTCGTGGGGTGCGATGCTCTCCGACGCTCAGTCGTACCTCGGGATCGCCTGGTGGACATCCGTCTTTCCGGGAACAGCGCTGGCGCTGCTGATTCTGGGGCTGAACCTGCTCGGCGACGGTCTGGCGGACACCTTGAACGTACGGGGGCGCGTCCGGTTATGAGCCGCGACAATCCACCTGTGGAGCGCCGCGCTTTCGTCGTCCGCGGGATTGTGCAGGGAGTCGGTTTTCGGCCCTTCGTCTACGGGATCGCGCGGCAGCAAGCGCTCGGCGGCTTCGTCCTGAACGACGGCGAGGGGGTCGTGATCGAAGTGGAGGGCGACGTCCTGAACGACGGCGAGGGGGTCGTGATCGAAGTGGAGGGCGACGCGCGCGCGCTCGAACGCTTTGCGCAGGCGCTCGTCGACGACGCGCCTCCGCTGGCTCAGATCGACTCCGTCGAGACTCGGCCGCTCGAGCCGCGCGGCGAGACGACGTTCCGCATCGAGGTCAGCGAGCCGACAGGCAGCACCGCATTGATCCCGGCGGACGTCGCCACCTGCGACGACTGCCTCCGCGAGCTCTTCGACCCGCAGGATCGTCGCTACCGCTACCCGTTCGTCAACTGCACGCAGTGCGGCCCCCGCTTCACGATCGTGACCGGCGTCCCGTATGACCGGCCGTTGACGACGATGGCAGGCTTTCCGCTCTGCGCCGACTGCCGGCTCGAGTACGAGGATCCCAGAGACCGACGCTTCCATGCCGAGCCGATCGCGTGTCCGGTCTGCGGCCCAAAGGTGACACTGCCGATCGAGAGCGCAGCCGAGCTTCTGCGCGGCGGCTCGATTCTCGCCGTGAAGGGGCTCGGCGGCTACCACCTCGCCTGCGATGCCGCGAACGAGGAGGCGGTTGCCCGCCTGCGCGCGCGCAAGCTGCGCGAGGACAAGCCGTTCGCGCTGATGACGAACACGCCCGAGCTGCTTGGGGAGCTCAGCGACGACGAGGCCGCTCTCCTCTCCTCCCGCGAGCGGCCGATCGTGCTCGTGCACCGGCGGACGGACGCGCCGGTGGCACCCTCGGTCGCCCCGGCGACCCCCTGGCTCGGCCTGATGCTGCCCTACACGCCGCTCCACCACCTCCTGCTCGCCGAGATCGGCGGCGCGCTCGTGCTGACGAGCGGCAACCGCTCGGACGAGCCGATCGCTCACGAGGACGGCGAGGCTCGGGAGCGGCTCGGCGGGATCGCCGACGCTTTCCTCGCGCACGACCGGCCGATCCACCGCCGCTGCGAGGACTCCGTCGTGCGAGCCTCCTACCCGATCCGCCGATCTCGTGGCTACGTGCCCGGCGCCCTCCCGCTGCCGGTCGCTGCACCCCGCACGATCGTCGCCGCCGGAGCGGAGCTGAAGAGCACCTTCTGCGTCGCCCGAGGAGAGCAGGCGTTCCTGTCCCCGCACCTCGGCGATCTCGACTCGGAGCTGGCCTACCGAGCGTTCCTCACCGATATCGACCTGTACCTCGCGATGCTCGGCGCCGAGGCGGAGGTGGTCGCGCACGATCTCCATCCCGAGTACCTGGCGACGAAGTGGGCGCTCGAGCAGGAGGCCGAGCTCGTCGGCGTCCAGCACCACCACGCACACGCGGCCGCCTGCATGGCAGAGCACGGCGAGACCGGCCCCGCCCTTGCCCTGGTCTTCGACGGAACCGGCTTCGGCACCGACGGGACGCTCTGGGGCGGAGAGCTGCTCCGCTGCGACCTGGCATCGTTCGAGCGCCTCGCGCACCTCGACCCAGTGCCGCTCCCCGGTGGGGAGGCAGCGATTCGGGAACCCTGGCGCGTCGCCGCCTCCTATCTCGAGCTCGCCGGCCGGCCGGTGCCGTTCGAGCGCTGGGAGCTCGTCCATCACGCGCTGAAGGTAAACGCACCGCTCTCGTCGGGCATGGGGCGGCTGTTCGACGCCGTCGCTGCCCTGCTCGGTGTCCGCGAAAGCGTGACCTACGAGGGACAGGCGGCGATCGAGCTCGAGCAGCTGGCCGGCGGGGTGAGCGCGAACCCGTACCCGTGGCGCTTCGGCGCCGGCGCCGAGCTCGTCGCTGTCGTGCACGACGAGCTCGCTGTAGGCAGACCACGCGCAGAGATCGCGGCGGCCTTCACGAGACGGTCGCGGCCGCCGCAGCAGGCGCCTGCGCCGAAGCGACAAGCCCGCAAACCGTGGTGCTTTCGGGCGGCACCTTCCAGAACTTGCGCCTGCTCGACTCGACGAGGGATCGGCTCGAAGCGCACGGCTTCACGATCCTGACGCACCGGCTCGTGCCGCCGAACGACGGCGGCATCAGTTACGGCCAAGCCGCGATCGCCGCAGCGCGTCACGCCGCGGGGTGACTCGGTGACAGCACTCGAGTCCCTATGACATGTTCTTCGCGTCGAAAATACCCGGTTAGACGGGTCGAACTGCCGACCTCCTGGTGCGATCCATGCGGTCTCGGCCACCCGAACTCACTACACGAGTACCACACAGGCCCTGCCGGGCGGCAGCCGGCCGGAGCCGGTCACATCCGGTCCGGCCGGCTACGAAACCCCCGCTCTGGCCAGTAATTCAGGCTGAGAGCCAGCTGTGCCGGTTGACCTCGCACCGGCCTGTCACGCCGGAGGTCGCGGGTTCGAGTCCCGTCGCGCCGTCTGTTGAAGTGCCTGCAAGTGGGCATTTTGCGTTGCCTGCTTAGACGCATCTTTTCACGCGGTGGCCCGAACGTGTCCCAGCGTCTCGGAGCAAAATGCCTGCAAATGGAGATTTCGCGGACAGACTTGTAGCCGCGTCTCGCGAACAGAAACGGTTCATGGCTGTGAACTCCTCTGTCTCGTTCAAGACGTCTCCGGCCATTGGCGCCAGCTGTGGGGTCGGCTCGGCGCTGAATCAACCCGTACGCGCGCTACCGCGACGGCACCGAATAGACCGCCTGGGGAGACGCCGCTGCGCCGAGGCACGATCCATCACCCGGCGAGATCGCACGGAACGCTCGCCGAGTTCAGCGGACGCCTCGAGCGAGGCCCACCGACGAGCAGGCCAAGGAGCGGGGGCTCGACTGCTCTTGCCGCACGCTCCCGCACGAGCACGTCCCCGCGCCCTGGTCGAGCGCGACACGCGCGGGAACGCCACGCTCGAGCGAGCGAGCGAGTGAGCGACGCGGCGCATCGCGGCGCCACGGTCGCGGCATATCGCCGCCCAGACGTTCGACCGCTCACCTCCCGTGCTGCGAGGCATGAACGCCCGCGAACGTTAGGAGATACGAGCAGCGAGGTGTCACCGTCTCAAGAGCGGGCAGGATCGCGGGCCCGAGACGGGGTCGAGGTAGACGGGCGCCAGGTCATGTGCGCTCGGGAGCAGGGCTCAGCGGACGACTCGCACGTCCGGCCGGAACGCCGCCACGGCGAACCAGAACGGCTGGTCGAACGGCACTGCCCGCCCACCGGCGGTGACGGTGGCGCTGCCGACGTCGCGGCCGTCACCGATGCTCTGCGCGTCGAGCGCGGAGGCGACGCCGGCGCGCCAAGTGACGGTCAGCCGGTGTCCGCCGACGTCGACCTCGACGACCCGCCGCGCCCGCAACGTCGAGAAGGGAATCGCGACGGCCTCGCTCCCGCGCTCGAGGTACACCACGCGCTCCTTCGGCTGCAGCCGGTCGTCGTTCTCGTTCGGCGTGGCGAAATAGGGTGGCGAGGCGACGTCGTCGTAGCCGACGTAGGGGTTCTCCCCGTAGCTGCGGTCGTGGCCGGTCTCGCGCGAGAGGACGTGTCCGCCGGGGTGATCGGCCTGGAACTCGCGCCAGGCGACGATCCGCGCCGGCACTCGACGCAGCCTCGCGCCGGTGAGCTCGCCGACGAGAGCCCCGCCGCTGAATTGCTGCCACCACGATTCGGTCTGGCGGTCGTACATGACGAGATCGGAGTGGCGGAGGTTGCCGGTCGTACCGAAGTCGAGCGTCCGCCCGCGGACGCGGCGATCGAAGACGAGTGCGGTATTGCAGAGCGGGCAGAAGGTCACCGCCACCGGCAGGCCCGCGACCTCGTCGTTCGCGATCTCGTGCCAGATCAAGATCTGGAGCGGGTACGCGCGCGCCTCGTCCCCGAGCTCCAGCGCGATCACCGGCTCCTGCGGCTGCAGGAAGTCGACCCCGGCGACCGGCACGAGCTGCGGCCGATCGATCGCGGGGATCCCGTCCTTGCCGGGTCCCCCCGAGCGGAACTCGGACAAGGGGACGCTGTGCCGCGCGAAGTCGGTCTTCCAGCCAACGGTGAGCGACCGCGGTGCGCCCACCTCCCCGAGCCCCGGCCCCGGGTCGGGGATCGTGGCGGCGAGCTCCTCGAGCGAGCGAATCTGCTCGGCCTCGTCACCGCCGCCGTTCCCGCCGCAGCCGGCGAGCGCAGCCGCGAGCGCAACGAGAAGACTCGTGCGACGGAGCGACGGGCGAGGACTCACCCTGAAACGCGCCGCCAAGGCGTCAGGAAGAACGGGACGAGCAGCAGGCCGTAGACCGCGTGGATGAAGACCTCGAAGCCCTGATTCGGCCCCTTCGGGTTCGTGAACCAAGGGAACAGCGTCCGGCCGAGGATCTGGAAGTTGACGACGTAGAGGAGCAGCCCGTATGCGATCGCGGCCACCACGAGGAGCGGCAATCGCCGAAGGGTCGGCACGACGCTCAGGAGTAGCGCGAAACCGATCCCGAAGAGAATCGACAGGCCCGTATGCGTGACGAGGCCGACCAGCATGTTCTCGGGGCTCGGAGTCGGCGTGTCCTGCCCGTGGAAGATCGTCGAGATGTCGATCAAGGGCGCCACCGCCGGCAAACCCTTCGTCGTCACGAAAGCCATCGTCGCGATCAGGAAGCCGACGCCGCCGACGAAGCCCGCGACCGATCCCCGCGTGAAGATGTCGGCGACCGCTGCCGTGACCTCTGCGAGTCGGTCGCCGCCGCGCGTGGTCTCGGGGTCATCGTGTACCGGAGCTCGTGCAGCCATGTGAAACCTCCTGTTGGACGGTGTGCGGCCGGTTGGATGCGTCCCGCGCGCGGACCGATTCCTAGATTGCGAAACCGCTGAAGCGGGCGAGCCGGGTCGTTAGCTGGACGAGCTCGCCGGTCGCGAGCAGGACGCCGAAGAGGACGAGCAGCGAGCCGGAGGCGACGCTGACGGCGCGCCAGTGGCGCCGGAGCGCCCGCACGACCGCGAGCGTGCGCGTGAAGGCGAGCCCGGCGAGCAGGAAGGGCACACCGAGACCGAGCGAGTAGACCCCGAGCAGCACGGCCCCTTGCGCCGGCTGACCGTCGGCGGCGGCGAGCCCGAGGATCGCGGCGAGCGTCGGGCCGATGCAGGGCGTCCAGCCGACGGCGAAGGCGACACCGGCGAGCGTGGCCGTGACGACGGTCTTGGAGTGCGTTCGGGGCGCGAAGCGGCGCTCGGCGAGCAGCGCGCGCGGCAGCGGCAGCCCCGCGTAGACGACGCCGGCGAGGATGATGAAGATCCCTGCACCGATCTCGAGCGCGCGCCGGTTCTCGAGGAGCGCCCCGCCGAACCAGGCCGCGCCGGCGCCGAGCGCGACGAACATCGAGCCGAAGCCGACCACGAACGCGGCGGTCGCGACCGTCACCCGACCGGGACGCGCTCCCAGCTCGTCGAAGCCGACGCCGGAGACGAAGGACAGGTAGCCGGGGATCAGCGGGAGGACGCAGGGCGAGAGGAAGGAGACGAAGCCGGCGGCGAAGGCGATGAGCAGTCCGCTCGGGCCGAGCTCGACCATCGGCTATGCGAGTGCGCTGCTGAGCGCCGACTCGAAGCCGGCCAGGTCGCTGCCGCCGATGATCCGGCCGACGACCTCGTGGCGCTCGTTCAGGAAGTACGTGATCGGTTGGCCCTGGAGGCCGAAGCTGAGCGCGATCTCGGCCCGCGGATCGAACACGCTCGGGTAGGGCAGCTTGTACTGGCGATAGAAGTCGCGTGCGCCTTCTTTCGTGTCGAGGATGTCGATCCCGAGCAGCTGCACCTCCGGGTGTGCGCGGGCGAAGCGGGCGAGGTCAGGCGCCTCCTCGTGACAGGGTGGGCACCAGGAGGCCCAGACGTTGATCACGACCGGTTTCCCCGCGTAGTCGGCGAGGCTGACCTGCTTGCCGGTGACGGGGTCGGTACCCGCGACCGGCGGGGCAGGGGAAGCCACCGGCGCAGCGGTCGCCACGGTGCCGTCGTCGCGCGTCGCGAGCACGACGCCGCCGACGACCGCTCCGAGGAGCGCGATTGCTCCGACGGCTGCGGCGATCAACGTGCGCCGGTTCGTCATCGCGCCTCGGGCTCGTCGTGGGGGGGGGGGGGGGGGGGGGGGGGGGCCCCCGCCGGGGGGGGGGGGGGGGGCGCGCCGCCCCCCCCGCCCCCCCCGGCCCCCCCCC
>JBBJOI010000033.1:0-29979 GCA_037721555.1 Gaiellaceae bacterium | reverse complement strand
CACTGGGCAGTAAGACTCTCGAACCGACCGGACCGACCTCAGGGGGTCACGCCAGCACAGCGCGAGACGAATAGCACTCATTTGAGCCAAACATGTTTCATGTGATTGCACTTCTTATCGATCGCCTGCAAGTTCACGGTGACGCGCCCCGGATGACTCTGTCAGCTATGGCGCCGCTGATCACGCATGCGGCCTGTGGCCGATGAGCGCGCTGTCGACGAGGCGGACGGTGAGCGGTGAAGTGTCGGCGTTGGCGAGTGCGGCGCCCACGTCCGCCTCGAACGCGACGCGCCGCTCGCCGAGACGGGCAAGGAGATTGCCGAGCGAGTACTGGAAACCGATCGCCGCATCAGCCGAAGGGTGAACCACCGCCTCGTATTCGTACGTGAGCAGTTCGATGCGTGAGAACGCTGAGCGGGCAAGAATCTCCGGAAACGGGTCGTGGCGACCGGCCGGACTTGGGCCCTCAGGCACACCGGCAAGGTGGCGCCGCCGTATCGCCTCGACGGTGTTCCAAGGAGGACGGTTGAGCCAGACGAGGTTGTAGTCCGGGTCCTTGACGTAGCCGACGAGCGCGACCGCGCCCCGTTCCCGGTCGAGCAGGTTGTCGAGGGCGCGCAAGACCGCATCCTGATCGGCCATCCAGTGGAACGCCTGTGAGATCGTCACCGCAGCGAACTCGCCGAGATCGGGAGACACCCCGGCCAGATCGTCCGAGCCGCCAACGATGAACGAGAGATTGTCGATCTCGGCCGCTGCCGCGCGCCGTCGTCCCTCCTGGACCATCGCTCGCTCCGGATCCATGACTACAACCTCGCCGACGAAGGGCGCAAGCCGCAGCGAGACATGCGCCGGTCCCGCGCCGAGATCGAGGACGCGATCGGAACTTGACCAGGCAAGATGGCCGGCGAGCAGCCGCACAAACGCCGCGCTCGGCCGATAGCGGTACTCCGAATAGAACCAGGCAGCGTCGCGAAACGGTCGCTCACCAGGCTTCAGCCTCGTCCACCGATCATCTGTCATCCTTGGTGGCCGTACGGCCGACGGACGCGCATGGGAAGCCGCCTGCGCCAGTGTTCAGGCAACGTCCCGCGAACGCGCGAAGCTTTGCACGTCGCAGTGGATCGGGTTCGTGTTCAGCGTCAACAGCGTCGGCATCGGTACCGTCCGCCCGAAGCCGCTGCGGTGGACGGCGCCGACCTCGAACTCTTCGTACGTGCGACTTACGCCAGAGATCATTGCAGGGATGCAGCAACTCGCCCTCGAGCAGCGGCGGCTGCTCGGGCGGCGCGCACCCTGGCACGTCGGCGACGTCGCGTGGGGCCTGCGCCAGCACGAAGGCCGCGAGAGCGAGTGGAAGATCCGCCTATGGGTTGAGGATGGGCGCGTCGTAGCCTGGTCTTGGCTGAAGCAGGATGGCCGCGACCGGCTCGAGCACGACGTCCATCCGGAGCACCTGCACCTGATCGACGAGATCCTCGCCGAGCCGGCGGCGCGCGTCGCATTCGCGTACGAGGATGACGCCGAGCGGCGAGCAGCGCTCGCGCGGCACGGTTTCACCCAGCCGGGCGAGGCGATGCACTTCCTCGTGCGCGACCTAGCCGAATCGCCCGAGCCGCCGCCACTGCCGGACGGCTTCCGCTTCCGGACGGTCGATGCCGACGACGTGCCCGAGCGCGTCTCGATCCATCGTGAGGTCTGGGCGCCGTCGCGCGTGACCGAGTCGAGCTATGCGCGGGTGCGCGCGGAGTGGCCGTACCGGGAGTCGCTCGACTGTGTCGTCGAGGCTCCGGACGGCCGCTTCGCCGCGTACTGCCTCTGCTGGGCCGACGACGAGCACCGCGTAGGCGAGTTCGAGCCGGTCGGCGTCCGGGCCGAGTTCCGCCGCCGTGGCCTCGGCGCCGCCGTCTGCACGTTCGCGCTCCAGCGGCTGCACGCGGAACGCTGCAGGGAGGCGATCGTCTACTGCGTAACCGAACCGGCGTGCGCGCTTTACCAGTCGCTCGGCTTCCGCATCCACGCCTCGCTCGTCGAGTACTCACGCTTGCACAATGTGCTCTCGCCTGAGGTCGCGGCTCGCGGTTGCCGAGCGGCGGATGGGCAGCCATTTCGCCTCACCGACTAACGCAGAAGCTGCGCGACCTCTCAGGATCAACCGACCCAGCGCAGGCGCTTGACCGCTCCTCGCAATTCATGCGCCGTCACGCGCGTACAACGCTGAGTCGAGTCAAGGTGCTTGTGTCCTAGCAGCTCTTGTGCTTGCCGCAGTTCGCGCCGTCGCGCAGGAGCTCGAAGGCGAAGACGTGGCGGAGCGTGTGCGGCGTCACCCGCTTTCGCTCGCCGACGCCGGACGAGGCGACGTAGTGGCGGAACACTTGGCCGAGCTGCGTGTAGTTGAGCGGCTTGCCCTGGACGCCGACGAAGAGCGCTTGCTCGACGAGCGGCACGCGCGTCGCGTAGTAAGTAGCGAAGAGTGCGCGAGCGCCGGGTGGATCGGTACGACCCGCTGCCGCCCGCCCTTCGCCTTCCGCACGTACAGGAGCCGTCGCGAGAGGTCGACGTCGTACCAGGCAAGCCCGAGCAGCTCGCTCCGGCGCAGGCTGGCGTAGGCGAAGAGGGCAAGCAGGAGCCGGTCGCGTTCGGCCCTGCCGCGGAAGTGCCGCTCCCAGATGTCCCCGCGGTCAGGCGCGGCGAACAGCCGCTCGAGCTCCGCCATCGTCAGCACGTCCGGGAGTGCTTCCCGTTTCATCGGCGTCCGCAGCGGCCGAACCGGGTCACGCTCGAGCTGCTCGTCGTCGACGAGGAAGCGGAAGAACGACTTCAACGCCGCCGTCGCCCGCGCCTGACTCGCGGGCGCCGGCTGGCGCTTCGCGTCCTCGGCCAGGAAGGCGCGCAGGTGCGTCGGCCGCACCTCGGTTTTTTCTATGGATATCGGGACGTCGTGAGTCAGTTCGTCCAGATTGCCGCACCACTCAGCCCTTGGAGCCGGCTTCGCGGAGCGCGCTCCAGCCGAGCACTCCGGTGAGATCGGCGAGCTTGTCCCCGATCGTCATGCCCTGGTTGTCGATCACGTACTGGCGCAGGCCCTTCTCGTGGTCGGAATCTCGCATCTTGAGCACGGAAAGCGCGCGCCGGATCTCGGACTCTTGTTCGATGTAGCGCAGCAGGACGACGTTGTGGAAGAGGAAGGAGGTGCTGCCGGCCGGCTCGGTCAACGGACCGAGGGTTGCGGTCTGGCTCGTGATCAGCGCGGTGGCCCCCGCCGCGCGCACGAAGGCGGCGAGCTGGCGGGCGTAGGTGGGGAAGCGCTCGGTCTCGCGCGCCGCGTAGACGAGCTCGGCGAGGCTGTCGATCGCGACTCGACGCACGCCTTCCGCGGCAAGTCCGTCGCGAACGGCGGCCCCGAGAGCGTCGAGGCTGAAGAGCCCCTGCGGAAGGTGATAGAGCAACAGCCGGCCATCGTCGCGTGCGGCGGTGAAGTCCCAGCCGAAGGAGGCGGCCTTCTTCACGAGCTGGTCGCCGTCCTCCTGGAAGGAGACGTAGAGGCAGCGCTCTCCTTCCAGGAGGCCCTGCGCGACGAAGCGCAGCGCCGCGATCGTCTTGCCGGAACCGGAGGGCCCGAGGATCGCGGTCAGGTCTCCGATCGGGATCCCCCCGCCCAGCATCTCGTCCAACGCGGGGTTACCGCTGGTGAGGCGCCCGCCGCCGAGCGACGCCTTTCCGGGCCTGAGCGACTCCATGCGCGGGTAGACGCGGATTCCGGTCCGGTCGATCTCGACCGGATGCTTGCCGCCGAGGTGGTTCGAGCCGCGCAGCTTCATTACGCGCAGCCAGCGCCGGTCGACGGGCTCGTACGGCTCGTACGCCAGCTGGACGATCCCGTCGGCGAGCGAGAACTCGGGGTGGCCCTGCATCTCCTCTTCCCTGTACTCGCCCAGGAAGAGGAGCACGGAGTCGGTGTGGGCGACGCGGCCGCTGAGCTCGTAGAACATCCGTCGTACGGCCCGCTCGCCGGCGAAGTCGCGCAGGGCCTTGACGCTGTCGACAACGACGATCGCCGGCCGCTGCTCGAAGCAGGTGCGGACGATCTCGGTCACTGCTGGGGCGAGCCCCTCGCCATCTGCGGCGGCTGCGTCGGTGAGGAGCGACTCGAGGTTGACGAGCTCGACTCGCTCCTCGAGCGCGGCCGTGTCGAAGAACTCGAACGGATCCAGGTAACGGACGAGCTTGTCGTGCGGCTCGGAGAACGTCGTGTAGTAGAACGCCTTGCGCTCGGGGGTCGCGTTCGCGAAGCAGATCTGCTGAGAGAGGATGGTTTGCCGGTCCCCGGGCCGCCCGCGAGGATGACGAGCGAGCCTGCGGGCAAGCCTCCGTCGAGGACGAGGTCGAGCTCGGTGACGCCGGTCGCCCAGCGCTTCACGTCAGGCGGCCTCGTCCTGCGTCAGGGAACGTGCAGCGGAGAGGAGCTCGTCCGGGTCGTACGGCTTTCCGAGCACAGCGTCCGCGGCGTCCAACACGCTCCTCGGGTGAGCGCTGACGATCACGATCGGGACTCCGGCAGTCACCGGATCGGCCCTGAGGCGCTCGATCAGCTCGCGCCCGGACATCACCGGCATCATCAGGTCGGTGATCACGAGGTCCGGCGGAGATTCCTTCGCCCGCTCCAGCGCAGCTGCGCCGTGCGCGGCTTCGATCACCTCGTAGCCGCCGCTCTCCAGGATCATGCGGTGAAGGAAGCGCATATTCGACTCGTCGTCGACGATCAGGATCGTTTTCACGAGCGTTTTCTCACCCTTCGTGGGCGGCCGGCGACGTCCGGCCGATCTTACGGGGGGAGAGCCGCTTGTGCCAAGATCCGCCCATCGCGCTCCAGGGAAGGGGTCGTCGTGGCTTCCAACAGAGGGGAAATCGTTCCGCGGGACGAGGCTGAGCGGCTCGCCACAGTCCGCCGCTTCCGGATCCTCGACACGCCACCGGATGGCGCCTTTGATCGCATCACGCGGCTCGCCGCCCGCGTCTTCGACGTCCCGATCGCGATCGTCAGCATCGTCGACCACGACCGCATCTGGTTCAAGTCCCGCCACGGGCTCGAGGTCGAGCAGGTTGACCGGGAACCCGGCCTGTGCGCTTCGGCGATCCTGCACGACCGGCCCTGGATCGTCGCCGACGCCAAGCTCGATCCCCGCGCCCTGACAAATCCCCTAGTCCGCGGCGAGCCGGGGCTGCGCTTCTACGCGGGCGTACCGCTGCGGACGAGCGACGGCCACAACCTCGGCACCCTCTGCGTGATCGATACGAAGCCACGCAAGGCGACCGAGGAGGAGCTGGCCACGCTCGAGGATCTCGCCGGGATCGTGGTCGACGAGCTCGAAGTGCGGCTCGCGGCGCGAGGCGAGGCAGAACGCCTGAACCAGGCGCGGGCAGACTTCATCGTCACAGCCTCGCATGAGCTGCGCACGCCGCTGGCCGCCGTGTACGGCGCGGCAAAGCTGCTCGGGCGAACCGAAATCGGAGATGACCGCCAGCGCGCGCGGCTCCTCTCCGTGATCGGGGAGGAGTCGGAGCGGCTGTCCACCGTGGTCGGGGCGATCCTGACGGGCGCCCAGCTGGAGGCGGGACGAGTCCAGCTCGTCCGCGAGCGCTTCGACCCGCAG
Source organism: Gaiellaceae bacterium (assembly GCA_037721555.1). Taxonomy (GTDB): domain Bacteria; phylum Actinomycetota; class Thermoleophilia; order Gaiellales; family Gaiellaceae; genus Gaiellasilicea. Next base: position 24,325 of record JBBJOI010000033.1, on the reverse strand, counting down.
GCCGCAGCGGCGCGAGCGGTCGAAGCTGCCCGTTTCCATCTTCCCGAGCGCCTCTCGCTCGAGCTCGTCGACGCCCCGGCGGGCGAGATCGAATCCGACGCCAGCAGAGTCCAGCAGATCCTGGCCAGCCTGATCGACAATGCCGTCAAGTACTCGCCCGAAGGTGGCCGGATCGAGGTCGCAACGGAACCGCGGGCCGGCGGCGTCCGCTTCCGCGTGAGCGACGAGGGCATCGGGATCCCGACGGACGAGCTGGAGCGCGTCTTCGAGAAGTTCGTCCGGCTCGAGGGTGACCTGACCGGCCGCGTCAACGGCACGGGGCTCGGGCTCCACATCGCGCGGGAGCTCGCCGAGAAGCTCGGAGGCTCGCTCGAATGCCTGTCCGGCTCCGGAGCCGGGTCGACGTTCGTGCTCGACCTCCCCGGAACTCCCGCTCCAGAACAGGTCAGCGCGCAGTAGCCAGCGGGACGCGGATGCACGCGCGAAGTGCTCGAGCATCGCCAGGCCAGTCCCGAGGCGGCCTCGCCGAGCGTTCGCGCCTCAGGGGAAGCGAGGTTCGTCGCGTACAGGGTCGAGCAAGGGCTCGCGCGACGTCTCCGCGCGAGCCCATTCACCGAAGTCTGGATCCTCGGCCGCCCGACCGAGCAGCGCAAACGCCGTTTCGCGCTCGCCGCGCTGAGCAGCGACGCATGCCTTCGCGAGCAGCATGGTCACGTGCTCGCCGTACGTCGCGATTCCCTCATCCGCGACGCGCTCAAGCTCATCCACGTCGCCGAGCGCGCGAGCGCGGCGCGCCCGGGCACCGTACTCCCACGGCCCGATGCGATAGGCCGCGTCGACGGGTGCGCCGGCCACGAGCACCACCGTGCCCGGCTCCTCGGCACGCGCGTCGCGGCGCTCGCCCTGCTCAACGAGCACCAATGTGCCCGTTGGCACGTCGAAGCTCCGGTCGTCGACGGTGAAGGTTGCGCGTCCCGAGAGGACGACGTACACCTCCTCGTGGCCGCCTGCTCCCCCGCCGGTCTCGTTGTGCCGCGGCACGAGGGTCTCCCCTGCATCCCCGAGGTACGCGCTGAGCCCGAACGCGCGTAGTCCGAGCGCCGCGCGCAGCGGCAGCCAGCGTCCGTCCGCCTCGGACGGGCCTGGCTCGAGTTCGTCAAGGCGGAGCACCTTCATGCGCGCAGTTTGACGGAGAGACGGCAGGCCAGCGCCTTCGGGCCGCGCAAGCTCTGGCATTCAGAAGTACGAGCATCGGCTCGTAGCCCGACACGTCATCAGGTCGAGCTGCTCGTGGCCGAGCAGGATGGCAGGATCACCGGCATGGGGCAACCGCGGGTTGGCGATGTCTACGGCGCGCTGCTTGCCGACATGTTCGACGGCAAGCGTGCGCAGGAGATCGTCGAGCGCGACGACGGCTTCGTGATGGCTTTCGACGGGCGCTACCTACTGGCTCCGTTCAGGGAGTGGGACGACGCCAACGAGCGTCGGGCGATGCGGCTGGTCCGGGGGCAGGGTTCTAGACGTCGGTTGCGGTGGGGGTCGCGTTTGCCTGCATCTTCAGGGGCGCGGGGTTGAGGTCATCGGCATCGATTCTTCCCCAGGCGCGGTGGCGTTCTGCATACGCCGCGGAGTCCGTGACGCTCGTGTCCTCTCCGTCGACGCCATCGACAGCTCCCTCGGTGTGTTCGACACGATCGTCATGCTCGGCCAGAACTTCGGCATGCTCGGCTCCCGCGCGCGTGCGCGGCGCCTTCTCGGCCGATTCGCTCGTGTGACGACGTCACGCGGTCGCATCGTGGCTGAGACGTTCGACCCGCATGCGCTCGACGATCCGGTGCAACGAACGTACTGCGAGGGGAACCGCCGCCGCGGCCGGATGCCTGGACAGCTTCGGGTGCGTGTCCGCTACCGCGAGCTCGCCACAACGTGGCTTGAGTGGCTCCAGGTGTCGCCGGAGGAGCTCGGCGAGCTGCTCCACGGCACCGGCTGGCAGCTGGCGCGCACCGTCGGGAATGGTCCGAGCTACGTCGCGATCATCGAGAAGATCGAGCTGTAGAAGAGGTTGTGGGACTGGAATCGCCGTGAGCGGCACTCCAGCAGGCGGGAAGACCCGCGCGCCACCAAGACCGCGGTCTGATCTCATCATCGGCCGCCCCTTGCCAAGCCGGCTTCACAGTTTGTGCTCGAGGATGTCGACGCCGGAGCACTGATCGGCCGGAGCTTTGGTCGGGGCAGTACCGACCCCCATCCGCCGCCGTCCAGGCCACGTCGTCGTGCTTGTGCCTTCGCATCAGGAGGCAATGGATCTCCTGGAGCAGGTCGCGGTCTCGCTCCACTGAGCAGGACCGCTGAGCACGACCGCTGAGCAGGCGTTCGCCGCACGGACCACCGGGCTATCGCTCCCGGTGGTTCCGCGTGGAAACCGCCCACGTGCAGATCTACGCGCTTGCGAGCACGGCGGGTGGGACGGAAACCTTGAAGCCATCGCGGCGAAGAGGTAGGTTCGCGTCGATCCCGAGGAGGAGGAAATTTATGCGTCGCCGTCGGTCTCGCTCGCTCATCGTTCTGCTGATCGCGGGCGCAGTGGGACTCGCTGCCCAGGTCGGCGCCTCGGCCCAAACGGGGCCGAATGGTCCCGCAGAGGCGACAGGAACGGGCGGGGCGGCAGCAACGGTCGACGTGCTCGCGACGCAGGCAGCTGTCGACGCGCTGCGGGAGGGTGGAAACGCCGTCGACGCGGCGGTGACCGCGGCCGCAGTGCTCGGCGTCACCGAGCCGTTCTCGTGTGGGATCGGCGGCGGCGGCTTCATGGTCGTCTACAGGGCGAGCGCCGGCACGGTCACCACGATCGACGGCCGTGAGACCGCACCCGCGGCGATGCAGCCAGACTCCCTCTGGGAGAACGGCAGGCCGCTTTCCTTCAACGACGCCCGTTACAGCGGCCTGTCGGTGGGCGTGCCGGGAACGGTCGAGCTGTGGGACGAGGCGCTCGACCGCTACGGGACGATCTCGCTCGCGAACGCGCTCGGACCGGCGACCGAGGTTGCGCGCTCGGGCTTCGTCGTCGACCAGACGTTCTTCGACCAGACGCAGCAGAACGTCGACTACTTCGACGACATCCCGGCGACCGCGGAGCTCTATCTCGAGCCCGACGGTACGCCCCACGATGTCGGCACGATCTTCCGGAACCCAGACCTCGCGAGAACCTACTCTCGGCTGAGCCGCTTCGGCGCGCGGGGCTTCTACAGCGGCGCGGTCGCGCGTTCGATCGTCGCCACTGTTCAGCGCCCGCCGGTGGCGCCGACGGCGAATCACACCTGGCGTCCCGGACTGATGACGACCCAGGACTTGCAGACGTACACCGCACCCGAGCGTGCGCCGACGCGCATCAGCTACCGCGGGGTCGACGTGTACGGCATGGGCCCGCCCTCGAGCGGGGGCTCGACCGTGGGCGAGGCGCTGAACATCCTCGAGGGCTATCCGCTGTCGACGCTGACGCGCGAGGCTGCCCTGCACCTCTTCCTGGAGGCCTCGCGATACTCGTTCGCAGACCGCGGCGCGTATGTCGCCGACCCGACTTACTTCGCCGTGCCCCTGAACGGGCTGCTCTCGGACGGGTTTGCGGCGACGCGGCGTGCGTTGATCACGGGCACAGCGGCAAGAAGCCCGGTCGCACCCGGAGATCCGTATCCGTTCAACGGCGGCGGAGCGAGCGTCGGGGCATCCCCGAGCGAGACGCGGGCCGGGACGACGACGCACGTGACGACGGCCGACCGCTGGGGCAACGTCGTCTCCTACACGTTCACGATCGAGGCGACTGGGGGCGCCGGGATGGTCGTCCCCGGGTACGGCTTCCTCCTGAACAACGAGCTGACGGACTTCAACTACGACTCCCTGACGCACCCGAACCGCGTCGAGGGCGGCAAGCGGCCGCGTAGCTCGATGGCACCGACGATCGTGCTGCGCGGCGGCAACCCGCTGCTCGCGGTCGGCTCGCCGGGAGGCTCGACGATCATCACGACCGTGCTCCAGATTCTCATCGACCGGCTCGACCTCGGGCTGACGCTGCCGCAGGCGATCGCAGACCCGCGCCTGACGCAGCGGAACACCGCGACGACGCAGGCGGAGCCCGCTTTCCTCGCGACCGCCGAAGCGGCCGTGCTGAGGGCGCGCGGACATGTGTTCAGCCCGAATCCTGAGATCGGCGCTGCAACCGGGATCGAGTTTCTCGGCGGCGGCCGGCTCCTGGCGGCAGCCGAGCCCGTCCGCCGCGGCGGCGGGAGTGCGATGGTGGTGAGCCCCGGCCCGTAGTCGTCGGAACCCTGGCGGGGGTTCCGACCGTCGGCTCGGCTCGTTCGACGCTCTGCGCCCTAGCCACCGAGTCCGTGCTGCTCGGTGAGTGGGCCGATGCTCTCGAAATCCATCGTCAGGCCGTACCGAGCCTGGGTGGCCGCAACAGCCGCGAAGTCCGGCTCGCCGTCGACCGCGAAGAGGGGCGCCACCTCTGCGAAGAAGTTCGAGAAGCCGCCGGGAGAGATGATCTCCAGCACCCGCGTCTCCTCGCCGCCCGGGTTCCAGAAGGCGTGGGGGACGCCGCGCGGCTTGAGCACGAGCTCCCCCGGCGCCGCCTCCACGATCTCGTCGCCGATCTGCGCGCCCATCCGACCCGAGAGGACCAACGAGTATTCGTCCTCGCGCTCGTGCACGTGGGTAGGAGCGGCGAGGCTGTGCGGCGGAATCGTGTGCTCGATCAGCGCGAACCGTCCACCGGCATCCTCGCTCCGCAGGAGGTAGCGGCTGCCGAGCCCCGGCAGGTCGGCCCGCTCCCCGTCCGCGGCGGTCACAGTCGCAGTCGATGCAGCTTTCATCTCGTCTCCTCCAGTGAGCATCTTTAATTGATCAGGTCGTATAGCGAATAGTGCGCGACGGTAAACTTCGGTGAACAGCATGTCAAGTCAAAAACGCACGTACGAGCTGCGGCAGCGGGCCGAGCGGCAAGCCGCGACGCGACAGCGAATCGCCGCTGCGACGGCCGAGCTTCACGAAGAGGTCGGCCCGGCGCGAACAACGGTGGCCGAGATTGCACGGCGAGCCGGTGTGCAACGCCTGACGGTCTACAACAACTTTCCCGACGAGCGAGACCTCTTCGCTGCCTGCCAGCACCACTGGCTGGCGCAGAATCCCCCGCCCGCTTTCGCCGCCGCCCTGAGCTCAGGCTCCGGCCGCGAGCGACTCGAAGGGGTGCTTCGTGACCTGTATGGCTGGTACCGGCGCACCGAGCGGATGTCCACCAATATCCGCCGGGACCGCGAGTTGTTGCCGGCGCTCGACGAACTCATGATCGAGACCTCCGACGCCCGGCTCACGGTTCTCGTCGACGCGCTCGTGTCGTCCCTCGGCGCCCGCGCACCGGGCCGCCGCGAGCAGCGGGCGGTCCTGGCTTTGACGCTCGACTTCTGGACGTGGCGGCGGTTGAAGAGGGAGGGACTCGACGACGCGTCGGCAGCGCGTTTGATGGCGACCGCGGTTCAGGCCGCCGGTAGCGTCAGCCAGACGACGACGCCGCCGCCCGGCTGATTACGCGCGCCTGCCTCGCCGCCGTGAGCCCTGGCGACCGCGTCGACAATCGCAAGCCCGAGCCCCGTGGAGCCGCCTCCGCGAGCCTCATCGGCGCGGGCGAAGCGATCGAACGCCCGTGGCAGGAAGGTCTGCGGGAATCCGGAGCCCTCGTCGCTGACTCGCAGCTCGACGACGTCGGGACTGCGCTCGACCTCGATCCGGATCTCGCCGGCCCCGTGCCGAAGCGCGTTGTCGACGAGGTTCCCGAGCGCCTGCTCCAACCGCAGTCGGTCGACGACGACGGAGCCGTTGCTAGACGAGACGATGTCGAGCTCCCGACCGTCTGCAGCCGCTCGGCCGGCGAAGCGTCGCGCCACGCTCTCCACGACGTCTTGCACGGAGACGGCAGACCGCCGCAGCGGCAGGCCGCCCTCGTCGGCCCGTGCGAGCACGAGCAGATCCTCGGCGAGTCTCGTCAGGCGGTCGACCTCGTCGGCGGCCGACCTCAGCGCTTCGTGGAGCTCCTCTGGCGGACGCGGCCGCCGGAGCGCCAGTTCGAGCTCCGTCTTGAGCAGGGCGAGCGGCGTCCGCAGCTCGTGGCTCGCATCCGCGACGAAGCTCCGCTCTCGAGCGATTCCAGCCTCGAGCCGCGCGAGCATGGCGTTGAGCGTCTCGCCGAGACGGCGGATCTCGTCGCGGGCACGCGGCAGGGGCAGGCGCTGCCCCTCACGGTCGCTCGAGACCTCGGCTGCGCGGCGGCGCATCGCCTCCACCGGCCTCAGGGCGGCACCCGCCAAGAGGTAGCCGGCGCCGGTCGAGAGGATCAGCGCGAGCGGCCCTGCCACGAGCAGCTGAGCAAGCAGGCCGTCGAGGGCTTCGTCCCGATCCTCGAGCGAGGCGCCGACGACGAGTACGAGGCGTTTCCCGGCCTGCGCCACGCTGGAGACGTGGAGGCGCGCCGGCTCGCCTCCGAACGCCGCCAGGGAGTCTCGCCGCAGGAAGAAGGCACCGGTCACTGCCCGTGCTGCTTCCGACTCGGAGACGAGCGACCGCGCAGGCAGCCGGCCTGCCGGAAGAACCTGAGCGACGTGCTCGTCGTCACCGCCGAGGTCTGCGTCCGTCGCTCCTCCTGCGCGCACGAGCGTCGAGTACGCCCTGGCGCGCAGCTCTAGGCTCTCGTCGAGTTGCTCCTCGAGCGACGTGCCGAGCCGCACGTAGAGGAACGCGCCCATCGCGCTCAGCACCAGGGCCATCACGAGGGCGAAGGCGACGGTGAGGCGCAGGCGGAGGGGGAGCCGGCTCACGTCGGCCGCGGCTCCTTCCGCAGCCGGTAGCCCACGCCGCGAACGGTTTCGAGCGATTCGCGGCCGAACGGCCTATCGATCTTGTCCCTGAGGTAGCCGAGGTAGACGTCGACGACGTTCGAGCGGTTCTCGTACGCGTAATCCCAGGCGTGCTCGAGCAGCTGGTACCGCGAGAGGACCTGTCCGGGGCGGCGCATGAAGGTCTCGAGCAGGGCGAACTCCTTGCCCGAGAGCTTGATCTCCTCCGCATCCCGCCACACCTGGCGGGTCGCCGGGTCGAGACGCAGGTCTCCGACCTCGAGCACGGTCGGACGTTCCGCGGCTCCGCGCCTGACGAGGGCGCGCAGACGGGCGAGCAGCTCGGCGAACGAGAACGGCTTCGGCAGGTAGTCGTCCGCGCCCGCGTCCAGCCCTGCGACGCGGTCCTCGATCGCGTCGCGGGCCGTGAGCATCAGCACGGGCGTCCACACGCCGCTCTCGCGCAGCTGTCGGCAGACCTCGACGCCGTTGATTCCCGGCAGCATCAGGTCGAGAACGACGGCGTCGTACTCCACCGACCGTGCCAGGAGCAGCGCGCCGTCTCCGGTTCGCTCGACGTCGACTGCATGCCCCTCTTCCATCAACCCGCGGGACAGCAGGCTCGCCATCTTCAGCTCGTCCTCGACGATCAAGATCCGCACCGTTCACATTGTCGCGCGGGAGATGAGCCGTTGATGAGAGTTGTGGCCGCCTCTCTCATGAGCCCTTCATGTGAGTCCTCTACCGTCGCACCGTCACGCTATGACCGAAAGAGGGGGTTGTTGGTGAACCGCAAGAGGATGGTCGTGATGGGGACAGCCGCTGTGGCGATCGCCGCCACGGCTGGGATCGCCTTGGCCGGAGGCACCGGAGACGACGACAAGCCCCTCACGGGCTCCAACCTGCAGCGGGCGACTGCTGCCGCGCTCGCGCACACGGGCGGCGGCACGGTCACCGAGACGGAGATCGGTGATGACGGAGCCGCGTACGGTGTCGAGGTCTGGCTCGAGGATGGGCGGCAGGTCGAGGTCAACCTGAACCAGAGCTTCGAAGTGATCGGGCAGGAGAGTGACGACGACGGCCCCGGCGAAGGGTCGGATGACGATTAGCGACGTGGTTTCACAGCCGCCCACCGGCTCTCATGGTCAGTTCATCGGAGCGCTCTAGCTTGCGGATCGACAGTCATCATCCGCACGGAAGGAGACGATCCATGAGACGCAAGCTTGTGCCCATCACCGCTCTCGTCGCGGTGGTCGCGGCGATCGGGGGCGGTGCCGCGATCGCCGCAGGCGGCGACGACGATGCCACGGACACTCCGATCGCAGGCTCCGCTCTGAACCGGGCCACCCAGGCCGCCCTCCAGCACACGGGCGGCGGCACGGTGTCCGAGACCGAGGTCGGCGACGAGGAGAGCCTCTACGAGGTGGAGGTCACGCTCGACGGCGGCCGCCAGGTCGACGTGCAACTCGACAAGGGCTTCAACGTGGTTGGCTCCGAGACCGACGGCAACGGGCAGGGCGACGACTGATCCTGCTTTCTCCGGGGTGGCAGCCGCTCGCCGGGCTGTCACCCGACCGGCCCCGTCTTCAAACGGTAGACGTCCTCAGTCCGGCGGCTCGCCGTCCATGTACTCGAGCGACTCGATCCGGCCGATCAAGCCGACGCCGCGCCAGTAGATCTTCCGGGAGCGTGGGTAGTAGCAGATGTCGTTCGGTCGTCTCGTGCCGTAGAGGAGCAGCGTCATCCCACCCGGGCCTGCCCTGAAAGCGTGCCCCACCCTGGTCGCCGGTGGGCGCGCCACCACATGGCCCGCACGTACCGGTACGTCCTCGCGCTGCACGCCGCGTCGCTCTGCAACCGGCGAGGGCCAGAGCTCCAGCACGCCCTCGCCCTCGAGAACGACGAAGACCTCTTCCTCCTCGGAGTGACAATGAGGAGGAGCACCCATGCGGCCCGGGTGCAGCTGAAGCCACCACAGGCCGGTCGTACGCGAGCCTGCTGCGTCTGCCAGGTCTTTCCACACTCCCCCATCCTCGTTCTCCGACGGCGCATCGTCGAGGTGGACGATGTTCGGGGGCCGTTCCGCGGGTTCCCCGAGCGCCAGCGGCTCTGCCTCGGCCTCCAAGTCCCAGGGGTCATCGGTGCGACCCTCCACCCATGGCCAACCCAGCCGCAGCGCGCCGGAGCGGGGCAGCCAGCCGAGCTCGGTCGCGTGGTTCGTGCCGAAGGCGAGAAGGTCGAGGCCGTGCGGCCCCGCAGAGAACGTGTGCTCCAGCTCGTTCGCGCGGTGAATCACACAGTCGCCGGGACGAACCTCGTGCACGACCTCGTCCTGCCAGGCAAGCCCAGAGCCGCCGAGCACGAAGAAGAGTTCCTCCGACGCGCCGTGGGAGTGCGGCGGTGTCGGGAGTTTCTCGGACTCGATCCGCACGCGGTTGACGCCGACTCCCTGTGCGCCTGCCGCGTGGCCGAGCCGCTGCCACGTCGCGTCCATCTCGCCCTTCGCCCGCCGGCTGCCGTCGACCTCGTTCCAGTGGACAATCCCCACGCGGGGACTATCGCACCGCAGAGGCTTGATGTGAGCTAGGCGCGGAGCGTGATCTCCAGAGCCGTCCCGCTGCCGGGGCGTGACCGGAGCGAGAAGCCACCGTCGATCGTGGCCGCACGCCGCTGCATGTTGCGCAGGCCCTGTCCCGCTCCGGGCGCCCCGGCCTCCTCGCCCTCGAAGCCGAGCCCGTCGTCCCGGACGCTGACGACCCGCCGTCCTTGGCGCTGGCCGATCCAGACCTCCGCCTGCCGTGCGGATGCATGCTTGCGGACGTTTGCGAGGCCCTCCTGGACGATCCGGAAGACCTCGATCTGCTCGTCGGGCGCGAGCAACATTGCGCCGTCGACCTCGAGGTCGACCTCGAGCACGCCGTCGGCGGTTAGGACTTCGACGTACCGGCGCAGGGCAGCGTCGAAGGGCGCGTTCCCGCTTGCGGAGGACAGCGCCAGCACGGCGAACTGCGCTTCCTGCTGTGCCGCAGCGGCGGCCGCCTTCAGCTTCGGCAGCGTCTGCTCGAGGGGAGCGCCCGACTCCAGCATGCTCGCATGCGTCGAGACGGCGAATAGGTACTGGGCGAGCCCGTCATGGATCTCGCGTGCCACGCGTGCCCGCTCCTCGGCCACCGCACGGCCGAACTCCGCGAAGCGGATCGCTCGCCAGACACCGACGAGCAGGAGGCCGTAGGAGAGGAGGCGCAGGAAGTCACCCTGCGAGACGAAGTCGTTCGAGTGGTGTGGCGTCAGCACGTGGTGGAGCTCGGCGAACAGTGTCAGGGTGGCGCCGAGCGCGATCCAGCTGTCGAGATCCTCCCCGTGCCTGCGGTAGCGCAGCCCGAATCCGATCACGGCGAGTAGGGCGAGCAGCGCCAGCAGCGAGAGCGTCACCGACAGCTCGAGGGGCCGTTCTGCTCTTGCAGCCGAGCCGAGCGCGCCCAGCGAGCCGTCGAAGGCTCTCAGCAAGCCCCAGAGAGCGACGAGGGCGAGGACGAGCAGCGCGATCGAGGCGACGAGCATCCGACCCGGGGCAGCAATCCGGCGGCTCGGGACGACGGGCGCGAGCGCGATCAGGGTCGCAGCCAGCACACGGGCACCGAGCGCGGCCCACGCGTCCGGAGTTCCCTGCGACGCGCCACCGAGCATGGGCATGATCGCGAAGGCGAACGTGCCGGCGCCGGCGATGCTGAACCCGGCCGCGAGCAGCAGGTCGAGCCGCCGGCCCTCGACGAGGAACCGGACGGCTGCGAGGATTGCGACGATCGTTGCCGCGAGGACGACGGCGGTGTCCAGCACGAGCCTTCCCTCCGGCAGCTCGTAGGTATTCCGGAGCGACGGGCTCGTCAGGAAGAGCGCCATTGCGGATCCCAGCAGCGCGACGAGCAGCAGCTCGCCGAAGAGCCAGGCGTCGAACCGGTCGTTCGGTGCCGACCTGCGCATGTGGCCCTAATCGGCAGGACGCTTGCTGCCGATGAGGGTTCGATGACCACCCGCATCCTCGTCGTCGACGACCACCCCCTGACGCGGGATGCGCTTGCGTCCCTCCTTGCCCGGGGCGGTTTCGAGGTGATCGGCGAGGCGGCGGACGGGTTGGAGGCGGTTGAGCTCGCGGCGGACCTTCAGCCCGATCTCGTCCTGCTCGACCTCTCGATGCCTGGAGTGGACGGTCTGGCGGCGCTGCCGCGCCTCCGCGCGGCGTGTTCCGCCTGCGAGGTGGTCGTGCTTACCGCGTCCGGGACCGAGGAGAATCTGCTTGCGGCGATCCGGGGCGGCGCGGCGGGCTACCTGCTGAAGAGCGAGCCGCCCGAGCGCATCGTGGCCTTCCTGCATGGTGTCGCGAACGGCGAGGCGGCGCTCTCGGGTGAGGTAGCACGGCGCCTGGTCGACCAGGTACGGGTCGGCGGCAGGCGAGGTGGCGGCGTACCCGACCACATCGCGGAGGCGCTGTCGGCGCGAGAGGTGGAGGTGCTGCTGCTGCTGGACGACCACCTTTCGACGGACGACATCGCGAAGCGCCTCTTCATCTCCGAGCACACCGTGCGCTCCCACGTCAAGAGCCTCCTGCGCAAGCTCAACGTCTCGTCGCGGCGGGAGGCGCTCGAGCAGCTCGCGTCCGCGCGAGGTTAGTTCACAGGCTCGGCCTCGAACCCCGCCCGCGCAGCGTCGACGAGCCGCGGCAGCGTCTCGAGGTTGTAGCCGCCCTCCAGCACGGCTGCGACGCGGGGCGCGAGCGCTGCGCAGCGGGACGACAGCTCGCGGAAGCCGCCGTCGGTGACGCTCATCTGCCCGAGCGGGTCTCGCTCGTGCGCGTCGAACCCCGCCGACACGAGCAGAAGCTCCGGCTTGAAGGCCTGGACGGCCGGTTCTACGCTCTCTGCGAATGCGGCCGCATAGACGCCGTCCCCCGCGCCGGCCCGGAGGGGGAGGTTGAGCGTCGTCTCGTCGCTCGTCCCCGGTCCGCCGCTACCGGGGTAGAACGGCCACTGGTGCAGTGAGACGAAGAGGACGGAGTCGTCGCCGCGGAAGGTGGCCTCGGTGCCGTTGCCGTGGTGCACGTCGTAGTCGACGATCGCTACCCGCTCGAGCCCGAGCTCGGCCTGTGCGTATCGTGCCGCGACCGCGACGTTGTTCACCAGACAGAAGCCCATCGCTCGGCCGCCGAGCGCGTGGTGCCCGGGCGGACGCACGAGCGCGAACCCTCCACGGTCGACGGCCTCGAGAGCGACCCCGGCAGCCAGGATCGCTGCTTCCCAGCTCGTGCCGGAGACGACGGTGTCGCCGTCGAGCAGGAGGCTCCGGTCGATGGTCTGCAGCTGCTCGAGGTACGCAGCCTCGTGCACCCGCTCGAGCTGCGCGAGCGTCGCGCGCCGCTCGACCTGAGCGCCGGTGAGGCGCGCGAGTCGCTCCTGCCGCTCCGGATAGCCTCCCGTCGGGTGAAGCTCGGCGAGCCGCCGGTTCGTCAGGAGCTCGACGACCCCTCCAGTGCGCGGAGCCGATCCGAGAGCCGCCCGAGCCCCCACTCCGCTGCGAGCTCTGCAGCGTGGCCCCAGGTCGGCGTCTGGTCTTCGAGCGGTGGCAGTGGCGCGCCGGTGTCCATCGTCGCGATGTGGCGGTAGAGGCGAAGCGCCTCCGCCTCTCGCTCGAAGCGGCCCTCCGCGAGCGCGTGCTCGAGTGTCCTGTACTTGTCCAGAAGATCGGCAGCGGTCTTCGGCCCCACCCCGCGCGCGCCGGGGATCCTGTCGGACGGGTCGCCGCGGAGCGCGATGAAGTCGGGCACCTGCGTCGGCTCGACCCCGTAGCGCGCGCGCACCTCGGCGGGGCCGATGCGGGCGAGGGCGCCGCCGCCACGCTGCGGCTGCAGGATCGTCGTCCGCTCGCTCGCGAGCTGGAAGGTGTCGCGATCCCCGCTCGCGACGAGCGCGCACCCGTTGCGAGCCTCTTCGGCGTAGGCGGCCGCGGCGAGGAAGTCGTCAGCCTCGTAGCCGTCCCCCTTGGCGACCGCGAACCCCATCGCCTCACAGAGCTCCGGCGCCAGGTCGAGCTGCTCGAGCAGGTCTGCGTCGAACTCGCGCCCGCCCTGGTAGCTCTCGAGGGCGACGTGCCTGTAGGTCGGGACGGTCAGCGTGTCCCACGCGACCACGATCGCTCGCGGTGTTTCCTCCTCCCACAGCCGCACAAGGAGGTTGCCGATCCCGACGAGCAACCCGGCCGGCCCGCCGTCCGCGCGCCGGATCGACTTCGGCAGCGCATGGTAAGCCCGGTGCGCGAAGGAGTCTCCGTCGACGGCGACGAGCGGCTTCACGCGGACGCCTCGAGCTCCCTGATCGCCGCCATCAGGCGCTCCGTGGCGAGGTGGGGAGCATCGTCCCGCCCCTCGAGGTCGTCGAGGCGGACGGGGGGCCCGTAGAGCACGCGCAGCCTCGCGAGCCTCGCCAGCCGATCGGTACCCAGGACCGCTGCAGGGATCAAGGGAACGCCGGCCTCGAGCGCGATTCGCGCCGCGCCCGTGTGCGCTCTCGCCCTCCACTTCTTTCGCAGCCCCTTCTTTCGGCGCGTGCCCTCCGGGAACATGACGACGATGTGCCCCTGGCGGCACAGGGCGACCGCAGTGCCGATCGCCTCGAGGTCGCGCTCGCCACGCCTGACGGGGAAGGCGCCGCAGGCGACGATGAACTGCTTGAGCGGCGTGAAGAAGAGCTCCGACTTGCCCATGAAACGGAGGAATCGCCGCGGGTAGAGCGGAACTCCGAGCGGCCACGGGTCGAAGTTGGAGTGATGGTTCGACGCGAGCACGAAGCCCCCGCCGGGCAGGTGCTCGAGACCGCGGGCCCGTAGCCGGAAGAGGCCGCGGACGAGCGGCAGGCTGACCCCACCGACCGCGAGATAGAGCGGGCTCGGCCGTGGCGGCATCGCAGGAGTATCCCAAGGCGTCGCTAAGGTGGGCGCATGTCGCGCCCCGCCAAGAGACTGGTCATCGTCGAGTCGCCCGCCAAGGCGAAGACCATCGCGGGCTACCTCGGACGCGACTTCGTCGTCGAGTCGAGCATCGGCCACATCCGCGACCTCCCGAACCGTGCCTCTGAGATTCCGGAGAAGCTGAAGAAGGAGCCGTGGGCGCGGCTCGGTGTCGACGTCGATCACGACTTCGAGCCGCTCTACGTCGTGGATGCGGACAAGAAGCAGCGAGTCAACGACCTCAAGAAGAAGCTGAAGGAGGTCGACGAGCTCCTCATCGCGACGGACGAGGATCGCGAGGGCGAGGCTATCGCCTGGCACCTGCTCGAGGTCCTGCAGCCCAAGGTGCCCGTCCGCCGGATGGTCTTCCACGAGATCACGAAGGACGCGATCGATCGTGCCCTCGGCGAGACGCGGGAGGTCGACCAGCGGCTCGTCGACGCCCAGGAGACGCGGCGCATCCTCGATCGCCTCTACGGCTACGAGGTCTCGCCCGTGCTCTGGAAGAAGGTGATGCAGGGTCTCTCTGCCGGCCGCGTCCAGTCGGTCGCCGTGCGCCTCGTCGTCGAGCGGGAGCGGGAGCGCCGGGCGTTCGTCTCGGCGAGCTACTGGGACCTCGAGGGGGTGTTCGATCCGGGCTCTTTTGCTGCTCGGCTCGTGAGCCTGGACGGCAAGCGCGTCGCGCAGGGCCGCGACTTCGGCCAGGACGGAGAGCTGAAGCCCCGCGACGCGGTCGTCCTCGCAGAAGCCGAGGCGCGTGAGCTCGCCGAGCAGCTCGCCGGCGCCGCCTACGCCGTCCGCTCGGCAGACGAGAAGCCCTACACGCGCCGTCCGGCCGCTCCCTTCATGACTTCGACGCTGCAGCAGGAGGCGAGCCGCAAGCTCCGCTTCTCCGCGCAGACGACGATGCGCGTCGCGCAGCGGCTCTACGAGAACGGCTACATCACCTACATGCGAACCGACTCGACGACGCTGTCGGAGACGGCGCTCGCCGCAGCCCGGACGCAGGCAGCGGAGCTGTACGGGCTGGAGTCGATCCCGAGTCGGCCGCGGCAGTACACACGCAAGGTGAAGAACGCGCAGGAGGCGCACGAGGCGATCCGGCCGGCCGGGGATGCTTTCCGCACGCCGAAGTCCCTCGGACTCGAGCTGAACCGAGACGAGCACGCGCTGTACGAGCTGATCTGGAAGCGCACGATCGCCTCGCAGATGGAAGACGCGCGCGGATTGACGGTCTCGCTGCGCTTCGCCACCACCACTTCATCGGGTCGCGTCGCGGAGTTCGGCGCCTCCGGAACGGTCATCACCTTCCGCGGCTTCCTCGCCGCCTATGAAGAGAGCCGCGACGAGGAGCAGCCCGCGAACGAGCAAGCAGAGTCCGAGGGCGAGCGGCCGCTGCCGCACCTCGCGGTAGGGGACGAGCTCACAGCGATCGAGCTCGACTCGCAGGGGCATGCGACCTCGCCGCCCGCTCGATACTCCGAGGCGAGCCTCGTGCAGGCGCTCGAGGAGCGCGGAATCGGCCGGCCCTCGACCTACGCCTCGATCATGGGCACGATCCTCGAGCGCGGCTACGTGTTCAAGCGCGGGACCGCGCTCGTGCCCGCGTTCCTCGCGTTCGCGGTCACCTCTCTGCTCGAGCAGCACTTCGCCCAACTCGTCGACTACGACTTCACGGCGCGGATGGAGGACGACCTCGACCGGATCGCCGCCGGCGGCGAGGCACGGATCGACTGGCTGCGCCGCTTCTACTTCGGCGACGGTGACGACGCGGCAGCGTCGACAGGCGCTGACCGTGGGCTCGGGCTGAAGGAGCTCGTGTCCGACTTGAGCGAGATCGACGCGCGTGCGGTCAACACGCTTCCCATCGGGAACGGCATCGCTCTCCGCGTGGGCCGGTACGGCCCGTATCTCGAGCGGGGCGAGGAGCGGGCGAGCGTGCCGGAGGATCTCGCTCCGGACGAGCTGACCGTCGAGAAGGCCGAGGAGCTGCTCTCCGCGCCGACCGGCGAACGCGTTCTCGGCACCCATCCCGAGTGGCACCGCCCGGTGGCAGTGCGCACCGGTCGCTATGGCCCCTACGTGGCCGAGGTGCTCGACGAAGGCTCCACCGAGAAGCCACGCGCGGCGTCGCTCTTCAAGTCGATGTCGCCGGAGGCTGTCACGCTCGAACAGGCGGTCGAGCTCCTCTCGCTCCCTCGAACGCTCGGCGCCGATCCCGCCGACGGGACGGAGATCACCGCTCAGAACGGCCGCTACGGGCCCTATGTGAAGAAGGGAGCCGAGTCGCGTTCGCTGGAGAGCGAGGAGCAGCTCCACACCGTCTCGCTCGAGGAGGCTCTCGCCCTCCTTGCCGAGCCGAAGCGGCGGCGAGGACAGGCTGTGGCGGCAAAGGCGCCGCTCAAGGAACTCGGGCCGGATCCGGTGAGCGAGAAGCCGATCTTGTTGAAGGAGGGGCGCTTCGGGCCCTACGTCACGGACGGTGAGACGAACGCCAGCCTGCGCCGGGGCGACGAGCCTGAGACGCTGACGATCGAGCGCGCTGCCGAGTTGCTCGCCGACCGCCGTTCCCGCGGGCCGGCGCCGAAGCGAAGTCGCCCAAAAAGGGGTGGCAACCGCCGATCCGCTGCGTAAAGTGCGCAAAAAGAGCAAACTTTCCGTGCCAAACATCGTCAACAATCTCCGAGGGTGCACCGGCCGCGCTATGGTCGTCAGCGCAAGCCGACAAGCTCCCTCGCCGGAATAGCAGGTACCCGCCGCACGTTTGAGCTTGTAACACCTGCTCGGTGCCGGTTCCCGTGGCAGGGGCAGGAAAAAGCTCTTAGAGTGAGTAAGTTTGTTGCGTAGCCGCCCAGTGTTGGTCCAGCGAGTTTTCGAAAGGAATGACGTTCTCCCTTGACGCAGAACCAGTTGATCGAGCTGTTGGAGTCGGATGGGGTCAAGTCGCTCGTCGAGCGCTCGGAGGAGCGCGGTTTCATCGAGCCCTCGGAATTCGAGGCGTTCGCCCTCGAGCACGACCTGAACGACGAGGAACAGGAGCAGCTGACTCGCGAGCTCGAGACGATCGGCCTCGACGTCGGGCAGGCGCGCGCCGCCGAGCGCGAGAAGGAGAAGGAGGCCGATGCCGCCCCTGCCCTCGAGGCGAGCGCCGCAAGTGGCGCCGCCGACAGCCTGCAGCTCTTCCTGGCCGACGTCGGTCGCCACAAGCTGCTGAACGCTGCCGAAGAGGTGCAGCTCGCGAAGCTGATCGAGCGCGGCGACCTCGTCGCCAAGCGGCGCATGATCGAGTCCAACCTGCGCCTCGTCGTCTCGATCGCGAAGGGCTACCGCGGCCTCGGTGTCCCGTTTCTCGACCTGATCCAAGAGGGCACGCTCGGGCTGAATCGCGCCGTCGAGAAGTTCGACTGGCGGCGTGGCTTCAAGTTCTCGACCTATGCGACCTGGTGGATCCGGCAGTCGGTGCAGCGCGCCGTCGCGAATCACGCGCGCACGATCCGCGTGCCCGTCCACGTCGTCGAGCGCCAGCAGAAGCTGTCACGCGCGGCGCGGCGGCTCGAGGTGGAGCTGGGCCGGGAGGCCACGAAGGAGGAGCTCGCCGAGGCCACGGGGCTGCCGATCCAGCACGTCGAGGAGGCGCTCGGCGCCGCCCACGCTTCCGTCTCGCTCAACCAGACGGTTGGCGCCGACGACGAGGGTGAGCTCGGTGACCTCTTCGCAGATCGCGAGGCGAGTGACCCGTTCGACGAGGCCGAGGAGTCGCTGCGCAAGCAGGGCGTCCGGCGCGCACTCGACGCGCTGCCGGAGCGCGAGCGGCGGATCCTCGAGCTGCGCTTCGGGTTCGAGGGCGAGCCCTGGACGCTCGAGGCGATCGGGCACGAGCTCGATCTGACGCGGGAGCGGGTCCGGCAGCTGGAGGGCCAAGCCCTCTCGCGGCTCGCGGCGCTGCGGGATCTCGCAGCGCTCGCGGCGTAGTTCTCGAGCCCGACTCGGAAGAAGAACGCGTTAAGGGGGCTGCTGCGGCCGCCCTTGTGCTTGCCGATGACGGCACGCTCCGGAATACTCAATTTCATCCCCCTGCGAAAGGAGTCAACTTGAGGACGAAGTGGCACTGGCTGCTGCTGCTCGTCGTTGCGGGCGTGCTCGCCCTGGCGGCGGGTTGTGGTGGCGACGATGAGGGCGGCGATGCGAGTGGCACGACCGCCGACGAGACGACCGAAGGCGGTGCCGAGGGAGGCACGCTGGTCTTCGCCGGCGCGTCCGATCCGGTTGTGCTCGACGGCGCGCTCGTCTCCGACGGTGAATCGATCCGCGTGATCACCCAGATCTTCGAGACACTCGTTGCGCTGAAGCCGGGCACCACGGAGCCGGTCCCGGGCCTCGCGGAGAGCTGGGAAGCGGACGATGCGGGCACCGCCTGGACGTTCAAGATTCGCGAGGGCGTCACGTTCCACGACGGTGAGCCGCTCGACGCCGAGGCGGTCTGCTTCAACTTCGACCGTTGGTACAACTTTGAAGGACCGCTCCAGAACCCGGGAGCGACCTACTACTGGCAGGTCGTCTTCGGCGGCTTCAAGACGTTCAACAAGGATAGCGGCGCGCCCGAGGAGAGCCTCTATGAGAGCTGCGAGGCGACCGACGAGACGACCGCCGTGCTGACCCTGACCAAGCCGTCGGCGACGTTCATTCCGGCGCTCTCGCAGCAGGCGTTCTCGATTGCCAGCCCGAAGGCGCTCGAGGAGTTCAACGCCGATGAGGGGACCACCGACGCGGACGGCATCTTCAGCCCGTCGGGCACCTTCGGCACCGAGCACCCCATTGGCACGGGCCCGTTCGAGTTCGTCTCGTGGACCCGCAACGACAGGCTCGTGCTGAAGCGGAACGAGGACTACTGGGGCGACAAGGCGAAGCTCGACGAGCTGATCATTCGGCCGATCGCCGACAACGCCGCTCGTCTGCAGGCCCTGCAGTCGGGGGAGATCCAGGGCTACGACCTCGTGGAGCCGCAGGACATCACGACCCTCGAAGGTGACGAGAACCTGGAGGTGATCGACCGGCCTGCGTTCAACGTCGCCTACGTCGGTTTCAACATCGCGAAGAAGCCGACGGACGACGCCAAGGTGCGTCAGGCGATCGCGTACGGCCTCGATCGCCAGGCGGTCGTGGACAATTTCTACTCCGGTCGTGCCGAGGTGGCGACGCAGTTCATGCCGCCGGAGGTCGTCGGTTACGCAGATGACGTCACGACCTACGAGTTCGACCCGGAGAAGGCGAAGCAGATCCTGCAGGACGCGGGCTACGAGCTGCCGGTACCGCTCGAGTTCTGGTACCCGACGGACGTGTCGCGCCCGTACATGCCCGATCCGAAGCGAAACTTCGAAGCGTTTGCGGCGAGCCTGAACAAGTCGGGCTTCAAGGTCACCGCGAAGAGCGCTCCGTGGAACCCCGACTACCTGGGTCGCGCAGACGAAGGCAACGCCGGCAATCTCCGGCTGCTCGGCTGGACGGGCGACTACGGTGACGCGGACAACTTCATCGGGACGTTCTTCCAGAGCCCGCAGAAGGCCTGGGGCACGACGACGACCCCGCTGACCGAGATCGAGGACCTGCTCGACGAGGCGGAGATCGAGACGGAGGAGTCCAAGCGCGAGGAGCTGTACCAGGAGGCGAACCGGCAGATCATGGATCAGTTGCCGGGAGTCCCCTACGCACACTCACGGCCGGCGCTTGCATTCACGGCGAACGTCAACGGCTACGTCGCCAGCCCGACGACGAACGAGTCGTTCGCGTCGGTAACGCTCGAGGAGTAGAGAGGGATTAGGGTCCGGCGGGCGACATGCTGCGTTTCGTCGTCCGCCGGCTCCTGCTCCTTGTCCCGATCCTGCTCGGGCTCTCGATCCTCGTCTTTCTCTGGATCAGAGTCCTTCCGGGCAGCCCCGCAACGACCCTGCTCGGGGAACGAGCCACCCAGGAGCAGGTCGAGGCGATCAACGAGCAATACGGCCTCAACGACCCGCTGCACGAGCAGTACTACGCCTACCTGAAGACCGTCGGCCGCGGCGATTTCGGCGATTCGGTTACAAGCCGTCGACCCGTGACCGACGAGTTCAAGGAGCGCTTTCCGGCGACCATCGAGCTCGCCCTCGCGGCCATGCTGTTCTCGGTCATCCTGGGCATCCCGCTCGGCTTCCTGGCCGCGAAGCGGTACGGCACCTGGCTCGACCACAGCAGCTTGATCGCGTCGCTGCTCGGGATCTCGATCCCGATCTTCTTCCTCGCGATCATCCTCAAGTACATCTTTGCGGTGAAGCTCGGCCTCTTGCCGACGGTCGGCCGGATCTCCGTCCTCATCGATCTGGAGCATCCGACGAACTTCTACGTCCTCGACGCGCTGCTGGCGGGCGATGTAGGGGCGTTCTGGGACGTGCTCAAGCACCTCGTCTTGCCGGCGGTCGCGCTGGGCTCGATCCCGCTGGCGATCATCGCCCGGATCACCCGCGCCGCCGTTCTTGACGTGCAGAACGAGGACTACGTTCGAACCGCACGCGCGAAAGGGATGGCTCCGAAGATCGTCGACCAGCGGCACGTCCTCCGGAACGCGTTGCTGCCGATCGTCACGATCATCGGTCTCCAGACGGGCCTGTTGCTGTCCGGCGCCGTGCTGACGGAGACGGTGTTCGCGTTCCCGGGGATCGGCACCTGGCTCGTCGACGCGATCGATGCGCGGAACTATCCCGTTCTGCAGGGCGGCATTCTGTTCATCGCCCTCGTCTTCGTCCTCGTGAATCTGCTCGTCGATCTCTCGTACGCCCTCCTGAACCCGCGGATCCGGCTCAGCTGATGTCCCTCGCCGAGCTCGAATCGCGCGAGGTCCAGCTCGAGGCGCCGAGTGGGGGCCTGCTCTCCGAGTCCTGGTCGCGGCTCCGTCGCAACCCCGGGGCGATCGTGGGCTTCACGCTCGTCGGGTTGTTCGTCTTCGTCGCCCTCTTCGCACCGCTGATCGCTCCCGAGGATCCCCGGGCCGGCGACCTCTCGCGCCTCGGGGGCAGATGCTGCCCCGGACCTTCGTCCGAGCATCTCTTCGGCGTCGACCAGCAGGGGCGAGACCAGCTCTCGCGGATCATCTTCGGCGCCCGCTTCTCTTTGCTGATCGGCGTCGTCTCGGTTGCCGTCGGTCTCTCGATCGGGCTGCTCTTGGGCTCGATCGCGGGCTACGTGGGAGGGATCGTCGACAGCGTGATCATGCGATTGATGGACATCATGCTCTCGATCCCGGGCCTGCTGCTCGCGATCGGCATCGTCGCGGCCCTCGGCCCAGGCCTCACGCAGATCATGATCGCCGTCGGCGCGACGCAGATACCGGTCTTCGCGCGCCTGCTGCGAGGCTCGGTTCTCGCGCAACGGGACAATGACTTCGTGCTGGCGGCGCGAGCCGTCGGTGTGCCGCGCCGCACGATTCTCGCCTCGCACATCCTTCCGAACGCGATCTCACCGGTGATCGTCCAGGGAACGCTCGCGCTCGCGACCGCGATCATCGACGTCGCCGGGCTCGGCTTTCTCGGGCTCGGACCACAGGACCCGTCGACGCCCGAATGGGGGACGATGCTCACCGACACGACGCGCTATCTGCAGACGGCGCCGCATCTCGCGATCATCCCGGGCGTTGCAATCGTCTTGTCCGTCCTCGGTTTCAATCTGATCGGCGACGGCCTCCGCGAGGCACTCGACCCCAAGCTGCGTGGGCGTGGCTGACGCCCCTGACGCCAGGCGCGTCAGCTCCGCTCGGCGCCCGCTTCTCGCTGTCGACGACCTGCACGTCCAGTTCGGGACGAGCCGCGGCCTGGTGTACGCCGTCAACGGCGTCTCCTTCGACATCGCGCCCGGCGAGACGCTCGGGATCGTGGGCGAGTCCGGCTGCGGCAAGAGCGTCACCTCGCTCGCGATCCTCGGCATCCTCGCCCGCAATGGGCGTGTCACCCGCGGGAGCGCCACCTTCGACGGCCGCGATCTGCTGAAGCTCCCCGACCCGGAGCTGCGGAAGATCCGGGGTCGCGAGATCGCGATGATCTTCCAGGACCCGATGACCTCCCTCAACCCGGTACTGACGATCGGGCGCCAGCTGCGTGAGCCCCTCGACGTGCACTTCGGCATGAACCGCGAGCAGGCTGGCCGGCGCTCCACCGAGCTGCTCGACCAGGTCGGGATCCCGAAGGCGAAGGACCGGCTGAAGGACTATCCACATCAGTTCTCGGGCGGGATGCGGCAGCGGGTGATGATCGCGATGGCGCTCGCCTGCGAGCCGAAGCTCTTGATCGCCGACGAGCCGACCACGGCGCTCGACGTCACGATCCAGGCCCAGATCCTCGAGCTCCTGCGCTCGCTCGTCAGCGAGCTCGACACAGCCCTGATCATGATCACGCACGACCTCGGCGTCGTCGCCGGCATGTGCGAACGGGTCAACGTCATGTACGCGGGCTTGATCGTGGAGACGGGCCCCGCGACTCGCCTGTTCGCGCAGCCGCGGCACCCGTACACGCTCGGACTCCTTCAGAGCGTCCCGCGGATCGACGCCGGCCGGCGACAGGCGCTCCAGCCGATTCCCGGAACGCCGCCGAACATGCTCAACGCGCCTGCGGCGTGCCCGTTTGCACCACGGTGCCGCTACGAGGTCGAGGAATCGCGACAGGAGGTGCCGCCGCTCGAGGAGATCGCTCCTGGCCAGTACGTCCGCTGCTTCAATCCGGTGCCGGCGGACGAGTGGCAGAAGTCGCGGCTGGGGCAGGTCGCATGAAGTCCAACGGGAGCCTCGTCGAGGTCGAGAACCTCAAGGTCTGGTTCCCGATCCGGAGTGGAATCGTGCTCGACCGCCACGTGGGCGACGTAAAGGCCGTGGATGGGGTGACGATGACGATCGAGCACGGCGAGACGCTCGGGCTCGTCGGCGAGTCCGGGTGTGGGAAGTCGACGGTGGGACGCGCTCTCCTGCGACTGTACGAGCCGACGGACGGCCGCATCGTCTTCGACGGCCAGGACATCACGAAGCTGGGCGAGTCGGAGCTCCGACCCTTGCGACGCCGGATGCAGATGGTGTTCCAGGATCCGTATGCCTCGCTCAACCCGCGCCACTCCGTCGGCCGGATCGTCGGCGAGCCCATGCGCGTCCACGGGCTCGGGCGCGGCAAGTCCCTCGGCGCCCGTGTGCGTGAGCTCCTGCAGATCGTCGGGCTGCCCGCGGACGCATCGTCCCGGTATCCCCACGAGTTCTCAGGTGGGCAGCGGCAACGCATCGGGCTGGCACGGGCGCTCGCGCTCAATCCCGACTTCGTCGTCTGCGACGAGCCGGTCTCGGCGCTCGACGTCTCGATCCAGGCTCAGATCGTGAACCTGCTCGAGACGCTGCAGCGGGAGTTCGACCTCACTTATCTCTTCATCGCGCACGACCTCGCTGTCGTCAGGCACATCTCCGACCGGATCGCCGTCATGTACCTCGGTCAGATCATGGAGCTCTCCCCAGCGGACGATCTCTACGAGAACCCGCTCCATCCCTACACGATCTCGCTCCTCTCGGCGATCCCGATCCCCGATCCCGAGATCGAGCGGCGCCGGGAATCGATACTCCTCCAGGGCGACCTGCCGAGCCCCGCTGCACCACCGCAGGCCTGCCGCTTCCACACACGATGTCCCTACATCCAGCCGACGCGATGCCAGGACGACGAGCCGGAGCTGCGGCCGCTCCATGGGCACCTCGTCAAGTGTCACTGGGCCGAGCAGATCAAGGCCGGGGAGATCCAGCCGAAGGAACGCGAGGTCGTGTTCGAGCCGGGGCAGGCGATGCCCGTCGGCGGGCCTCCGCCCGTCTAGTCGAGCATCTAGGCTTGGGTGATGGCAGCCGAGGTCCGACTGCGTGAGGTCGTCGACGATGACCTGCCCGTCTTCTTCGAGCACTGGAACGATCCGGAGGCGAATCGGATGGCCGCGTTCACCGCCGCCGATCCCTCCGACCGCACAGCCTTCGAGGCGCGTTGGGCGCGGCTGAGGGGCGACTCCTCGGTCACGAACAGGACGATCGAAGTCGACGCGCAGGTGGCGGGCACCATCTCGAGCTGGGACAACGATGGGACGCGCGAAATCACCTACTGGCTCGGCCGCGAACATTGGGGCAAGGGGGCCGCGACAGCAGCGGTCGCCCGTTTCGTCGAGCTCGAGCCGGTGCGGCCGCTCTACGGCGTCGCGGCGAAGGACAACGCGGCGTCGATCCGGGTCCTGCAAAAGTGCGGCTTCGTGCCCGTCGGAGAGAGCAAGGGCTACGCGAACGCCCGCGGCGAGGAGATCGACGAGATCATCTTGGCGCTCCAGACCTAGCTGTAGGTCCCAAGAGCGTTGTTCCATCCGGGTTTCCTTGGAGGCTGGGGGTGTCAAAGCCACCAGCACCAAGGAGAACACCGGATGAG
>JBBJOI010000032.1:0-30140 GCA_037721555.1 Gaiellaceae bacterium | reverse complement strand
GCGCGAGGAAGCCGTGCCAGAGCGGGAACGCGTAGCCGGGGTGGAGGCCGCCGTCGGCGAACTCGTTGACGGCGCCGAGCGAGAGGCCGTCGAGCGCCTCCAGCTTCCGGACGCGCGCAAGGTGGAAGAGCCCGTCGCCGCCGATCTCCCCGGCGACGTGCCAGAGCGCAAGACCAAAGAGCACGCCGCCCCCGAAAACCCAGCCGCGGCCCCGGATCCGTTCCGGGACGGGCGCGCGACGCGCGAACGGCAGGGCTGCGGCACCGACGGCGAGCAACAGCACCAGGGTCAACGTCAGGGAAGCCCCGAACAGGAACGTTACGCCCAGAGCGCCGAAGAGCGCCGCGAGCGCCCAGGCGAGGGTCGGCGCCGCGCCGCGCAGGCCGAAGGCCCGCGCGACCGCCGCGCCCGGCGCCAGCACGATCCCGGTCGCGAGGGCGAGGCGGAGGAGTGTCATCGCTCGAGCAGCTCCGGCACCCCGCCGGAGCCGAGCCAGGCCGCGACCTCGCTGTAGGCGCGCCCGCGCTCGCCCCGAAAGAGGAGCCCGCGCAGCCTGAGCGCGAAGCGCAGCAGCAGCCGGGCGACCTCCGCAACGCGAGGCCCGCGGTGCTTGGCGAGAAAGCGCAGGTGTCCGCGGACGTTCTCGCGCAGCAACTGGCCGCCGTGCGAGGCCCCGCCGACGTGCACGCACTCGGCTCCGGGGTAGAAGAGCGTCTTCCAGCCCGCCTGCGCGAACCGGTAGCTCCAGTCCGTCTCCTCGCTGAAGAGGAAGAACGAGTCGTCGAGCGGACCGACCTGCTCCACGGCCTCGTTGCGGACGAGCATGCACGCGCCCATCACGAACTCGGCCTCCCGCACCTCGTCGTGGTCGAAGCCACCGGCGTAGAAGGCGTTCAGGAGCTGCGACCGCGGTGCGAGCTTGCGCAGGAAGAGGTACTCGGTGGCGAGACGCCAGAGCGTCGGGAAGCCGCGCACGGATCGCTGCAACGTGCCGTCCGGATTCAGGAGCCGCGGCCCGACGATCGCCGCCTCCGGTCGGTCCTCCGCGAAGGCGACGAGGCGCGCGAGCGATCCCCGCGTCAGCCACGCGTCCGCGTTCAGCAGCAGGAAGTAGCGACTCGGCGCCTCCCGGATCCCGGCGTTCCAGCCGGCGGCCAGGCCGCGGTTCTCCCGCTCGAGGAGCCGTACGTCGGGGAAGCGCTCGCGCACGAACGACGGAGTGCCGTCTGTCGAGCCGTTGTCGACGACGACCGTCGTCTCGTCCCGGACGCTCTCGAGGCAGTGCTCGAGCCAGGGGAGCGCGTTGTAGGTCACGACGACGACGCTGCTGTCAGGCATGAGTGGCACGTCAGGCATGAGCGGCGGGGCGTCCCCGGAACCCCTCCCAGAGCAGGACAGCGCCGCCGAGTACCGCGAGCGATGTGGCGACGAGGAAGAAGAGGAACCCGGCTGCGAAGGCGGCCTCGGCCTCGACGCCGACGCTGCCGAGGAAGCTGACGAAGAAGGCCTCCCGCACGGCGAAGCCGTTCAGCGTGAAGGGGACGAGCAGCACGAGGAAGAAGAGCGGGCCCATGACGTAGAAGAGGCGAGGTGAGAGCTCGATTCCCACCGCTCGGGCTGTGGCCCAGATCGCGAGCACCCTGACCGTCTGCACGGCGACGGTCAGCGCGAAGACGCTCCCGAGCAGGCGACCGTGATCCCGGAAGGCGTGCACACCCTCGTAGAGGGAGCGCACCGGACGCTCGAGGCGGAGGCGGGCGAGGAGCGGCGTCGTCGTGCGCAGCAGCGGGCGGGCGGTCCGCGAGAAGAAGAGGAAGGCGAGGAGCAGCGTGCCGAGAACGAACGCGCCCTCGAGCCAGAGATACGCGCCGACGTCGTAGCGGCCGAGAGCGAGGAGAAAGCCGACCGCGCCGAGCAGCACCGTCGCCGCCCCGCCGAGCGCGCGCTCGAGGAGGACGATCGCGCTGACGGCGCCTAGGCGCGCCGGGTGGCGGCGCGACGTCTCCAGGATCCGGACGGCGTCGCCGCCGATCGACGTCGGCAGGATCTGGCCGGCCGCGTAGGCGACGAGGTAGGCGCGGACGAGCCACGGCAGCCGCTCCCGCATTCCCTGCGACGCCATCAGCCAGCGCCAGCGCATGGCCATCGGAATCAGGGTCAGGGTCATGATCGCGACGGCGAGGGCGAACCACCACGGACTCGCTGCTCCGAGCACGTCGACCGTCTCGCCGAGATCGACCTTCCACACCAGGTAGGCGACCGCGAGCCCCGTCAGGAGGACGGTCGCGACCGCTCGAACGACCCGCCGCCTCACGAGAGGTGCGTGTGGAGGAGCTGGATCGCGTCGATCACGTCACGGATGTCGTCCTCCGCGTGCGCGGGCGAGAGCGGCAGCGAGAGGATCTCCTCGCCGGCGCGCTCCGCGATGGGGAGCGGAGGCTGCTCCGGGTAGCGCTCGCGATACCAGGTCAGCCGGTGGACCGGCAGGAAGTGGATCGACGTCGAGATCCGCTCCGCTGCGAGCGCGCGCTGCACCTCCTCCCTGCTCGCCCCGAAGCGCTCTGGGTCGATCCGGACGACGTAGAGATGGAGCGCGTGCGTGTCTCGGCCGTCGCGGGCGAGCGGCTCGATCCCGTCGACGTCGGCCAGCCCGGCGTCGTAGAGCTCGAACTGGCGCCGCCGGCGCGCGGTGTGGTCGGGGAGCTTGTCGAGCTGCACGAGCGCGATCGCGGCGAGGACATCCGAGAGGTTCGCCTTGAAGCCCGGGACGGTGAGGTCGTAGCGGGAGCCGTCGCCGCGCCGCATCAGGCGGAGGTTGCGAATTGCGTCGGCGATGTCGTCACGATCGGTCGCGACGAGGCCTCCCTCACCCGCTGCGATGTTCTTCGTCGCGTAGAGCGAGAAGCAGGTCGCGTCGGAGAGGCCGCCGAGCTTGCGGCCGCGGTAGGCGCTCTCTGCAGCGTGTGCAGCGTCCTCGATCACGGGTAGGCCGAGCTCCCAGATCGGGTCGAGGTCGCACGGCTGGCCGGCAAGGTGCACGGGCAGGATCGCCTTCGTGCGCGGCGTCAATGCCGCCTTGACCTGCGCTGGGTCGATGTTCAGGTCGGCTTGGCGCACGTCGACGAAGACGGGCGTCGCGCCCGCGTGGACGATCACGTTCGCGGTCGCGGGCCACGTGATCGGCGACGTGATCACCTCGTCGCCGCGACCAATCCCGAGCGCGAGCAGCGACAGGTGCATCGCCGCCGTGCCGGAAGCGACGGCGAGCACGTGCTTCGCCTCGAGGTAGGTCGCCATCCGCTCCTCGAGGAGCGCCGTCCGCGGGCCGGTCGTGAGCCAGCCCGAGCGGAGCGTCTCGGCGACCGCCGCAATCTCCTCCTCGCCGATCGCGGGCGGCTGGAACCCGAGTTGGGTCGCTCTCGTCATCCGACGAGGAAGCGTATTGCGCCGGCCGCACGCCGAGCCCGCTCCAGCGCGTCGTCCCGGTCGCCGCCGACCGCGATGATCGCTCCGGCGCGGTCGCTCCCTCTCCGCAGGGGCCCGAACCGGTGTCCAGGCGGCCGGTACAGACGGACCTCGTGGATGCCCTCCTCCGCGAGCGCCGCTTCCGCCCCTTCGGTCGAGCGGAGCTCCCCCTCGGGCGCGACGAGGAAGAGGACGCACGCGCCGCCCGCGAGAGGGGCTTGTGTCGCTGCGACACTAGGTCTCTCGCCGAGCGCGAAGTCGAGCGCGAGCCCGTTCAGGTCGACTCCCAGCGCCAGCCGGCACAGCTCCGCGTCATGGCCGCCGCCCAGGCGAGCCGCCAGCTCGACGACCTTTGGCCCGTCGGCCCCGAGGCGGAGCTGCGTGTAGGTCGGGCCGTTGCGAATCCCGAGGGCGGCTGCCGCGCGCGCCGCAACCGCAACCGCAGCGGCGCCTGCGGACGGGGCCGCAGAAGGAGATTGTATCGCTGCGACACTTTCTGCGGCGCCCGGCCCCACGTGCGCGAGCGCGACGCCGAAGGCGGGCGGGTCCGCGGTCAGCCGGTCGGTCACCGTCAGCGGGTGGAACTCGCCCTCAACCGAGACGGCGTTGACCGTCACCTCCGGGCCGTCCACGAGCTCCTCGGCGATGAAGGCCTCGGTTCGCGAGGCCTCGACCGCTCGCTCGATCGCGGCCGGCAGTTCCTCGTCGCGCAGGACGACGCTCAGGCCGCGCTGCCCCTGCCGGTCGGGAGCCTTCACGACGCAGGGGGCCGCCGGCTCGTCGAGCACCCGCGGCTGCGGTACGCCGGCCCGTTCGAGGCGCTCCCGCTGGCGCTGCTTCGACGTCGCCAGTGCCGCCGTGGCGCCGTCGATCGGGTGCGGGAGCCCGAGGCGCTCGGCAATGCGTGCCGCGATCCCGACCGGCCAGTCGGCGCCCGGCGAGATCAGGGCGTCGACGCGCTCCGCCCGTGCGAGCCGATCGACGCCGGGCTCGTCCTCGCTCGAGACGAGAGCCCGCTTGTCGGCATAGCGGAAGCCGGGCGCGGACGGATCGCGGTCGACGGCGATCACGAAGAGACCACGGTCGTGGGCCGCGCGCAGCAGCCCCAGCTGAGCCGGGCCGGCTCCTAGGACGAGGAGACGCGATCGCGTCCGGGAACCGCCTGCCACCACACCTCGTTGTCGCGATACCAGGCCACCGTCCGCTCGAGGCCCCGCTCGAAGCTCGTCCGAGCGCACCAGCCAGTCAACCGCTCCAGCTTCTCCGTCGAGCCGATATGGCGGTCGACCTGTCCGGGCCGCTCGGGGACGTACAGCTTCTCGGAGTCGCTGTCCACTGCTGCGAGGACGGCGTCAGCCACGTCGTTCACGGAGATGTCGACGCCCGTCGCGACGTTAACGACCTCGCCGGCGAGCGCGTCGATCGGAGCCGCGATGATCGTCTCGATTGCCTCGGCGTCGTCGTCCACGTAGAGCCAGTCGCGGCTCGCGTGTCCGTCGCCGTGGATCGTGAGCGGCTCGCCCGCGAGCGCCTGCGTGATGAAGCGCGGGATCGCCTTCTCCGGGTGCTGTCGCGGCCCGTAGTTGTTGAAGGGGCGCACGATCACGATCGGCAGGCCGTAGGTGACGAAGTAGGCGTAGGCGAGCCGGTCGCCACCCGCCTTGGTCGCCGCATAGGGCGAGCGTGGGTTCAGCGGGTGCCTCTCGTCCATCGGAGCGCACTCGGCCGTCCCGTACACCTCGCTCGAGGAGATCAGGATGAAGCGCTCGACGGGCGTCACTCGGATCGCGTCGAGGAGGATCTGCGTGCCCTCGACGTTCGTCGTCACGAACTCGGACGCTCCCTCCTCGATCGACTTCTCGACGTGCGACTCGGCGGCCGCGTTCACGATCACGTCCACCTCGGCGACGACGTCCGCGACGAGGTCGGCGTCCCGGATGTCGCCATGCACGAACGAGAGCCGCTCGTGGCCGAGCACATCCGACAGGTTCTCGAGGTTGCCCGCGTACGTGAGCGCGTCCAGGGAGACGACCTCGTACGCGGTGTTCGTCAGCAGGTGGCGGATGAAGTTCGACGAGATGAACCCCGCTCCTCCGGTGACGAGAACACGTTTCTGTCGCAACTAGAGCTCCTCTGCAATCAAAATCATGGGGGAACCCATGGTTCCCCCATGTGCCCCCTCCTTCGCCGCCCGGTCCGGCCGAGATCGCTCCGCGGCTCCCGCCGGGCAAAGCCCGGCTCCGCCGGTCACCGTTCTGTGACGCTGTGACTCGTTCAAAGCTCCTCCGCAATCGCGTACAGAGGCCGTCCCTCGACCTCGCGTTGGATTCTGCCCAGATACTCGCCGACGAGCGCGAGGATGAAGCCCTGGATGCCCAGCACGAACAGCACCGCGACGCCGCCGAGGAGGGGGCCGGGGAAGTCGGAGCGGTCGATCCAGTACCACACCCCGTAGCCGCCGAGCCCCGTCGCGAGCAATGTGCAGAGCGTCCCCAGAGCCACACCGATCCACTGGATCGGCTGTGGCCAGAAGCCGGCTAGCACGTGCAGAGCCAGCCGCGTCAGCCGGAGCGGCGAGTAGCGCGAGCTGCCCTGCCGGGCGCGGTGCCCGATGTCGACCTCGACGACGGAGGCACCGCCGGAGAGGACGAGCGCCTTCGTGAACTTCTGCTTCCCGATCGAGGGCAACATCGGCTCGAACGCACTCCGGCGGTAGGCGTTGAAGGCGCACCCGAAGTCGGAGATCGAGACGCCGGTGAAGCGGCGGAGCATGCCGTTGATCAGGCGTGACGGCAGCGTCCGGCCCCAGGCGTCGTGGCGTGCGGTGCGGCGGCCACTGGCGACATCCGCCCCCGCCTCGACCGCGGCGACGAGCCGCGGGATGTCCTCGGGCTGGTTCTGGAGGTCGCCGTCCATCGTCACCACGATCTCGCCGCGAGCGCGGGAGAGGCCTGCGTGCATGGCGGGATGCTGGCCGAAGTTGCGCTTGAAGCGGACGCCCCGTACCCGCTCATCCGTGGCGTTCAGCCGCACCACCTTCGCCCACGTGTCGTCGGTGGATCCGTCGTCGACGAAGACGAGCTCGAACCGCCGGCCTGCCACCGCCTCGACGACGCGCCGGTGCAGCTCGTCGACCGTCTCCGCCTCGTCGAGGAGGGTGACCACGATCGAGAGCTCGGGCGCCGCGGCTTGCAGTGGGAGAACGTCGGCCGTTTGCAGGGGCGAGAGCCTACACTCGGCCGGTGGGATGGCAGCCGGGGGACGCGATCGTGCGCCGTGAGCTCGTGCACGGCCGGCCGTGGCTCTGTCAGGCCGCCACCGTTGTCGAGGATACGCCGGAGCTGCTCGCGATCTACGTTCCGGGTGGGTCAGCGCTCCGGTTTCCGGACGGAGACTGGCCGGGCGGCCGGCACCCCTGGCACGGCCGCGAGCGCTGGGAGGGTCACGGCGTCCTCCAGCTGCAACGGCCGGGCCAGGCGCATGCGATCTGGATCTTCTGGCACGGGCCGGAGCGCGAGTTCCGCGGCTGGTACGTCAACCTGCATGAGAGCTTCCGGCGCACCGCGCTCGGCATCGACACGGAAGACCATGAGCTGGACCTCGTCGTCGCGGCCGACGGCACCTGGACGTGGAAGGACGAGGAGCTCCTGGATCCTTGGGTTGAGCGTGGCCGCTGGACGATCGAGAAGGTGGCATCGATCCGAGCCGAAGGCGCTCGCGTCGCGACCGAGCTCGACGCAGGTCGCCGCTGGTGGGGCGACCACTGGACACAGTGGGAGCCGGATCCAAGCTGGTCGCTGCCACAGCTTCCTGAAGGCTGGCAACATATCCCGTAGAGCGGAGGCGAGCTTCCTCTACCGCGAGGTCTGGTTCGGTCGCGTCTGGCGCGTCAACGCGACCCGTCTCATCGAGGAGACCGGTGACGGCACGATCGCCCTCTGGGTGCCTCGGAGTGCGCCCGGGAAGTTTCCGGTGCGAGCTGACGGTAGCGAGATCCGCATCCCGACGACCGTATGGAGGCTTGCAGACCGGGTCGCCGGAGGCGACGGGCTCGGTCTCGTCCGACCCGGCGCGGCCCGCTCGATCTGGGTCAACTGGGACGAGCACGGCACCCTCGCCTACTGGTACGTCAACTTCGAGCGGGACGTCCGCAGGACGGCGCTCGGAGTTGACTTCGTCGACGAGAAGCTCGACCTCGTCATCCGACCTGACGGCGAGGTCGTCTGGAAGGACGACGACGAGCTCGCGGAAGCGGCGGCGCTCGGTCTCCTCGACGCGGATGCTGTGCGTGCCGAGGCTGAACAGGTACTCGAGGAGTGGCCGTTCCCAACGGGCTGGGAGGAGTGGAGCCCCGATCCGGCGTGGCAGCTCCCGGCGCTCCCGGAGGGCTGGGATCATGTGGAGTAGGGGCGAGGCGGTCCTCCTGCGCTACGTCCACCACGGCCGGGTGTCGCGTGTGAAGCCGATGACGGTGGTCGAGGACTCCGTACGGCACGTGGCCCTCTTCATCGCGTCGGGCTCGCCGATGAAGACACGCTGCGGCCTCGACGGCGTCCCGCTCTCGCGCGACCTGCCGTATGCGGAGCGGTTCGCGCTGCCCTGGCGGCTCTGCGACGGCGTCTGGAGCGGCTACCACGTCCTCATGCTCACCCCCGTCGGTGCAGGCCACTCGTTCTGGGCGATCTGGGACGACCGCTGGACTCTCCAGGAGTGGTACGTCAACCTGCAGCTGCCGCTCGAGCGCACCCGCTTCGGCTTCGACACGGCCGACAGCGTGCTCGACCTCGTGATCGCGCCGGACCTCTCATCCTGGCGCTGGAAGGACGAGCACGAGCTCGAGGAGGCAATCCGCGTCGGCCGCTTCACCTCTGAAGAGGCTGAGGCGGTACGTGAGGAAGGTTGGCGGGCGATCGCAACATTCGACGGGCGAGCCTGGCCGTTCGACCGCGACGTGCGCGACTGGCGCCCAGATCCGGCGTGGCCGAAGCCGGAGCTACCGACCGCGGACGAGGCCTACGAGAACGTATCCCGGGGACAGTCCCCGGGACACGTCCCTCGCAGACGCTAAGCGGCGTCCAGAGCGGGCACGGCAGCGCGCTCGGCCCGCTTCTTGCCGGGGATGGCGAGCGCGATCACGGCGCCCGCGCCGACGACCGCCGCGCCGACCCACGTCGCGCTCACTAGTCCGTCGTTGAAGACCGCCGGTGACTCGTACCCGCCCGTGCGGGCGAAGATCGAAGCCAGGACGGCGACGCCGAAGACGCCGCCGACCTCGCGGATCGCGTTCGATGCGCCAGAGGCCTTGCCCTCATCGCGCGCGCCGACGGCGCTGAGGACGATGTTCGCGACGGGCGCGAAGAACATCCCCATGCCGATGCCGGAGAGGATGAAGGGGCCGACGAGCGAGGAATAGCCGATGTCCGCTTCGGACACCGCCGCGATCCAGCCGAGGCCGATCGCCTGGAGGGCGAGCCCACCTGCGAGGAAGGGCCGGCCGCCGATGCGGTCGGACAGAGCGCCCGCGATGGGCGCGACGACCATCGGCATCGCCGTCCACGGCAGCACCCGCAGCCCCGCCTCGAGCGGTGAGTAGCCCTGGGCGGTCTGGAAGAACTGCGACAGCAGGAAGATCGAGCCGAACATGCCGAAGTACATCGCGAGCGAGGCGCCGTTCGCCGCTGCGAACGCGCGGTCACGGAAGAAGCGGAGCGGCAGCATCGGCTGAGGCGACCGCGCTTCCCAGGCGACGAAGGCGGCGAGAGAGGCGACACCGGTGACGAGCGAGCCGATGATCTGCGGGCTGCCCCAACCGTCCTCGTTGCCGTTCACGAGTCCCCAGACGAGGCCCAGCATGCCGACGCTCGCGAGTGCGAGGCCACGCAGGTCGAGCGCCTTGTCCGGGCCATGGCTCTCGGTCAGCAGGCGCGAGACCGGCAGCAGCACGAGCCCGATCGGGACGTTCAGCCAGAAGATCCACTGCCACGCGATCCCTTCGACGACCGCTCCGCCGACGAGGGGACCGGCTGCGACGGCCAGGCCGGCGATGCCGGACCAGGCACCGAGAGCGACGCCGCGCTTCTCGGCGGGAAACGCGGCGGAGAGGAGGGTCAGCGTCAGGGGCATCACGATCGCGCCGCCGATGCCCTGGACGGCTCGCGCCGCGATCAGCGCTTCCATCGAGGGAGCGAGCGCCGCCGCCGCGGAGGCGAGCGTGAACAGGCTCAGCCCGCCGATGAACATGCGCCTGCGGCCGAAGCGGTCGCCGAGTGCCGCTCCGGTGAGCAGGAAGACGGCGAAGGTGAGCGTAAACGCATTCACAGTCCACTCAAGTTGCTCGATCGAGGCGTTGAGATCGGTGCGGATGACCGGCAGGGCGGTCGAGACGACGAGGTTGTCGAGGACGACCATGAAGAGCGCGACCGAGGTGATCGCGAAGGTCCAGAGCGTCTTGGTCTTGGCTGTCACTGCTCGATCTCCCTCCTTATTGCAAGTGAGTAGTTACTTTCTAATCCGAACAAAAAAAGACGGCCAGATCGATGCGGGTACCCCTATTTCTCGGGTTCGGGTTGGCAGCCGGAGATCAACCGGTCGCCCCAGGGCGTCGGATCGTCGAAGAGCTCCATCGCCGTCAGCGCGTTCAGGAGCATGCCCTTTGCGACAAACGCACTGATCACCTCCGGTGGCTCCCCGGAGACCCGCTCGATCAGCTCCAGGAGGTCGCGCCAGACGCTGCGCACCTTTGCCCTGATCTCGTCGTCGTCGCAGTCGGCGAAGCACTGTAGCATCAGCTGGAGCCGGTCGCGATCCTCGATCAGCTCGACGTACGCCTCGCCCATCGCCGCGAGGGCTTCCTCGCCGCTCTTGCCGCGGGAAGTGCGCTCGAACGCCTGGTAGGTCTCCTCCATCTTCCGGGCAGCTGTCGCCAGGTACAGCTCCTTCTTCGTCCCGAAGAGGCGGAAGAGGTACGGCTGCGAGATGCCTGCCCCCTTCGCGATGACGTCGGTGGAGGCGCCGTGCAGGCCGCTGCGGGCGAACTCGCACGTCGCCGAGACGAGCACGGCCTCGCGCCGCTCCGCCGCCGTTTGCCTGATCGCCGTACTCATAGGTAGTGAGTATTCACTTCCTTCGTCGTGCTGTCAAGCGGGCGGTTCAAGCGAATCGGGTGACGCCCTCGGCGACGCGGTCGAGCTCGCTCTCCGTCAGGCGCGAGTGGAGCGGGAGTGCGAGGGCTCGCTCAGAGGCCTCATCGGCACCGGCGAAGTGGCCCTGGTCGGCGTAAGCCTCGAGCCGGTGGAGCGCGTAGGTGCCGATCTGCACCTCGATCCCCTCTGCGCGCAGCGTGCGCAGCGCCTCGTCCCGGCGCCCGAGCCGGACGACGTAGGCCTGCCAGCCGTGCCTGTCGCCCTCGTCGGCTTGCGGCAGCTCGACGACGCCGCGGAGGCGCTCCGCGTACGCCTCGGCGATCCGCGTCCGCTCCGCGAGCAGGTCGTCGAGCCGGCGCAGTTGCGGGATGCCAACCGCGCAGAGGATGTCGGCGAGCCGGTAGTTGGTCGAGGGCACCGCGAGGTTCGCGTCGGGGTCGAGTCCGTGGTGGCGCAGCCGTCGGGCGGCCGCTGCGAGCTCAGCGTTACCCGTTGTCACAGCGCCGCCCTCCCCGGTGGTGACGATCTTGCGCGGGTGGAACGAGAGGCAGCCCATGACGCCGAGACCGCCGCAGGGCATCCCCTGCCAGCGAGCTCCGAGCGCTCCAGCCGCGTCTTCGAGCAGGTGGATCTCCGGGGCGACGGCACTCTGCAGTGAGGCCCAGTCGAGCGGCCGGCCGAACAGGTGAACCGCCAGCACCGCCTTCGTCCGCGGCGTCACCGCCTCGTAAGCCTGCTCGATGTCGAGGTTGAAGGTCTCCGGGTCGACGTCGACGAGCACCGCCTTCGCGCCCGCCAGCCGAACGACGTTTGCCGTCGCAGGGAAGGTGTACGCAGGGACGATCACCTCGTCGAGATGTCCTTCTGGCCCCTGCCCGATCCCGAGCGCGAGGACGGCGACGTGGAGGGCGGCGGTGCCGTTCGAGACGGCGACCGCGTGCTCGACCCCGCACGCCGCTGCGACGAGCTCCTCGAGCTCGGGCACCTTCGGCCCCATCGTCAGCGAGCCGGACGCCAGCACCTCCGCGACTGCAGCGAGC
The DNA here is from genome assembly GCA_037721555.1 of Gaiellaceae bacterium. Lineage (GTDB taxonomy): Bacteria > Actinomycetota > Thermoleophilia > Gaiellales > Gaiellaceae > Gaiellasilicea. The sequence goes on along the minus strand of JBBJOI010000032.1, from coordinate 18,493 downwards.
TCCTCGTCGCCGAGATCGGGATATGCAAGCCGAATCGGCTCGCTCACCTGGTGGGTGGTGGTCACGCCGGCGTCGCGGCCCGCTCGCGATACCAGGCGATCGTCCGCGCGAGCCCATCATCGAGGTCGACGCTCGCCTCGAAGCCGAGGGTCTCGCGGGCCTTCTCGACGTTCGGGATACGCAGCTCGACGTCGGCGTAGTGCAACGGCTGGAAGACGATCTCCACGTTGGCGCCGACGAGGCGCCGGATCCGCTGCGCCAGGTCGTAGATCGTGACGGTCGCACGCGGGTTACCGATGTTGAATGCCTGCCCGACGGCGCTCGGGTGCTCGAGGCACCGGAGCGTCCCCTCGACCATGTCGTCGACGTAGCACCAGGCCCGGATCTGCGAGCCGTCGCCGTGGATCGTCAGATCGCGGCCTGCCAGCGCGGCTTCGATGAAGGCACGGATCGCGCCCCCGCCGATCTGGCCCGGGCCGAAGACGTTGAAGGGGTGCACCGTCACCGTCGGCAGCTTCAGCTCGTCGTGATAGGCGTGAGCCATGTGCTCGCCGGCGAGCTTCGAGACGGCGTAGGTCCAGCGCGCCTCGCCGACCGAGCCGATCGTCGACACCTGGCCCTCCTGTACCCGGAACGCGTGTGTGCCGAAGACCTCGCTCGTGGAGAAGTCGACGAAGCGCTCGACGGTGTCGAGGGTCGCGACGGCTGCCTCGAGCACGTTGTAGGTGCCGATAGTGTTGACGCGCATCGTTCGTACGGGGCTCTCGAGCACGGTGTCGACACCGGCGATCGCGGCGCAGTGGACGATGTGCGTCGCGCCCCGCGCCATCTCGGTCAGGTGCTCGGCGTCGAGTACGTCCCCGTGCACGAACGTGAAGTTCGGGTGCTCCGCCAGCAGGGTGCCGCCGAGGGCGTCGCGGTGGAGGTTGTCCAGCGCGATCACGTCGTTCTCCTCCACGAGGCGGCGGGCGAGGGTCGTTCCGATGAAGCCCGCGCCGCCCGTCACGAAGATGCGTTTGCCGCGCAGGGCCACCGTTCGAGTCTATCCGCGCTAAACTTCCCGCAATGCGCCGCACGCTTGCCGTCACTGTGCTCGCCGCGCTCGCCGTCGGGGGTGGTTCCGCCGCCTCTGCGCCGGAAGCTGAGCCGGCGACGTCGCTCCGCATCTCCTACTGGTCAGACGGCAAGGCGAAGGGCGACGACGCGCCCGAGGCCTGGACGCTCCGCTGTGACCCTGCGGGAGGCTCGCTGCCGAACGACGGCGAGGCGTGCCGGAAGCTGAAGGTGCTGAAGCGGCCGTTCGCGCCCGCGCGCAAGGGGCTGATGTGTACGCAGGTGTACGGAGGGCCAGGCGAAGCGGTCATCAGCGGGACGTTCCGGGGAGAGCGAGTGTGGACGCGTTTGAGCCTGACCGACGGCTGCCAGATCTCCCGCTTCAAGCGCCTGGCGTTCCTCGTGCCCGGCTTCGCCGTCGGCGGGCCCGACTCGTAAGCCTCATTCGGCGCGGATAGCATCGCGCCGCATGCCATCGGTTCTCTTCGTCGGCGCCGGGCGCCACCAGCGCCGCGCGATCCTGCGGGCGAAAGAGCTGGGGCTGCGCGTCGTCGCGGTCGACCGGAACGCCGCCGCTCCCGGCCTGCAGGAGGCTGACGTGGCGGAGGCGGTCGACTTCACCGATGTCGCCGGCGTCACCGAGGTCGCGCGTCGGCATGGCGTCGACGGCGTGCTCACGGTCTCCGCGGATCGGGCCGTCCCCGTCGTCGCCGCGGTCGCCGAGACGCTGGGGCTCCCGGGGATCGGCGCGCAGACGGCGCACCTGATGACGCACAAGATCGCCATGCGGCGCACGCTCGCGGACGCGGGCGTGCCCCAACCGCGCTTCGCGGCGGCCCGCGACCTGCAGAGCGCGCGCAGCGCCCTCGTGACGGTCGGGAGCCCTGCGGTGCTGAAGCCGGCGGACTCGGGCGGCCAGCGCGGCGTCTTCCTGATCGGCTCTGAAGACGAGCTCGACGCGCACCTCCACGTCGCGCTGTCCGAGTCGCTCACGGGCGAGGCGATCGTGGAGGGCTTTCACGACGGGCTCGAGCTGAACGGCATCGTTGTCGTCCGTGGCGGCGAAGCGATCTCCTTGACCCTGTCGGACCGGCTCCGTCCGCCCGGGATCGGGTTCGGCGTCGGCTGGATCCACGTCTACCCCGCTTCGATCTACGGCGACGTGCTCGCAGAGGCAGAGCGGGTCGCGGTGCATGCGGTTCATGCACTGGGGCTCCGCGACGGGATCGCGTTTCCCCAGCTGATCGTCTCGGACGACTGGAGCGTGCGCGTCGTCGAGGTGGCGGCTCGAATCCCGGGAGGGCAGATGGCGGACCTCGTGCGGCACGCGGTGGGGGTCGACCTGATCGAGGTGGCGCTGCGGCAGGCGCTCGGCCAGCCTGTCGGGGACGAGCTCGTCCTGCCCCGGTTCAAGCAGCCTCTGGCGATCCGGTTCCTCACCGCTGACCCGGGGCCGCTGCCGACGGGAACGGTGACGAAGATCGGGTCGCTCGAACCGGTGCTGAGCGCAGAAGGCGTTGTTCAGGCGGACACCTACCTCCAGGTCGGCGAGACGATCCGGCCGGTCCGGCTCGACGGCGATCGCCGGGGGTACGTGATCGCAACAGCGGAGACGTCGGTCGAGGCACTCCAACGGGCGGAGGAGGCGGCCCGCCTCCTCCGGGTCGAGGTCGCGTGAGCGACCCCCGCACAGAGATCGTCGGTGCCGGCTACGACTCGATGATCGACACGTGGGAGGACTGGGTCGCGCGGATCGAGGACGACCCGCGGGCCGAGTGGCGCGATGAACTCCTCTCGCGGCTGCCGGCTGCGGCGCGGGTGGTCGAGCTCGGCTGCGGCGGGGGGACGTTGGAGACGAAGCTCCTCGCGGAGCGCTTCAGGCTGACGGGCGTCGATCTCTCCGTCGAGCAGTTGAAGCGTGCACAAACGCGCGTGCCGGAGGCGGAGTTCGTGCACGCGGACTTCACGTCGGTCGACTTCGAGCCCGGGTCGGTCGACGCGGTTGCTGCGTTCTATTCGTTCAACCACGTTCCGCGCGATCTGCTCCCCGAGCTGTTCGAGCGCATCCGCTCGTGGCTCGTACCCGGCGGGCTCTTCCTGACCGCGCTTGGAGCGCGCGACTCCCCGGACTGGGTGGGGGAATGGCTCGGGGCGACCATGTTCTTCAGCGGCTGGGACCCCGACAACAACCGCCGGCTGCTCCGCGACGCGGGCTTCCGGTTGCTGCGGGACGAGGTCATCACCTTCCAGGAGCCCGAGGGGCCCGCAGAGTTCCACTGGGTTCTGGCACAGAAGTGACTTGCGCCTTTGACCTCGAGCACTACCGGGAGCTCCTCGGTGCCGCCGAGGTCGGCGGCTACCGGTTCGCCCCCTTCGAGGGCGAACCGACTCGGGGCGACCTGATCCTGCGCCACGACGTCGACCTCTCGCTGGACGCTGCGCTACGGATGGCCGAGCTCGAGGCCGAGGCGGGCGCGCAGGCGACCTACTTCCTGATGACACAGTCGGTCTTCTACAACCTGGAGTCGCCTGAGAGTGAGCGCGCGCTCGAACGGCTGCGGGAGCTCGGGCACCGCGTCGGGCTCCACGCCGTCTATCCCCACGCGCGGCTCGACGGCCGCTTCGATCCCGTTGTCGCCTGGCACAACCCCGACCCGCAGTACATGCGCGAGCCGATCGAAGCGGCGATCAACGTGATGGAGGAGCCCTGGTTCTCGCCCGAGACCTACCGCTCCGACTCGAACCAGCATTGGCGCTCCGGCTGCCCCCACGACGGTCTCCGGACGGGCGAGTTCCGGTGGCTGCAGCTCCTCACGCACCCCGAGATCTGGGCCTATCCAGGCGAGACGATGGGGCAGACGATGCGGGCGATGCTGGACGCAGAGCGCGAGCGGCGCCTCGAGCAGCTCGCCGCCGACAGGATCGACCTCTCGTGACCGAGACCGTGCTTCACGGGGGCGACCTCAACATCGTCGTACTGCTCGCGACGCAGCGTTGGCTCGACGAGCATCAAGCGGAGATCTCGAGCTGGTTGCATTGAAGCCGATCACCATCCTGGTCTCCGCCTCCGGCGCGCCCGGCACGGCCGCGCTCCTGCGCTCGCTGCGCGAGAACGGTGAGCGGGACGTGCGCCTCGTCGGCTCCGACATGGGCGAGCGCGCCATCGGCCGTCACCTCTGCGACGCCTTCCACCTCGTCCCGGCCGGCTCCGATCCCGGTTTCGCGGACGCGATCCTCGACCTCGTCGAGCGGGAGAGCGTGGACGTCGTCCTGCCGCAGTCCTCGTTCGACCTCGAGGGGCTCGCGGAGCATCGCGACCGGTTTCCGGTGCCAGTACTCGTCTCCCGACCCGAGACGATCCGGCGCTCGAACGACAAGGCGGAGACCTACGCGCTCCTGCGGCGCCTAGGGATCCCCGGCCCGGACTTTCGGCGTGTGAATGGCGCCACCGAGGTCGAGGCGGCGGCGCACGAGCTCGGGTATCCCGGCCGACCGGTCTGCTTCAAGCCAGTTTTCTCGTCCGGCTCCCGGGGCTTTCGGGTCCTCGATCCGACCGTCGACCGTGCGCACCAGCTGCTGCACGAACGTCCGGGCTCGGTGGCGATGCGGCTCGAGGAGGCGGTCGAGCTGCTGCCGGCGGAGGGGGGACCCGACCTGCTCGTGATGGAGCTCGCGACGGGCGGGGAGCGCACGATCGACGGGATCGCCGACGGCGCGCGGGTGGTGCTCGGCCACCCGAAGACGCGCGAGTCGATGCGGGCAGGGCTCGCCATGTACTTCGTCACGCTCCACGACGACGGCTTGCTGGAGCTTGCCGAGCGGCTCGTCGCCGAGCTCGGCATCGAGCACTTCTTCAACATCCAGCTCGTGGGCGAGTACGTGATCGAGATCAATCCGCGGATCTCGACGGTCGTCTACCAGGACGACCTGAATCTGCCCTACCTCGGCGTCAAGCGCGCCCTCGGCGAGATCTCGGATGACGAGCTGGCGGCGCTCCGCGGCCGCATTCGCCCGGGCCGAACGGCTCTGCGCTACTTCGATCAGGTCGAGTGGGACGCGTGACCGAGGTGGCGTGCGCGTGGACCCACCTCTCCACCCCCCACCCACCCACGGGGCGAGACACGGTAGCCGACAAACAGCAACCCGCGAGTGACCGCTTCGTGCCGGAAGCGTGAAGCTTCGTGAACAGCCGTCCTGACCGGCCGCTCCGCGTCGTCCACGCTCCCGTCAACACTGCGGGCGTCCCCTGGACGAACGTGCAGGCTCTGCGGGAGCGCGGAGTCGACGCGCAGCTCGTCGTCTTCAACCGCTACCGGCTGCACCCTGAGGCCGATCGCTCGCTCGAGCTCCCGAACGACCTTCTCGGCCGCCAGGCGCGTCAGTGGCGCGCGCTCGCGCAGCTCCTGCCGCGCACCGACATCTTCCACTTCTACTTCGGGCTGACACTCGTGCCGAAGTCGCTCCAGTTCCCGTTGCTGCGGGCACTGCGGAAGAAGTCTGTCTTCCACTACCTCGGCTCGGACATCCGCGGCAAGACGCCCGGCCAGCTCGCGTACGGCAGAAGGGCAGACGCCCAGATCGTGGGTTCCTACGATGCGATTCGCTGGGTGCCCGAGGCCGAGGTGATCCCGCCGGGAATCGACCTCGCGCGCATCCAGCCCTCGCCGTCGTCCGAGCGGGCGCGCCCGCTGATCGTGCACGCGCCCTCCTCGCGCCGGCGCAAGGGAACCGAGCACGTCGTCGCGGCCGCAGATGGACTCGCGGCCGATCTGGAGCTCGTCGAGGGACTTCACCACGCGGAGGCCTTCGAGCGCTACCGGGCGGCCGACATCGTGGTCGACCAGCTGAACGCGGGCTGGTACGGCCTCTTCGCAATTGAGGCGATGGCGCTCGGCAAGCCGGTGGTCACGTTCCTGCACGAGGAGGCGGTACGGCGGACCGAGGAGGCTTTCGGGATCCAGGTGCCGCTCGTCTCCGCGACAGGCGAGACGCTGCGCGAGCAACTGAGAGTCCTCATCGGCTCGCCAGAGGAGCGACGGCGGCTCGGCGCCGCCTCGCGCGCCTACGTCGAGCGTGTGCACGACCTCGAACGCGTCACCGACCGCCTGCTCGATCTCTACGCTCGCCTGTAGACATGTCCCTGTCCCTCGGCGCGCAGATGCGGCGGCTCGGCCGGCACTCGGCGATCTACGGTCTCGGCGGCATCGTCTCCCGCGTCCTCGCGGTCTTCCTACTGCCGCTCTACACGCGCTACCTCGACCGCGACGACTTCGGTGCGGTCGGCGTCGTGATCGCGCTTTCGGCCGTGCTCGTCACCGTGCTCAGGCTCGGCATCTCCTCCGCCTTCTTCCGCTTCTACTTCGACTCGACGGACCCGGATCGCCGCCGTCTCGTCGTGCGGACGTCGTTCTGGTTCACGCTGGGGAGCGCCACCCTCGGGCTCGTAGCAGGACTTGCGCTCGCCTCGCCTCTCGCCGCGCTCCTCGGCCTCGACAACCCACAGCTCGTACGCGCCGGTTTCGTCGGTATCTGGGCGCAGATGAACTACGAGCAATTGACAGCGCTCTTCCGGGTCGAGGAACGCTCGTCCGCCTTCGTCCTCGCCAGCCTGGTCAATATCGCCGTCACGATCGGCGCCACGGTCGTGCTCGTCGTCGTGCTGGAGAAGGGCGCCGTCGGCGTGATCGTGGGCAACTTCACGGGCACGCTCGTGGTCTACCTGGCGCTGCTCACCGTTCACCGGGAGCAGCTCGGCCTCCAGTTCTCACGCCCGCTGCTACGCGAGATGAACCGCTTCGGTGTGCCGCTCGTCCCGGCGGCTCTTGCGCTCATCATCGTCAACTTCAGCGACCGCTTCTTCCTCGTCCATCTCGACGGGCTCGACGAGGTCGGCCTGTACGAGATCGGCGTGCGGCTCGCCTCGGCGATGGTGCTCCTGCTGACCGCGTTCCGAATGGCCTGGCCCGCGTTCGCGTACTCGATCGAGGAGGACGCCGAGGCCAAGCGCACCTACGCCTTCGTGCTCACCTACCTCGTGGTCGTTGCGTCCTGGCTCGCGCTCGCGCTCGGCCTGCTCGCGCCGTGGCTCGTCCGCCTGCTCACGCAACCACAGTTCTACGAGGGCAGCCGCGTCGTCCCGTTGCTCGCGTTCGGCACCGTTGCCTACGCTGCCTACATTGTGATGGCGATCGGCGTCGGGCGGGCGAAGCGGACGCAGTTCAACTGGGCGATCACCGGCATCGCCGCGGCGCTCAACGCCGTCCTCAACGTGATTCTGATCCCGCCGTACGGAATGATGGGAGCCGCCATCGCGACCGCTGCCGCCTACTGCGCCATGTTCGTGGCGATGACCTGGCACGCCCAGAGGATCTTCCCGACGCCGTATCAGTGGCGACGGGTCGTGACCGCGACCGCCGCCGCTGTGGGGTTGTTGCTCGCGGGAAAGGCGCTCGACGGCGGTCTTGCGCTGACGCTGCTGCTCGTGGCTGTCTACCCACTCGTCCTGCTGCCGCTCGGCTTCCTCCTCCCGGCCGAGCGGGCGCGGCTACTGGCTTCGTTCCGCTAGGGGCAGGGCCTCCAGCTGGAGCAGGCCGTCGTGCGCGTGGTCGACCTGCAGCGTCGTATGGGTTATCGCGAACTCCCGGCCGAGCATCGACTCGAGCTCGCGCCTCCGGCCGTGACAGTCCTCGCCACGCGCGACGAGCACGTGAGCCGACAAGGCGGGAAAGCCCGAGGTGATCGTCCAGATGTGCAGGTCATGGACGCTGAGGACCCCCGCTGAGCCGACGATCGCTTGCGCCACGACCCTTCCGTCGAGGCCCCGAGGGGTCGACTCGAGCAGGATCGAGACCGAGTCGCGCAGCACCCCCCACGAGCTCACGAGGACGAGCAGGCCAATCGCGACGCTGATCAGCGGGTCGGCATAGTTCCACCCGGTGGTCAGGATCACGATCGCGGCGGCGATCACACCCAGCGAGCCGAGCAGGTCTGCCAGGACGTGTCGGAACGCCGCCTCTAGATTCAGGTTGCTGCGGTCGGAGCGAACGAGCAACGCCGCGGCGACGAGGTTGACGGCGAGCCCTCCCAGCGCCACGGCGAGCACCCAGCCGCCCTGAACGTTGGGCGGGTCCGGGAGCCGCCGGAAGGCTTCGACGAAGATCCAGATCGAGATCGCGACGAGGCTGACGCCGTTGAACAGCGCGGCGAGGATCTCGGCTCGCCTGAAGCCGAAGCTTCGCTCGTGCGTCGCCGGCCTGCGGGCGAGCCAGAGCGCGAAGAGCGCCACCGCGAGCGACGAGCTGTCCGAGAGGATGTGCCCCGCGTCGGCGAGCAACGCGAGGCTGCCCGTCAGGAGACCGCCGACGACCTCGACGACTGCATAGGCGACCGTGAGTGCCAGCACCCCCGTCAGAGCCTTCGTGGCGTGGCCGTGGCCGTGGCCGTGGCCGCTGTGCGACATCAGCAGCTCGCGCAGCAGCCTTGGCCGCGCCAGCTCTGGCGTCCCTCCTTGACCGCGAGCGCGGCGATCGCGAGAGCGGCGGCCGGATCGAGCCACCAGAGGCCGAAGAATGTGTTGCCGAGCAGGCCGACGAGGACGGCTGCTGCGAGGTAGGCGCAGAGCAGGTTCTGCGTTCCCTCGCCGCGTGTTGCGACCGACCCGAGCCGGTCGGCGAGACGTCGCTTGGCGATCCCGAGCAGCGGCATTCCGATCAGGCTCGAGGTGACGAGCGCGATCCCGAGCACGCTCGTCTCCGGCTGCTCCCCGGACACGAGCCGTCCGATCGCCTCGTAGGTCACATAGGGCGCGAGCAGGAAGAACTGCAGCGCCACGAGCTTCTGAGCCCGACGCTCGGCGAGGTCCGAATGCAGTCGCGAGCCGGTGAAGCGCCAGACGATGACGAGGCTCGCAAGCCCTTCGATGAAGCTGTCGATGCCGAAGCCGACGAGCGCGATCGAGCCCGCGAGAACGCCCGCCGTGAGCGCTATCGCTCCTTCCGCGCCCATCCAGACCAGGCTGATCCACGACAGCAGGCGCGCCTGTCGCGCCGCCCTCAGCCAGGCGGCGCTGCGCAACGGGACTGCGACCGTGGCGCTCACACCGACATCGTAGTGACCTCCGCCGAGGTGTTCGTCAGCCCGCGATCAGGCCCGTGACGTACAACACCGCGATGCCCGTGAGGAAGCCGCCGATCGCGAAACCCGAGCGTAGTCCTGCAGGGTCGCGGCGAGCAATGTAGCGGACGACCTCCACCACGACCTCGAACGCCGCCCCGGCTGCTGCGCCGAAGAACAGGACGGCGAGAACGTCGTTCGCGAGGAAGCCGCCCGTCCAGGCGCCGAGGATCGCGGGCGCGCCGGCGATCGCGGTCAGCGCCACGAGCCGCGGCCAGGACAGCGTTGCACCCTCGTCCGCTGCCGGAGCGGCGATCCCGAGACCCTCCGTGACGTTGTGCACCATGAAGCCGACGATCAGGAACGACCCCAGCGTGAGCTGCCCGAAGGCGAAGGACGTGCCGATTGCGAGCCCTTCGCCGAAGTTGTGGATCCCGATCCCGATCGCCACGAGCAGGGCAAGTGCGGCTCCACTGAGAGCGGTGCCGCCGCTTCCCGCGGAGAAGCGAGCGGAGATGAAGGTCATCGTCAGGTAGCTGATGGCCACCCCGAGCAGCACGAGGCCCGGCCCTCCGAACGCCCCGGGCACCGCTGCCTGGAGCGCGAAGCCCTCGAAGAGCGCCTCGACACCCAGGAAGACGAGCAGCCCAGCCGTCAACGCCATGAACGCCGTCAGCCATTGCTGCCGAACGCGCCGGAGCGACGGCAGCCAGAGGAGGCCGAGGGCGACCGGAACGACGCCCACCAGGAGACCGATGATCCCGTAGCCGACGAAAGCAGAGCCGGTGACGCCGGGCGTCTCGACGGCCGCCGGGACGGCCTCCACCGTCTCGATCCCGCTCGCGCTCGTGACGCCGACGGTGAGTGGGTCGTCCTCGACCCACTGGAACGGGATCACGATCGTGCTCGAGCGCAGGCGGCCGAGCGTCGCGTCACCGTCGACCGTGAACGGGACGATCGCGTCGTCGACCGTCACTGACGCGATCGTCAGGTCGTTCTGCTGCGGGTTCGTCACCCGCACCCGGATCTCGCCCGGCTCGAACTCGACGCGGCGAACGTCGAACTCGTCCGCCTGCGGTGGGTTCGACCCGATCAGCTCGACGATCGAGGAGCCGGTGGCGACGTAGCCGCCGACCGCCAGAGCGAGCAGCACGACCGGGACGAGCGCCCACAGCCGCCAGCTCAGCTCGCCGCGCCTCCGCAGCGTCTTGGCCTCCATCAGTCGATCACGTTGAAGAAGCCCATCCAGCCGAGCTCGGTGAACTCCGACTGGTGCGCGTGGAACATGAAGGTGCCGGTGTTGGCGAAATTGATCTCGATCACGCCACGCTGACCCTGGCACTGCATCACGGTGTCGGTGTACTCGCGATAGTCGCCGGTCCCGTTCGGCTGGTAGTGGAAGAAGTCGGCGTGCAGGTGGAACGAGTTGATCAGGTCGAACTCGGTCAGGTTCGCGAGGTAGAGCCGCACCGTCTGCGAGCGCCTGACGGTGATCGGGTGCTTCGCGTAGTAGAAGCTGCGCCCGTTGACCGTGTAGAAGTTGTTGCCGCCGTCGCCGTCGGTGTCGTAGCCGTTCATCACCATCACGAGCTCCTGCGCCGGTGGGCGCGGCTCCTTGGGGTCGATGATCATCACGCCGTAGAGGCCCTTGTGGATGTGCTTCTTCAGCGGCGTCGAGTGACAGTGATAGGGATGGAAGCCGGCCGGCCGCGCCTCGAACTCGTAGGTGAACTTGCCGCCCGAGGGGACGACCTCGAAGACGCCGTCCATGTTGGTCGGATGGATGCCGTGGAAGTGGATCGTGTGGGGGTGCGACCCGGCGTTGACGAAGTTGACGCGCAAGGTGTCGCCCTCGGTGGCGCGGATGACAGGACCGGGGACGGTGCCGTTGTACGTCCACGCCGGGAAGAAGACGCCCGGAGCGATCTCGATCTCACGGTCGACGGCGCGAAAGTTGTACTCGCGTGTGCGGCCGGGCGAATGGGGCAGCGCGGGCGGCGGGTAGAGCAGGTCGTCGAGATCGCGCGCCCCACCCACCGCGGGCGCGCCGTCGCCGATCATCGCCGCATGCCCCAGCGCCGCATGATCGTGGACGTGGCTCGCGAGGCGGTTGGCGGCCTCGGCGTTGCCGTCGAAGGCGAGCTTCCCGAGCACCGGAGCGGCTACGAGAGGGGCAGCGCCCGCGAGCAGCCTTCGGCGAGAGAATTTAGTCATGCCTAAAGTTTATGGCTCGTGTCAAGCCTCGGGCCGTGCGCCTATCTGACGACCGCCTCGGCGGCAACCGTTCGTCCCGCGTCCGTCAGCTCCAGGCGGCCACTGTGCTGCTGCACGAGCCCGCGGCGCTCGGCGCCGCGCACGATGCGCTCCGCGAACGACGGCTCCCAGCGGAGATGCCGCTGCAGGTGCTCGACGCGACTCTCGACCGCCGCTTCCGGACGGCCCTCGTGGTTTGCGAGGTGGATCGCCAGCATCGTCTGTGCGAACTCGAGGCGCTGGCGTGCGCGCCGCCCGGCCGCCGCTACCAGGCCCCGATCCGGTGCGAGCAGCCACGCGAGCAGGAAGAAGAGGCCGGTCATCGTCGCCATCGCGCCTGCGATCGACGCATCCAACAGGTAGGCCAACCAGTAGCCGCTGAGCGCCGCTGCCGCGCCGAGCGCCCCGGCGAGCACGAGCAGGCGCGGCAGGCTGTCCGTGAGGAGGTACGCAGTAGCGGGCGGCGCGATCATCAGCGCGACGACGAGGATCGATCCGACCGCGTCGAAGGCGCCGACGGCGGTCAGCGACACGAGACTCATCAGCCCGTACTGCACGAGAGCAGGCGTGAAGCCCAGCGCCACGGCGAGCGCCGGATCGAACGTCGAGAGCTTGAGCTCCTTCCAGAAGACCGTGACCGCGGTGAGGTTCAACGCCAGGATCAGGCTCATGACGACAAGCGAGATCGGCCCGAAGTCCCACCCCCAGAAGACGAGCCGGTCAAACGGCGCGAACGCGAGCTCCCCGAGCAGGACGGCGTCGAGGTCGAGGTGGACATCGTTGGCGTAGCGAGAGATGAGGATGACGCCGATGGAGAAGAGCGCGGGGAAGACGAGCCCGATCGCAGCGTCCTCCTTGACGAGCCCGGAGCGCTGCAGGAGGGAGACGAGCACGACGGTCAGCAGTCCGACCAGTGCAGCGCCGAGCAGCAGGAGCGGCGAGTTCACGTCGCCGGCGACGAAGAAGCCGAGGACGATACCGAGCAGGATCGAATGGCTGATCGCATCGCTCACGAGCGCCAGCCGGCGCAGGACGAGGAATGTCCCGGGCAGGGCGCAGGCGACGGCGACGACGACGGCGAGCAGCTGGATCTCGATCTGTCCCGACGTCACGGCTCCGCCCTCGCGCGCCCCGGCTCCGTCAGCGCCCAGGCGTCGTCTCCGAGGCGCCGCACGAGCCCGCGACGCTCGAGCTCCTGCAGGGACGGCAGCGCGCCGCCGGACATGACCGACAGCACGGCTGCGGAGTGCCCATGCCCACCATCCGGATGCTGCAACTCGAGGGTCTGCAGATCCTGGAGCACTGCCTCCAGCCGCAGGCGGCCCCGGTCGCGCCGTCTGCGCAGCTCGCGCCAGAGGAGGCCGCGGCGTGGTGCGAGTAGGAGCGAGCCGACGACGATTCCCGTGATGCAGAGAACGATCGTCGGGCCGGTCGGCAGCCGCTCCGCCTCCGACGACAGCACGGCGCCGGACACGCCGGCGAGCGCGCCGAAACCAGCCGCGAGCGCGGTGACGACGCCGAGCCGGTCGCTCCACTGCCGTGCAGCGGCGGCCGGCGCGATCACCATGGCTGCCATCAGGACGACCCCCACGGTCTGCAGGCCGATCACGATCGCGACGACGAGCAAGGTAGTGAGGAGCACGTCGAGGCCCCGCATCGGGAAGCCGAGGCTGATGCCGAAGTCCGGGTCGAACGCCAGCAGCTTGAGCTCCTTCCACACGAGCGCCATCACGGTCAGCGCGACTCCTCCAAGCGCTGCCATCGTCACGAGATCGCGCTGCAGGAGCGCGGCCGCCTGGCCGAAGAGGAACCGATCGAGGCCGGCCTGCGAGGCATCGGGCCGCTGCTGGATGTAGGTGAGCAGGACAAGCCCGAAGCCGAAGAAGACGGAGAGCACGATGCCGAGCGCGCTGTCGTACTTCACCCTCGTCGTCCGGACGACACCGATCACGACCAGCGTGCCGAGAACACCGGCGAGCGCAGCACCGAGCACGAGCACGAGCGGCGCCTTGCTGCCTGTGAACAGGAAGGCGAGCGCGACGCCGGGAAGGGCGGCATGTGAGATCGCGTCGCCGAGCAGGCTCTGCCGGCGGAGCACCGCGAACGTGCCGAGAGCACCGCTCGTGATCCCGAGCGCCGCCGAGCCGAGTGCCACCGTGCGCAGCGTGTAGTCGCTGAAGAGCTGGAGTGCGAGCAGGCTGGAGATGTCGTCAGCCGCCGTTTCGGCCGAAGAACGCCGCACGTCCTCCGTAGGTCCTGCGGAGGTTCTCCTCCGTGAACACCTCGTCCACCGGGCCCGCGGCGATCCGGCGGACGTTCAGGAGCGCCACCTGGTCGAAGTACTCGGGCACCGTCTGCAGGTCGTGATGGACGGCGATGACTGTCTTGCCGCTCTCGCGCAGCGTTCGCAGGAGCTCGACGATCGCCTTCTCGGTTGTCGCGTCGACGCCCTGGAAGGGCTCGTCCATGAAGTAGACCTCCGCCTGCTGGACGAGCGCGCGGGCGAGGAAGACCCGCTGCTGCTGGCCGCCGGAGAGCTGGCTGATCTGGCGGCCCGCGAGGTCGGTCATCCCGACCTGCTCGAGCGCGACGTGCGCGGCTGCGCGATCCTGGCTCCCGGGACGCCTCAGCCAGCCGAGCCGTCCGTACCGGCCCATCAGGACGACGTCGAGGACGCTCGTCGGGAAGTCCCAGTCGACGCTGCCTCGTTGCGGCACGTATGCCACCAGCCGCCGCTGCTCCTCGTACGGTCGTCCGTGCACGAGCGCCTGCCCTGCGGCAGGCTTGACCAGGCCGAGCGCGGCGCGGATCAACGTCGTCTTGCCGGCGCCGTTCGGGCCGACGATCGCCATCAGCACGCCCGTCGGCACCTCGAGGTCGACGTCCCACAGGACGGGCTTCTCGCCGTAGGCGACGGTGAGGTCGGCGACGTCGAGAGCGTTCATTCGACGAGTCCCGCGACGATCGTGTCGACGTTGTGCCGCACCATGCCGACGTAGGTTCCTTCCGGCGTGCCCTCGTCTCCCATCGCGTCCGAGTAGAGCGAGCCGCCGATCTCGACGTCGAAGCCGCGGCTGCGCACGGCCTCGCGTACCGCTTCGATCGTGCGGGACGAGACCGAGGACTCGACGAAGATCGCCGGGAGACGGCGCTCGGCGATGAACTCGGCGAGTGCCTGCACGTCGCCTGCGCCCGCCTCGGAAGCCGTTGAGATGCCCTGGAGCCCTCGCACGTCGAAGCCGTATGCCTGGCCGAAGTAGCCGAAGGCATCGTGCGCCGTGATGATCACCCGCTGCCGCGGCGGTACGCGCGCGGCCTGCTCGCGCACGTACGCGTCGAGCGCATCGAGCTCCTCCAGGTACGCAGCAGCATTCTGCCGGTACAGCTCGGCGCTGCCTGGGTCGAGCTCGACGAGTGAGTTGCGCACCTCCTCGACGGCGTCGCCCCACAGCCGGACGTCGAACCAGACGTGCGGGTCGTAGCTACCCGCGAAGGCGGCCGGCTGGAGGAGCCGTTTGCGCGAGATGCCGTCTGTGACGGCCCGCGTCGCGCGCTGGTAGCCGATCCGCTCCAGTGCGTCCGCCATGCCCGCCTCGAGGTGCAGGCCGCCGTAGAAGATCACGTCCGCGCGCTCCAGTCGGCGCAAGTCGCCCTCGCTGGCCTTGTAGAGGTGGGGATCGATCCCGGGCCCCATCAACCCCTCGACCTGCACCCGCTCGCCGCCGACGTGCTCGACCGCGTCCGAGATCATCCCGATCGTGGCCACCACTCGGATCGTCTCTCCCTCGAGCGAACGGGCCGTGTACGTCTCAACGGGTCCACAGCCGACCGTCGACGCGATCACCAAGCCCAGGACGAGGAAAAGTTTAGGCACACCTAAACTGTAGCTTGTATGAGAGCAGGCGGTCGGTCTACGCCACGACGCGGTAGACCTGGAAGCACTCGGCGTACTCGCGGTTCACGTTGATCCCGTGGACGCGCGCGAGGTTCCAGACGTATTCGGAGTTCGCGTAGCGGCGGTGCTGCTGCGAGGCGTAGCGCTCGAGAGCCGCGACCTTCCGGTCGAGGTGCCGTTGCTCGAGCGTGATGTACGCGCCGTAGGAGAAGTCGAGGTTGTTCCAGGGAATCTCGTAGCCGAGGACGGTGGTGCGCTTGAACGCCCGCAGGCCCTCCTGCGCCACCGTCTGGTGATCCTGGTGCACGTCGTGGTGGGAGGGCTGGAAGACGGCGTCCGGCCGTAGCTCTTCCCAGAGCGCGACCAGCAGCTCGAGGATGTCCTGGCGCCGCTCAGGGAATGTGCGCACGTCGAAATCGTGCACGGTGAGTTGCGCTTCCGGGATGCCGAGGGCTGCTGTCGCCTCCCGCACCTCGCGTGCGAGCGTGTCGGGCGCAAAGCCCGAGGGCAGCGAGCGGGTGGCGATCGAGAAGGCGACGTAGTGCACCTCGATCCCCGCCTCGACGAGGCGCGCCATCGTCCCCCCGCAGCCGAACTCGCCGTCGTCGGTGTGCGGCGCGAGCACGAGCACGCGCTGCCAGGTCTCGATCACGTACTGAGTTCCACGGCTTCGCCGCGCCGGCGCGCTGCCGTGAGTGCGGCGAGGCCGAGCAGCGCCCACGTCATCGGGTCCTCGAAGAGCGCGTTGTAGAAGAGGCTATGCACGCCGATCGCGCCAAGCGTAAGCCCCACGGCGAGTGCGGCGCGGCCCGCGTCGCCGCGGTGCCTGCCGAGCAGCGTGCTGCCGAGGGCGACGGCACCGAGCCAGCCAAGTAGGGCGAGACCCGGCAGCCCGGTCTCGGCGGCCACCGTCACCGGTGTCGAGTGCGAGGCGGCCTTCCGCGGCTCGCGCCCCTTCAGCCCGGTGCGGTCCGCGTAGGCGCGCTTGAAGCTCCCTACTCCGACACCCGCGACCGGGTTCGCGACCGCGATCCGGATGCCGTTCCCGATCAGGCTCGCGCGGCCACTCGTCGCGTTGTCGAGCCCGGAGCGCGACTCCTTCAGGAGCGTATGACGCACCTGCGGCGTCGCGAAGCCGACGGTGATCAGCACCGCGGCGGCGACGCCGAGCGTGGCCGCCGCGCGCCCCCGCCCGACGGTTGTGGCTGCCGCCCCCACCCCGGCCCCGCGCGCCCCGAAGCTCGACTGGGAGAAGGAGAAGAGCAGCCCGAGCCACAGCGTCGCGATCACGAAGATCGCAATCGCGAGGTGACGCCCGCGGACGCCGAGCAGCGCGAGGGCGAGCGTCGCGAGAATCGCGACCACCAGGTAGCGCCCGTAGATCGAGGGGTCCCAGAAGACGGAGTTGACGCGGTAGAAGGGCGCGTACGCGTTTCCGACGATCACCGTCGGGTTCCAGAAGACGTCTCGGGTCGCCCACTGGTAGAGGCCGGTGCCGGCAAAGGCGAGCGCGGTCAGCGTGAGTCCGGCATAGAGCCCGAGCAGCTGCCGCCTCGCCCACGGCAGCCGTGCGAAGCCGATCGAAAGGAGGCCGAACGGAAGCACGAACGCCAGCAGCGAGATCGAGCCCTCGCGCAGGTCATCCGACCAGAGAAGCGACAAGCCGCTCCACGCGACGAAGGCCGCGAGTGGCAGCGCGAGCGGGCCGAGCTCCCGGCTGCGCGAATCGTTTCGGAGCAGGCGCCAGCCGAGCGCCGTCGCGAGTGCAGCCACGACGGCGTAGAGCGGCAGCAGGAGGTTCGCCTCCTCGTCGCCGAGCTGTACCGGGATTCGGCTCGGGATGCAGGCAAGGGTCGCGAAGGCGAGCACCCAGGGCCAACGGAGGAGGAGCGCCGCGCCCGCGGCAGCAACGATCCCGCCCGCAACGGCGGCCAACGCGAGGAGGGACGCCTGCCCGGTCGGGGCCAGGTAGGCGGCCAGCCCGATCGCTCCCAGCGCCCAAGCTGCGAGGCCCGCCAGCCGGAGCTCTCGTCGCGTCGCGAGCAGGAGCAAAGCGAGGCCGGCACAGCCGATCGGGCCTGCGAGACGGGCGAGCTCGCTCACCGGGGGCCGTCGCTCGCTCGTTTCCGGACGAGCACAGCGGCCCGCACCGTGTGCCCGTTGGCCGTGACGAGGAGCGTGTACCGCCCCTTCTGCGTCGGCGCCTGGAGGCGGAGCGTGCCGGGGCGCGCGCTGCCGCTTCGGCGACCGAGCCGCCAGCGGACGCGCTTTGCGTCCGCCGAGACGCGGACGGCGAAGAGGCTGCCCGCGACGACCGGGATGCGCGTGCGGCCGAGGGCGACGTACCGGATCCGCACGGTCGTGCGCACGCGCGGCTTCGCGACGTTGCCCGCCGAGTCGCGGGCCGAGACCGCAAGCGTGTGGAGACCCGGGCCAAGCTGTGTGCCGCTGCTCCTGCCGTTCCAGACGATCGTTCCTGAGGGCCTCGCGAAACGGGTCACCGTATGGCGGCGGCCGTCGACGAAGAGCAGCCCCTTCCCGTCGTCGCTGAGCGCGTAGCGCACGACGACCCGGTCTCCGCGGCGGTCGCCGTCAGGGGAGATCACCCGCGGCGACACGCGCACGGACTCGAGCTTCGGTGGAGTGACGTCGACGCGCATGTCGTTCGGGAACGTGATCGTGCTCCGTTCCTGCCGAAGATGGACCCGTGGCCTGTAGGTGCCCTCCGGGAGTAGCTGCCCGGCGTCGTCGCGGCCATCCCACTCCAGCTTGACGTCCCGCTCGAACCGCTCTCCGGCTGCGAGCGAGCGCACGACCTCGTCGCCCTCCAGGATCGACACGTCGAGCCGGTCGGGCTTGCGCAGGCGAAACGCGATCGTCGCGCTCTCCGTCTCGCAACCGCAGACAGGGGAGAGGATCTCCTCGACGCTGGTGAGGAAGACGGGGCTCTTCTGTTGCTTCAACCCCTGCGTGAGCGCAAACGCCGCGAGGGTGGCCGCCAGCAGCGCGACCACGAGCACGGTCGAGGCGAGTCGGGCCACAGGCCGCCGATTCTAGAGGCTTGAGGTGAAACTCACGCACGCACGGTTGGTGTGCCAGACACGGCGCGGGTTGGGCGGCCCCGGGGGGGGGCTGTTTAAACCAACCCCCCCCCCCCCCCCCCCGCCCACCCCCCGGGGG
>JBBJOI010000070.1:0-8980 GCA_037721555.1 Gaiellaceae bacterium | reverse complement strand
GCGATGGAGCAGGTCGCTGCTCTCGCCGACCTGAAGGGAGTGTGTTGTTGAAATGAGTACCACTGCTGCTGCGTTGCGTGAGGAGGTGCGGCGGCGGTATGCAGAGTCGGCCCGCGCTGTGTCCGACCGAACGGAGATGAACGGCCGCGGCAGTGGTTCTTGCTGCGCAGATGGTGAGAGTGACGCTTCGAGTTTCGGGCAAGCGCTCTATGACACCGAGCAGCGCGGCGAGCTGCCTGACGCGGCGGCGCTGGCCTCCCTGGGCTGCGGTAATCCGACCGCGGTGGCCGACCTGCGCGAGGGCGAGACCGTCCTCGACCTCGGCTCGGGCGGCGGGATCGACGTGATCCTCTCCGCGAAGCGGGTGGGGCGAGCCGGCCTCGCCTATGGGCTCGACATGACCGACGAGATGCTCGCGCTCGCCCGCCGCAATCAGAAAGAGGCGGGTGTCGAGAACGCGATCTTCCTCAAGGGAATCATCGAGCAGGTGCCGCTCCCGGCGGACTCGGTGGATGTCGTGATCTCGAACTGCGTGATCAACCTCTCGACCGACAAGGCAACGGTGCTGACAGAGATCGCCCGGGTGCTGAAGCCCGGCGGTCGCGTCGGTGTCTCCGACGTCGTTGCTGAGGATCGCCTCTCGCCGGAGGAGCGTGGTGAGCGGGGCAGCTTCATCGGCTGCATCGCCGGGGCGCTCTCGAAGTCGGAGTACGAGGAAGGCCTTGGGGCGGCGGGCTTCGAGCAGATCGAGGTCAGCTTCACCCATCAGGTCGCCGACGGCATGCACGGCGCCATCGTCAAGGCGGTCAAGACGAGGGAGCCGGAGCGGAAGGGCCTGCCGGTGATAGAACCGGCGACGCGCGCGGGCTGCTGCTGATGTCGAGAGGGCCGGTCGTCCGAGCGCTCGTTGCCGAGGCGATCGGCACCTTCGCCCTCGTCTTCGCGGGCTGTGGGGCGATCATGGTCGAGGCGAAGACGGAGCGGCTCGGCCACGTCGGGATCGCCCTCACGTTCGGCCTCGTGATCATGGCGATGATCTACGCGACCGGCCACATCTCCGGCGCGCACTTCAACCCGGCCGTGACCTTCGCCTTCTCGCTGACGCGCCACTTTCCCTGGTCGAAAGCGCTCGGCTACTGGGCAGCCCAGCTCTCGGGAGCCCTGGCCGCCGCCCTGGTGCTGCGGGCCTCGCTCGGTGACGTGGCCGAGGCTGGTGCGACGCTGCCGTTGGGCTCCGCCGGGCAGGCGTTCCTCTGGGAAGTCGTCCTGACCTTCTTCCTGATGTTCGTGATCATGAGCGTCGCTACCGATACCCGCGCGGTCGGTGAGGCTGCTGCAATCGCGATCGGCGGCACCGTTGCGCTCGACGCGCTCTTTGGCGGCCCGATCACCGGCGCCTCGATGAACCCGGCCCGCTCGACAGGGCCGGCCGTTGTTTCCGGGAACCTCGACACGCTCTGGATCTATGTTGCCGCGCCGCTCCTCGGGGCTGCCCTCGGCGCGCTCTCCTACCAGTTCGTCCGGGACGAGGATCCCGATCCAGCCGGGGTCGAGGCCAGTGACGCGAAGGCGAAGGCGGCTTGACGAACGTGCTCTTCATCTGCGTCGCGAACAGCGGCCGCTCCCTGATCGCCGAACGGCTCTTCAACAGGCTCGCTCACGACAAGCACACGGCACGCTCTGCCGGCAGCGAACCCGGGGCAGCAGCTCATCCCGTCGTCATTGACGCGCTCGAGGAGATCGGGATCGATGCGTCCGATCACGTGCCCCGCAAGCTCGACGACAACGAGGTGCGCGCCGTAGACACAGTCGTATCGACCTGTGGGGAGGAGGCCTGCCCGATCACACCAGCAGGCACCACGAGGATCTACTGGGACATCCCCGACCCGAGGAACCGCCCAATCGAGGAAGTCCGCCAGATCCGCGACGAGATCGCCTGCCGTGTGGAGCAGCTCGTCAGAGATCTTGACGACCAACGTCTCTAGGAGGAGGTAGCGATGCGCTATGTCTTGTTCGTCTGCACCCACAACGCCGGACGTTCACAGATCGCTCAGGCGTTCTTCGAGCGTTACGCGCCCGAGGACTTGCGCGCCGAATCGGCAGGCCAGGCTCCCGCTGAAGCGATCTGGCCCAACGTGATCGAGGCGATGCGCGAAGTCGGGATCGATCTATCCGAGCGGCGACCGAAGAAGATCGACGTCGAGATGCAGCTCCACGCCGACTGGGCCGTCACCCTCAATTGCTCTGACACCTGTCCATATGTCCCCGGCGTCGTCGAGGACTGGGAAGTAGAAGATCCGGCTGGAAAAACGATCGACGAGGTGCGGCTGATCCGCGACGACATCGAGAAGCGCGTTCGCAAGCCGATCGACGAAGGCGGTGACGCGATTCGCGCAGACCGAACGGCGCATGCCCGGCGGCTCGAGCATCTCCTCCCGCCACTCGTCGAGGAATTCGAGAGCACGAAGCCTGGAGCAGACATCCGCGCCTGCGCCGACGCCATACTCGCTCGCTTCCACGATGCGCCAGTGCGATCGTATGTCGAGGTGCTCGCCTATCGGGAGGCACGGGAGTGCTTACGTGAGGAGAAGTGTGCCGCCCTCGTGTAGATAAGCCCATCCTCGGTTAGCAGCGGTGAAACGGCTCAACAACCGTCTCCGACGTACCGCCGAGGAAAACGCCGATCCCTCCTACTAGTCTGCCCACCAGCCGTGGACGATCTCGCCGCGGTCGTCGGCGCGGCGAGGGCCGAAGGCGAGGAGCTCGAGCCCGTCGCTGCCGGCCTCGAAGGAACGGATCACACCGGGGGAGACGCGAACGGCGTCCAGCCGCTCGAGCTCCACGACATCGTCGTCGAGCTTCACCCTGCCTGACCCGGAGATCACGACGTAGACCTCCTCCGCATCCTCGTGCCTGTGCGCGAAGGCCTGGCGCATGCCGGATTTGAGGCGGTGGTGGCTGAGCCCTGTCTGCTCGGTCTCGAGGGCAGCGTTCGCGAAGCGAGCCTCCTGGCTCTCGCCGACGCCGAACCTCGGCGCCGAGTCCTCGACGCCGTCGAGGCTCTTGTGGGTGTAGGGCGCAGGCATGGGGTTCCTCCTCTCGGAAACGGGCCTGGACAGCGTAATCGGGCGCCACGGGACTCACCGGGCGGTCGCTAGACTCGGTCCCTTGGGCCATGCAGCCACTAGCAAGCGCCGGCGGGCGATCCTCTCGGCGCTGGCATTGCTGTCGCTCTTCTCCGTCGCACTGATCGCAGCGCGATACGCCATCTCCGAAGAGCCTCTCTTCGGCGGCTTGATCTGGAACCTCGTCCTCGCGTGGGTCCCGTTCGGGCTCGCGATCGTCGTCTACGACCGGCACCGCGCAGGCGCGCGGCCCATCTCCCTGCTGCCGGTCGGAGCGCTATGGCTGCTCTTCCTGCCGAACGCGCCGTACATCCTCACCGATTTCAAGCACCTCGTCCCGAGCCCTGTGGTGCCTTTGTGGGTCGACATCGTCGTCATCGCGGCACCCGCCTGGACGGGGATGCTGCTCGGGTTTCTCTCGCTCTACCTCGTCCAGGCGGTCGTGCGCGGCCTCGCGGGAGCTGCCGTCGGGTGGCTCGTCGCTGTCGGTGCGCTCGTCCTGTCGAGCTTCGGCATCTACCTCGGCCGGGTCCTGCGCTGGAACAGCTGGGACGTCGTCACCGATCCGAACCTTCTCCGCCAGCTCGGCGGGATCGTGATCGAGCCGCGCGCGCTGGTGATGACGACGCTGCTGACCGGCTTTCTCACGCTCAGCTACTTCGTCGTTTACGCCTCGATGCAGTTCGGCATCGTCGAGGACCGGTAGTCGGGGGCCGTCTGAACGGTTCTCCAGCGCCCGTGGTCCGTGAGGGGCTGATCGAGCACGAGCACGGACGAACCTGGTTTCGGTTGCTCGGGGATCCCGCTTCTGGATCACCGCTGCTGTGCCTCCACGGTGGTCCCGGCTCGACGCACCACTACTTCGCTCCCTTGCAGAGGCTCGCAGCGGAGGTGTGCCCGGTCGTCCTCTACGACCAGGTCGGCTGTGGACGCTCGGACGCGAGGCCGGGGGTCAGGTGGACCCTCGAGGTCTTCCTCGACGAGCTCGACCTGCTACGTGCCGAGCTCGGCCTGTCAAGCGTGCACCTGCTCGGAACCTCCTGGGGCGGCATGCTGGCGCTCGAGCACGCGCTCCGCCGCCCGGGATCGCTCGAGAGCCTGACCCTGAGCTCGACGCTCGCGTCTGCGTCCGAGTGGGCGGGCGAGGCGCGTCGACTCCGAGACGAGCTGCCCGAGCCGGTGCGGCAGGTGCTCGAGCGGCACGGCCTCGATCGAACCGGGCTCGATCGGCAGGGGGAGACAGACGTCCCCGACGAACCGGAGTACGAGCGGGCGCTGGCGCAATTCGACGCGAGGCACTTCTTTCGCGGGGATCCCCAACGGCCGGAGCTGGCCCTCATGCGCGCCCAGCGCGCGCCGGAGGTGTATCGAGCGATGTGGGGTCCGAACGAGTGGACGATCACCGGAACGCTACGCGGCTGGGAAATACGGCACCGGCTGCACGAGCTCCAGTTGCCGACGCTCGTGCTGCGCGGGCGGTATGACCTCTGTACGGACACGATCGCGCGCACCCTGCTCGAGGGGATCAGCGGCGCCCGCGAGGTCGTCTTCGAGGAGAGCTCGCACACGCCGGTTCTGGAGGAGACGGAGCGCTACCTCGCCGTCGTCCGGGAGTTCATCGATGCGTCCGCGGCTTCCTCGGCCTCCATCGACCGGCCGTACCCCGGCACCGGGAAGCCGCGTTCAACCTAGGTGAGCTCGGGCCCTGCCAGGGAGCTGCGTGCGGAAGCGAACCGGTCCTTCGAGCGGTTGTACGAGCAGCACCGGCAGGACGTGTACGTTGCGGCGCTACGCGAGCTCGGCAACCCGGACGACGCTGAAGACGTCACGCAGGCCGCCTTCGTCGATGCCTACCGCGCGATCCTGCGTGGCTCCGAGCCGGATTCGCCACGTGCGTGGCTGCTCGCCATTGGCGTCAACGTCCGGCGACGACGCTTTCGAACGGCGCTCCTACGTCCGCGTGAGGAACCGCTGGACGAGGAGGTCCAGTCCCCCGAGAGGCTGACCCACGAGCAGGCTGACGCGCTCCGGCGCGCTCTCGGTGCGCTCCCCCGCGAGCAGCAGGAGGTCTTCCTGCTCCGTGAGATCGCGGGGCTCTCCTACGAGGAGATCTCCGAACGGGTAGAGGCGAGCTTGCCGGCCGTCCAGATGTTGCTCCACCGTGCTCGGAAGGCTTTGCGCACCGAGCTCGATCCCCCGACCGTGGCGCGCCGCCACGCGTTCGTTCCGCTGTGGCTGACGCAGCTGCTGGACCGCAAGGAGGCGTTCTCGATCGTGCCGAAAGTGCTCGCGCCGAAAGCGGCGGGGGCCGCAGGTGCGGCCGTCATCGCACTCGGCGCAGGCACCGCGACCGCCGTTGAGCTGCGACAGCGCCCCGACCCTCCTGTGCCGGCCGCTCGTGCGGCGTCAGCGGAAGCAGTGGGCAGCGTGGTGGGCGGTGGAGCCACGCCGATCCAGGGGCCCCTCTCGTCGCTGCTGCGAACCGCAGCCGATCTGGGTCGGCCGAATGCGTTCGCATCCGGAGCAGCCACCGTTCCGCTGCCATTCCTGCTGGAGTCCTTGGCGGCCGCTCCGCAGGGAGCAGATCTCGCAGGCCCGTCGACCTCTGCTCCGTTCGGAGCGGGGGCGCTGACCGATGCGGGGAGCACTTCGGCGGAGCCCCAGCCAGACCAGCCTGGCGGGGAAGCGGGCCTGGAGCCAGGCGCACCGGGTCAGGCTGCCGCCGGCCCGGCCGGATCGGGCCAGGCCGGATCGGGCCAGGCTGGATCAGGACAAGCTGGATCAGGACAGGCCGTCGGCACGATCCCGGCCACGGCCGTCGTCACCTCGAAGCTTCCGGCGACACCACCTGTCGTCTCCACACCGCCCGTCTCCACGCCGGGAACGATCTTGCCGAAGGCGCCCGTTGCTTTGCCTCCCGTGTCGGCGCCGCCTGTTGCCACGCCTCCTGTGCCCACGCCTCCGGTCTCCACACCGCCGGTGACCATCCCGCCTGTAGCCACGCCTCCGGTCTCCACGCCGCCCGTCGCCACGCCGCCTGTGACCACACCGGCTCCCCCCCAACTCCCGCCCGTGGCGCCCCCTCCGGTGGCGCCCCCTCCGGTTGCGCCCCCGCCCGTGGTTCCTCCGCCGGGGGCAGGACAGCCGCCGCCGACTCCTCCTCCGCCAGTTGATCCGCCGCCGCCTGAGGTTCCGCTGCCGCCGGCTGTTCCTGAGCCGCCGTTGCCTCCCGCTCCGTCCCCGCCTTCGCCGCCGCCGCTTCCTCCGGCACCGCTGCCGTAGAGACCTGACGAGTGATGGGAAGGCGCGGCGGGCGTCACCAGCTGTGTGACGCCCGCCGCTGCCGATCGCTCTCGAGGGCGCTGCCGCCCGCGCTCGTCCGAGAGTCAGGCGTCCGCTGCATCGACGCCCTCTACCTCCTAAGAGGCCTCGGTCGGTCGAATCCTTTCGCGCGAGTTTCGAGGCCGGACGAGTTGGTAGCCGACGCTGCGGGTACAACGCAGGATGAGGCGCGCCCAGCGACCGTGCCGCCCGAGCTGTCAGTCCCCCAATGGCACTCGAGGTCGACGATCGTGTTGCGGAAGTGGCCGCACTTCCCGGGCGCGCCTCACCTCCTCGATGCAGGTGGCTACGGGGGGCGCGGGTGCGGCCGCTCGAGTGCCGTTAGTCCAGCTGCCAGGTGTTGTCGCGCAGGATCGGCACCGCGGTTCCGCTTGCCTCGATCCCGTCGACGTCGACATCGGCGCCGCCGATCATGAAGTCCGTGTGGATCGAGGAGTGGTTGAAGCCGAGTGCTTCGAGCTCCGTCTCGTCGGCGTCCTGACTTCCCTCGATCGCATCCATGATCGCGCCGCCGTAGGCGATATGGCAGGACGCGTTCTCGTCGAAGAGGGTATTGAGGAATACGAGACCCGTCCTGCCCACGCGCGAGTCGCCGTCCACGAGCGCGACCTCGCCCAGCATCGAGGCGCCGTCGTCGGCGCGCATCTGTTCGCGAACGATGTCTGCGCCGGTGCTCGCCTCCACGTGAACACCGCGGCCGCCCGCGAAGCGGATCTCCAGGTCGCGGACGATGTTGCCCGAAAGCGCGAGCGGCATCGTCGCGCGTACGGTGCCCTCCGTCCGGCGCCGGTCGGGAGTGGTGAAGACCTCCTCCGTTGGCATGTTGGCGACATAGCGGCGGCCGTCGACGGTCTCGTCCCCCGCAGCACACCAGAGCGACCGCTGCGTCAGCCCGACCGTGAGGTCGGTGCCGTCGCCGCGAAAGTGGATCGCGTCGAAGCGTCGCTCGTTGAGCAGCGCCGCGCGCTCACCGAGTTTCGCGACGTGTGCGCGCCACGCCGAGGCGGGATCGGGCTCATCCAGCCTTGTGGCCGTCGCCACAGCCTCCCACAGCCGCTCAACGTCCGGCTCGCCGAACACGGTCCGGGCCCAGCCCTCGGTCGGATAGGCCACGATCGACCAGTTGAGGAGGCGCTTGTTCATCGCGGCGACGTAGCCCTCGGCCAGCTCGCGCATGCGTGTCTTCCCGACGCGCGTCCCATCCAGGTCGGCTAAGAGCTCGGGCTCCGGATCCCCGCTGATCTGGATCAGCGCGGCGTGCTGCTCGGCGAGGTAGTCGATCTTCGAGAGCATCCACGGCGGCGTCCAGCCGAGCGAGTCCTCCGGCGCGTGTTCGATGCGCGCACGCTTGGCATGCTGATCGGCGTAGTCGATCTCGACGTACCGCGCGCCCCGCTCGTAGGCCGCGCGCGCGATGGCGCGGACGAGGGGCGCATGCTCCACGAGCCCGTTGAGCCAGAGAACCTGGCCCTCGCCGACGTTCGAGCCCACCTCCACCGCGAGACGCGCGTAGGCGTTCAGGCGTTCATCGGACGTCATCGCCGCGAAAGCCTATAGACGGGGTTGCTAGCGTCCGGGGCATGACTTCTGCGACCGAGACGCCGACGCGCCGCCGGCCCTCGCGCGGGACTGGCGGAGGAGTCGACATCCCCTGGCAGGTGGTCGTCCTAAACGACGACCACAACACGTTCGAGGGTGTCGCGTTCGCGCTCTCGTCCGTGCTGCCGGGCGTCAGCTACGACCGTGGGCTGACTCTCGCGAACCGGATCCACTCGAGCGGCCGTGCAATCGTCTGGTCCGGACACCGGGAGCGGGCGGAGCTGTACTGGTCGCAGCTGCAGGCCTCCGGCCTGACGATGGCGCCGCTCGACCGGGGGTGAGCGTGGTAGCTTCCTGCGCGTGCTGATCGGGATCACCACCGAGGGCAAGGTGGGCCTGGGGGGGACGGCGCTCGTACTCATAGGCTTCGCGCTCGCCGCCTCTTTTCTGTTCCCACGACGGAACCCCGACTTTCCGGGCGAGCGGCTCCGCAGCTTCATTGCGTTGTCGGTGGTGCTCTTCGTCGCTGTGATCGCCGCTGTCGTCGTCTTCGCAGCGGAGGAAGAGGAGGAGGGTGCCGCAGGCGGCGAGGCCACGTCCACCCAGGTCGAGACCGGCCCCACTGTCGGAACCACCGGTACAACGACGGAAGCTCCCTCGGAGGGCGAGGGAGAGGGCGATCCGGAGGCCGGAGAGCAAGTCTTTGCGGACGGTGGCTGCGGCGGTTGCCACGCCCTGGAGGCGGCAGGAGCAACGGGAAACATCGGCCCGAACCTCGACGAGGCGGAGCCCGACACCGAGCTGGTTGTCGAGCGCGTCACGAACGGCATGGGCACGATGCCGTCGTTCTCCGGCCAGTTCAGCGAGCAGGAGATCCAGGACGTCGCCGCCTACGTCGTGCAGTCGACGAGCGGCTAGATGACGTGCCTCGACAGGTTGTGGACGGCTGAGTAGGTCATCCGGGCCTCCTCCGA
>JBBJOI010000031.1:0-30966 GCA_037721555.1 Gaiellaceae bacterium | reverse complement strand
CCCGGGATGCCCGGCTCGGCGTGCCAGCGGCGCGGGTCGCCGGTGAGCGAGATCGCCGCGGCCGTCGCGCCGTGGTAGGAGCGGTAGCGGGCGATCACCTTGTGCCGCCCGGTGTACCAGCGGGCGAGCTTGATCGCGTTCTCGTTCGCCTCTGCGCCGCCGTTCGTGAAGAACGACATCTTCAGGTCGCCGGGCGTGACCTCGGCGAGCAGCCGGCCCAGTTGGGAGCGCGGCTCGGTCGCCATCGGCGGCCCGATCGTGCACAGCTTCTCGGCCTGCTCCTTGATCGCGGCGATCAGCTTCGGGTGCCCGTGCCCGATCGAGACGTTGACGAGCTGCGAGGCGAAGTCGAGGTAGCGCTTCCCGTCGTAGTCCCAGAAGTAGCGCCCCTCCGCGCCCGCGACGGGAATCGGGTTGATCGCGTCCTGGACCGACCAGGAGTGGAGGACGAACTCCTTGGCGTCCGCGCGGACCTGCTCGCCGAGCTCGTGGTTGGTCTCGATCGTCGCCATTCCGAAGAGCCTACTGCGTGATCGCCGCGCCGGTCTCGAGATCGAAGAAATGGAGCATGCGCAGATCGACGGCGAGCACGACCCGGTCGCCTTCCCGGACTTTCGACTCGCGGTCGACGCGGGCGACGAACGGCGTGCCCAGCCGTCCAGCGCGCTCCTCCAGGGCAGCCACCGCCTCGTCGGCCTCGACCGCGTCCTTGACGTCCTCGGTCGCGACGTGCGGAGCGTCGATCGAGAAATGGAGGAAGATCTCTGCACCCATGTCCTCCCGGAGATCGACCGTGACCGCGAGCTTGCCCGGCGGGGGAGCGGCCGAGAGCGCGGCGTCCTCGAAGTCCTCCGGCCGGATCCCGAGTGCGACCGTGCGCCCCTCGTAGGCGGCGAGTCCCGAGCGGCCGTCGACGGGCAATACGTACTCGCCGAAGCGGGCGAGCCCGCTCTCGATCCTGGCCTCGACGAGATTCATGGCAGGTGAGCCGATGAACTCGGCGACGAAGAGGTTGACCGGATTGCGGTAGAGGCGTTGGGGCGAGTCGAGCTGCTGCAGCTCGCCCTTGCGCATCACGGCAACGCGATCGCCGAGCGTCATCGCCTCGCTCTGATCGTGCGTGACGTAGATCGTCGTCGTTGCGAGCGAGCGCTGGATCCGCGCAATCTCGGCCCGCATCTGGACCCGGAGCTTCGCGTCGAGGTTCGACAGTGGCTCGTCCATCAGGAAGGCCTGGGGCTCCCGGACGATCGCACGGCCCATCGCGACCCTCTGACGCTGACCGCCCGAGAGCGTGCGCGGCCGCTTCTTCAGCACGTCCGCGAGCCCGAGAACCTTCGCCGCGCCGGCTACCCTCCGTGCGATCTCGCCCTTCGGCACACGGCGCATCTTCAGCGCGAAGGCCATGTTGTCGAAGGCCGACATGTGCGGGTAGAGCGCGTAGTTCTGGAAGATCATGGCGACGTCGCGGTTCTTCGGGGGTAAATCGTTGACCACCTCACCACCGATCGTGACCGTGCCCTCCGTGATCTCCTCGAGCCCGGCGATCATTCGAAGGGCCGAGGTCTTGCCGCAGCCGGACGGGCCGACGAAGACGACGAACTCGCCGTCGGCGATCTCCATGTCGAGACCGACGACCGCCCGTGTGCCGTCGGGGTAGACCTTTGCGAGCCGGTCGAGCGTGATCTCAGCCACCGGGTGCGAAGCCTACTCTGTCGCCTCCCTCGATTCCACACCGTAACTTTGTGTCTTTCAAAACAGAATGTGGTTAGATCGACCCCGTGGAGGTCCTGGCCCGACATCCGGGGAAGAAACGCAGGCGGGACCTGCTCGAGCAGCGGCGCTTCCTCGGACCGGCGCTGATCTCACCGGCGATCATCTTCATCGCCCTGCTCGTCGGCGCGCCGCTCGGGCTGTCGGTCTATCTGAGCCTGACGAATGCGACCGCGGGGTCGCTCTCGGGCGACTTCGTCGGGCTGGACAACTTCACGAGCCAGTGGAGCGACCCGAACTTCCGCACCGCGTTCAAGAACACGATCGTCTTCACCCTCATCGCGAACCTGATCGTCGTCGTGGGCGCCTCGGTTCTCGCCCACTTCTTGATCCGCCCGTTCCGCGGCAAGTGGATCCTGCGCTTCCTGATCCTGCTGCCCTGGGCCGCGCCGGTCGCGCTGTCCACGATCGGCTTCCTCTGGATCTTCGACTCGCTGTTCTCCGTCGTGAACTGGGTGCTGAGGAGCCTGAGCCTCGTCGATGCCTTCAACCCACCGCAATGGCTCGGCGACCCGACGCTCGCCCTCGCCGCGATTACGACGGTGCATGCGTGGCGGCTGCTCCCGTTCGCAACGGTGATCATGATCGCCGGCCTGGCCTCGATCCCGAACGAGGTCAACGACGCAGCTCGGGTTGACGGCGCGACCGGGCTCAAGAAGCTCTGGTTCGTGACGCTCCCGTTGCAGTTGCCGATCGCCACGATCGCGGTGCTCTTCGGGATCGTCTTCACCGCGACCGACATGGCAGTCGTCTACATCCTGACGCGCGGCGGGCCGTTCAACTCGACGCAGATGCTGCCGATGTGGGCGTTCCAGACGGGGATCAACTCCGGCTCGCTCGGGCCGGGCGCGGCGATCGCGCTTTACCTGCTGCCGGTGCTCGCCCTCGTGACGGTGCTGATGCTGCTCTTCGCGCGCAGGGTCGAGGTGACGTGATGCCGACGCGACGCAGGCGCGAGAGTGTACTCACGTACGCGGTGGTCGGGCCGTTCGCGCTCGTACTCGCATTCCCGTTCTACTGGATGCTCTGGACTGCGCTCAAGACCGACGGCGATCTCTACAACACCGAGAACAATCCCTTCGGCTTCGCGCAGGGCTCGCCGACGCTCGACAACGTCCGGTTCCTCTTCGAGCAGACGGACTACCTCCGTTGGCTCGGGAACACGGCGCTCGTCGGCGCGGTCGTCGTCCTGATCACGCTCGCGATTGCGCTGCCGGCCGGCTACGCGCTCGCCCGCCTCTCCGGCCGCTGGGGACAGAGCCTGGGGGTCGGCATCTTCCTCGTCTATCTCGTGCCGCCGACGCTCCTCTTCCTGCCGCTCTCGCGGTTGATCGCCGAGCTCGGGCTGCAGGACAGCCTGTGGGCGCTCGTACTCGTCTACCCGTCGTTCACGATCCCGTTCGCGACCTGGCTCCTGATGGGCTTCTTCAAGACGATTCCGCGCGAGCTCGAGGACGCCGCGCTCGTCGACGGTGCGTCTCGGATCCGATCGCTGCTTCACGTGGTCTTTCCGATCTCGCTCCCAGGGATCCTGACCGTCGTGATCTTCTCGTTCTCGCTCTGCGTGAACGAGTTCGTCTACGCGCTCGCGTTCATCACCCAGTCCTCCTCGAAGACGATCTCGACCGGGATCTACACGGAGCTGATCCGGGGCGACGTCTTCTTCTGGGGCGCACTGATGGCGGCGACGCTCATCCCCTCGATCCCGCTTGCCCTGCTCTACAACACGTTCCTCGACCGCTTCATCGCCGGATTCACCGGCGGAGCGTTCCGCTAGGAGAAAGGAGGGAGTTGTGACCGACGTGAACGACGTTCACGAGTCGACGCCCGAGGAGGACGTCGAGATCGAAACAACGAGGCGGGAGCTGATCCGCCGCGCCGGTGTCGGCATCGCGGCGATCGCGACGGCCGGCATGGGAGCGAAGACCGCTGTCGCGGGCGCTCCGAAGTACACCGGCCGGGAGCTGAAGGAGACGCTCCGGATCGTCCAATGGAGTCACTTCGTCCCCGCATACGACAAGTGGTTCGACAACGTGTATGTCAAGCGGTGGGGCGCGGCGAACGACACCGAGGTCATCGTCGACCACATCAACGTCAACGACATCCCGGCCCGGGCGGCGGCTGAGGTCGCGGCCCAGAGCGGCCACGACCTCTTCTTCTTCCTCTCGCCGCCGGCGGCCTACGAGGACCAGGTGATCGACCACAAGGAGATCGTCCAGGCCGTCACCCGTAGGCGCGGCAAGATCGGCGATCTCGCCTTCCGCAGCACTTACAACCCGAGAACGAAGAAGTACTTCGCCTTCTCCGACAATTACGTGCCCGACCCGGCGAACTACCGTACCGACCTGTGGGGCGAGGTCGGAATCAAGCCGACGAGCTGGGACAACGTGCTCCGGGCCGCCCCGAAGCTGAAGGCGATGGGGAACCCCGTCGGCATCGGCATGTCAAACGAGCTCGACTCGAACATGGCGTTGATGGCGTTGATGATGTGCTTCGGCGGGTTCATCCAGAACGACAAGAACCGGGTGGTCCTCGACTCGAAGGGCACGCGCGAGGCGCTGAAGTTCGCCAAGGCGCTCTACGAGCAGGGAATGTCGAACGAGATCTTCGCCTGGACGCCCGCCTCGAACAACCAGGCCATGGTCGCGGGGCGGCTCTCGTTCGCGATGAACGCCATCTCGATCACGCGTACCGCAGAGCTCGTCAATCCCGATCTCGCCGCCAAGATCGAGCTGCTCCCGATCCCGGCGGGACCGAACGGCAGGATCGGGCTCGAGCACGTGATGGGCTGCTACGTGATCTGGAAATTCGCGAAGAACAAGCGGCTGGCGAAGAAGTTCCTCGCCGATCTGGAGACGAAGTACATCGGGGCGTTCGAGAACTCGAAGTTCTACAACTTCCCGTCGTGGCCGAACTCCGTCTCGAACATCACCAGGCGACTCGAGCGCGACCCGGTGGCGAAGCCGGCCGCCAAGTACAAGGTGCTCGGCGAGATCGCCGAGAAGTACACGAAGAACGTCGGCTACCCCGGCACGTCAAACGCGGGGATCGACGAGATGTTCAACAAGTTCCTGATCCCGCAGATGTTCGCGGAGGTGGCCCAGGGCAAGCGGACGCCGGACGACGCCGCGCGCACCTACGACCGCCAGATCCGGGAGATCTTCCAGAAGTGGCGCGATCTCGGGAAGGTGTGACCGCGTAGGTGCGAGCCGCGCAGATAACCGAGCTCGGGCGCCCGCCGCAGGTGGGCGAGGCGTCCGAGCCGGACGGCCTGGCCCTCGAGGTGCTCGCGGCCGCGTTGAACCCGATCGACCTCGCGGTAGCGGCCGGAAAGTTCTACGGCGGCCACCCCCCGCTGCCGTTCGTGCCCGGCTGCGAGTGCGTCGGCCGTGAGGCGGGCGGCCGCATCGTGTGGACGTTCGGCGGTGGGCTCGGCCTCACCCGCGACGGAGCGATGGCTGAGCGGGCGCTGCCGGGAGCGGTCGTCGCTGAGGTGCCGGGGAGCGCCGACCCGGCGCTGGCCGCGGCACTCGGCATCGCAGGCCTCGCCGGCTGGATGCCGGTCGCGTGGCGGGTGCCCGTCCGGGCCGACGACCGCGTGCTCGTCCTCGGTGCGACCGGGACCGCCGGTCAGGTCGCGCTGCAGGCGGCGCGGCTGCTCGGCGCGGCGCACATCGTCGCCGCGGGACGCGATCCGGAGCTGCTCGAACGGGCCCTGTCCCTCGGCGCCGACGAGGCGGTCACGCTCGACGGCGATCTCGGCGAGCCCACCTACGTCTTCGACCCGCTCTGCGGGGAGCCGCTGGAGCGGGCGCTCGCCGCCGCGGCACCCGGCGCGCGGATCGTCCAACTCGGTCAATCCGCCGGCCCGACGGCAACCGTGCCGTCGGCGGCCGTCCGCGGCAAGCAGCTCGAGCTCTACGGCTACTCCAACTTCGCGGTGTCGCCGGAGACGCTCGCCGAGCACTACGTCCGTCTCGTCGGTCACGGGCTCGCAGGCGAGATCCGGCTGGACATCGAGCGGGTCACCCTGGAAGAACTCGAGGGGGCCTGGGACAGACGGGGCAAGGTCGTCGTCTGCCTCTGAAACCGGAAGCCTAGAGGCAAAGCTCCGGGCTGAACCCCTGGTGGCCGCGCCGGACATGGCAGCGCTGCTCCCAGCGAGCCGCGACGAGCTCCCAGCCATCGCCCTGCCGCTCCAGCTCGAGCACCCAGCGCTCGGCCCTGATCGAGTCGTCCTCGAGACCGTCGCGCAGCACCGTGACCTGCCTTCCTTCGACCGAGGTCTCGCCCTCGTCGTCGCCCAAATATTCCCGCGCCAGCGCTGCCGGATCCCGCTCCCACTCCTCGTCCACGGCCTGCGCATGCCGGCGAAAGGCGTCGACCTCGAGTGCGCCTTCCCGCGGCCGGAGCTCCCCGGGGCCGACCCACTCCGGCGGAGGATCAGAGCCGCCACAGCCCGCGAGGGCGAGCAGAGCGACGACGAAGAGCAGGCGGAGCACGTCCCGCATGATCGCGTGTAGCTGTGATGACTTGATGAGCGATACGCTGCTCGTGACCACCTTCAGGAGGTACTCCGGATGACCGAGCTCGCATCAGCACCCGCGCAGCCGAGCGCGAAGACGCAGCGCATCAGCCACTGGATCGGCGGGCGCACGACCGCCGGCGAGTCCGGCCGCCGCGGCCCCGTCTACAACCCGGCGACCGGGGAGGAGACGGGTGCGGTCGACTTCGCGACGGTCGAGGAGGTCGATGCGGCGGTCCAGGCTGCGCGGGCGGCGTTCCCCGCCTGGCGCGCCACCTCGCTTGCGAAGCGCGCCGAGATCATGTTCCGCATCCGGGAGCTGGTGCATGCGCGCCGCGAGGAGGTCGCGCGGATCCTGACCGCCGAGCACGGCAAGGTGCTCTCGGACGCGATGGGCGAGGTCACCCGCGGCCTGGAGGTGATCGAGTTCGCCTGCGGCATCCCGCATCTGCTGAAGGGCGGCATGAGCGAGCAGGCCTCGACAGGTGTCGACGTCTACTCGATCCGACAGCCGCTCGGCGTCGTGGCGGGGATCACACCGTTCAACTTCCCCGCGATGGTGCCCATGTGGATGTGGGCGCCCGCACTGGCCTGCGGGAACACGTTCGTCCTGAAGCCGTCCGAAAAGGATCCATCGGCCTCGATCTGGGCGGCCGAGCTCTTGCAGGAGGCCGGCGTGCCCGACGGCGTCTTCAACGTCGTCCACGGCGACAAGGTGGCGGTCAACGCGATCCTGGAGCACCCGGGCATCGCCGCGGTCAGCTTCGTCGGCTCGACGCCGATCGCACGGTACATCTACGAGACGGGGACGAAGCACGGCAAGCGGGTGCAGGCGCTCGGCGGCGCGAAGAACCACATGGTCGTGCTTCCGGACGCCGACATCGAGATGGCGGCGGATGCCGCGGTCAGCGCGGCGTACGGCTCGGCCGGCGAGCGCTGCATGGCGATCTCCCAGGTCGTTGCGGTCGGCGATGCGGGAGACGCGCTCGTCGAGGCGATCAGGCAGCGGCTGCCGAAGATCAAGGTCGGCAACGGGCTCGACGCCGACGTGGAGATGGGGCCGCTCGTGACGCGGGAGCACCGCGACAAGGTGGCGGGCTACATCGACGGAGCGCGGGAACAGGGCGCGACGGTGGTCGCCGACGGCCGCGAGACGGCGCCTGACGGCGACGGTTTCTTCCTCGGCGTCTCGCTGCTCGACGACGTCACACCCGAGATGGACGCCTACCGGGACGAGATCTTCGGTCCCGTGCTCGGCGTCACGCGCGTCGGCACCTACGACGAGGCGCTCAAGCTCGTGAACGACAACCCCTACGGCAACGGCACCGCGATCTTCACCCGCGACGGCGGGGTCGCCCGCCGGTTCCAGTTCGAGGTCGAGGCGGGGATGGTCGGGATCAACGTCCCGATCCCGGTGCCGGTCGCCTACTACTCGTTCGGCGGCTGGAAGGCCTCGCTCTTCGGCGACACCCACATCTACGGGCCAGAGGGAATCAACTTCTACACCCGCGGCAAGGTCGTCACGTCGCGCTGGCCGGATCCGGCGACGTCAAAGGTCGATCTCGGCTTCCCCCAGACGCGCTAGGAGAGCACCGCCATGACCGAGCTGCTCGAGCGGGACGATCTGCTCGCGCAGCTCGAGGCGACTCGGGTCGAGGGTGGACGGCTGCTCTTCGTCGGTGGCGAGGCGGGCGTCGGCAAGATCTCGCTCGTCCGCGCATTCACAGCGGCCAAGCCCGCACTCCACGGCTCATGCGAGAACCTTGCGACGCCCACCCCATTCGGCCCCTTCCTCGACGTCGGCGTCGACATCGGAGGCGAGCCCCGGCAAGTCGCCGTGGCGCTCCCTCCGCGAGCTCGAACGGACGCCACTGCTCGTGCTGGAGGACGCGCACTGGGCCGACGGGGCGACGCTCGACGTCCTTCGCGCGCTCGGTCGCAGGATCGATGGAACCGCGGCAATCGTTCTCGCCACCTACCGCGACGACGAGGTCGACAGCAAGCACCCGCTCCGGATCGTCCTCGGCGAGCTTGCGTCTGCAGCCGCGGTCTCGCGGATCTCGGTGCCGCGACTCTCATTCGACGCAGTGCGCAAGCTCGCCGAACCGCATGGCGCAGATGGGAGAGCGATCCATCGCCTCACGTGTGGCAACGCCTTCTACGTCACCGAGATCTTGGCCGCGGCCGAGAGCTCGCTTCCGGAGACCATGCGCGACGCAGTGCTCGCACGAGCGAAGACGCTCGAGCCTGCCGCTCGTCGGCTGCTCGACGTCGTATCGGTCGTCCCCTCGCGTGCTGAGCTCTGGCTCCTGGAAGCCGTCGCCGGCGACCTGATCGAACGACTTGCGTCGCACACTCACCATCTCGCTCGTACTCGCGCTCTGCGCTGCCGTGCCGTTCGCCGCGTGGGCGGCCAAGCCGGAGCAGCCGGCTCCAACGGTGCACGTGCACCCGGCATCCGTCGCGAAGCCGACCCCGAAGGCTCTCGCGCGGCAAGCGAACGCCGCCGCCCACCGAGGGGGTCAGACCCGCACGTCGCACTCCACGGCGCGTGGTTGAGCCACTTGGGGCGGCAGCATGCAGGCACGATGGGGTAGTGCACGCACCCGAGTCGACCCCTCAGCGAACGAGGACAAACCGGACCTGCCGCTTCACGACGTCGGCGAGCTCGAGGCGCACATCGACGCGCTGCCCCAGCGGGAGGTTCTTGCCGCGGCAGCGGGCGGTCACGGCAGGCTCCCTGAGCTGCACGATGCCGGCGTCGTCGCACTCGTCGACATCGACGACGACAGCCTCGAAGACCTGGCCCACGCTGCGCTCGAGGATCGCCGCCTCGACGGCGGAGATGATCCCGGCCTCGTACTGCTGTGCCCGCCGATTCGACCCTGCCATCGTCGCCGGTAGCCCCGGGAGGGCGACGCGCGCCCACTCCGGCACGTCCTTGCCGGCAGACACGGCGACGCAGACCTCACCCACGTAGCGGTCGACGAGGCGGCGGATCGGCGCGGTCGTGTGTGCGTACTCGGCTCCGACGCCGGCGTGGGCCACATTCGTGGGCACCTCGTCGTCGAAGGCGGCGTAGCCGGAGCCGCGGAGCAGGACGGTCGACTCCGAGAGCACCGCTGCGTGCGCGGGCACGTTCGGGTCGAGCCCGCGGATGAACGCGGGAAACGCGACACCGTCTTCCCAGAGGACGTCGAGCGCCTTGGCGATCCGTCGCAGTCGGCCAAGGGCACGGGGCTCGGAGGTCGGCAGCGTGCGGAGGACGCCGACGTGCGCGGACAGCATCAGCTCAGCCGCGGCCTGGCCCGTCATCAGCGAGATCTGGGCGTTCCAGCCCTCGACGGGGAGCGGTGCGCGGAACGAGAGCTCGTAGCCATCCGGCCCCTGCTCGACCTCCTGCTCCGGGATCGGCAGGCTGATCCCGCCGCGGCGCGCCTCGCGCTCCTGGCGGAGCAACCCGAGCTCGCGCAGGAGTCCGAGCGACTCGCTCGCGCTTCCGTCGTCGAGGGAGCGCTGGACCCCCTCGTAGTCGAGCTTTTGCCGGCTGCGGACGAGTGCACGACGAACGTCGACCTCGACTCCCTCTCCCGTCCCGTCGACGGTCATCGTCCAGACGAGGGCGGGGCGCGTCTCCCCGGGAAGAAGGCTCGCAGCTCCCTCGGAGAGCTGCGGCGGGTAGAGGCGAGCGTTGCCGTCCGGCGCATAGAGCGTCTGCCCCCGTTCGTTCGCCTCCAGGTCCATCGGGCTCCCTGAGGTCACGAACGCCGCGACATCCGCGATCGCGTAGCGCACGAGGTAGCCCCGCTCGCAACGCTCGAGGTGCAGTGCCTGGTCGAGGTCCAGCGACTCCGGCGGGTCGAGGGTGACGAAGGGGATCGAGGTCTCGTCGGCCTCCGGCAGACGCGGAGAGCGAATCGAGCCCTCGACGTCGGCGAGGACCTCCGCTGAGAATGCGATCGAGACGCCGAGGCTCTCGCGGAGGTCGGCGAAAGCGGCCGCGATGTCAGCGGCGTCGGGCGGGGTGAGACGGATACGGCGTCGCGGCACTAGCGAAGCCTACTTTCGAGGCCTTCGCCATCTGCGATCCGAACGCCGAGTGCGAGAAACGACTCGGATGGTTTCTCGCGCTTTTCCTGCTCGCCGCTGGCTCGTGGGAGTCCTCGCGGGTTACCGCTTTCGCGGCGCTAGCCGACGGAGACGCTGCTGGGCAGTTTCTCGCCGAAGCGGGCCCGCTTGACGAACTGGCCGACGCCGGGGCTGCCAACGACCTCTCCGCCCTCGACGATCACGTTCCCGCGCAGGAGCACGGTCTCGACGTCTCCGACGACCTGCGTCCCCTCGTACAGGTTGTAGTCCGACCTCGATTGCTGGCCGGCCGCCGTGATCGTGTGCCTCTTCTCGGGGTCGAAGACGACGAGGTCGGCGTCGGAGCCGACAGCAATCGTGCCCTTGCGCGGGTAGAGGCCGAACAGCTTGGCGGGGTTCGTGCACAGCAACTCGACCATCCGATTGAGACCGATCCGCCCCTCGCGCACGCCGAAGTTGTGGATCATGTGCAGCCGGTTCTCGAGTCCCGGGCCGCCGTTCGGAATCTTCGAGAAGTCGTCGCGGCCCATCGTCTTCTGGCCGTCCCAGAGAAAGGCGCAGTGGTCCGTCGAGATCGCGCTCAGGGTGTCGCGACGCACGGCATCCCAGAGCACGTCCTGATTCGCCTTGTCGCGCGGCGGCGGGGTGTAGACGTACTTCGCGCCCTCGAAGTCGGGCAGCTCGAGGAACGACTCGTCGACGAAGAAGTACTGCGTGCACGTCTCGCCCCAGACGTCCCAGCCCTTCTCGCGCGCGATCAGGATCGGCTCGACCGCCTCGCGGCAGGAGACGTGAACGACGTACAGCGCACATCCGGCGACGCGGGCGAGCTGGATCGCGCGATTCGTCGCCTCCCCCTCCGTCTCGGGTGGCCGTGTCCGCGCATGCCACATCGGCTCCGTGTGACCCGCCGCGAGGGCCTTCTTGACGAGCACGTCGATCGCGTCGCCGTTCTCCGCGTGCACCATCACGAGCGCGCCGGTCTCGGCGGCGACCTCCATCGTCCTGAAGAGCGTCTCGTCGTCGACCATCAGCGCGCCCTTGTAGGCCATGAAGAGCTTGTAGGAGGTGATGCCCTCGTCCGGAAGCGACGCGAGCTCCTCGAGCGAGCCGCCCTCCCGTAGGTCGGTGACCGCGATGTGGTAGCCCATGTCGATCACCTGCTTGCTCTCCGCCTTCGCCTTCCAGGCGGTGAGGGAGTCGGCGAAGCTCGACCCGGGGGCCTGAATGCAGAAGTCGACGTGAGTCGTCGTGCCGCCCCGGGCTGCGGCCCGCTGACCGGATTCGACATCATCGGCCGTAGTCGTGCCTCCGAACGGCATGTCCAGGTGGGTGTGGGGATCGACCGCGCCCGGGAGCACGAGGCGCCCGGACGCGTCGATCACGGTGTCTGCGGGCACGTCGAGGCCTGTAGCACCCAGATTCGTGCCGATCAGGGAGATCCGCTCGCCTTCGACCAGGATGTCGGCGACGAAGTCGTCGCCCGCCGTGACCACGCGACCACCCTTGATGAGTACGGACATGCGGATCTCCCTTCGGGTTGACGTCCTCTACTTGCCGCCGGCCGTCACCTTCACGGTCGCCTTCTTCCATTTCGCGCCCACAGTGTCGACGCCCTTTGCCTTCAGCGCCTTGACGGCCGCCTTGGCGAGATCGGAGCGGAACGCGCCACTCGGGAGCTTCTTGATCACGCCGAACTGCCTGGAGATCGAGGCGGTGCGCGTGAACGCCTTCTGGTTCATGACGCCGATGCCCTGCTTGGCCGGCCAGATGAGGGCGTTGACCTCGTTCATCTGCCAGGTCTGGTGGCCCTTGCCGAGAATCGGCGAGTTCTTCAGCACGATCGAGGTGCACTCCGCGAGATGGTCCCGGCAGTAGGCCCAGCCCCTGAACGAGGCTTCCAGGAACTTCCTCGCGGTCGCCTGGTTTCCCCTGTCCTCGATCCAGTCGCCACGGACGAAGACTCCGTCCTCGAGCATGCCCGTGCCAACGTCCTCCATCTTGATCACGTTCAGGTCCTTCAGCTGGTAGAGCTTGTCCGTCTTCGGGTTCTTCGTCTCCAGCACCTGGGCGAGCTCGTTGTAGGTCATCGCCGAGGCGGCGTCGATCTTCCGTTGCAGGAAGAGGTTCATGTCGAACGGCTGCTGGACGATCGTGACGCCCTTGTTCTTGGTTGGGTCCATGCCGTTCTTCACGAGCGCCGCGAAGAGCTCGAACTCGTTGCCGAAGAGCCAGTTGCCGACCTTCTTGCCGCGCATCTTCGCGATCGTGTTGATCCCCGTGTCCTTCCACGTCAGCTCCGTCATGCCCGACCGCGCATAGACCTGGGCGATGTTGACGAGATCGCTGCCTTTGTCGCGCGACGAGAGCAGGCTCGGCAACCAGTCGATGCCGAACTCGGCCTGACCCGAGGCGACGACCTGCTCGGGGGTGATGTCGGGCCCGCCGGACTTGATGTTGACGTCGAGCCCGGCCTGGCTGTAGTAGCCCTTGGCCTTCGCGGCGTAGAAGCCGGCGAACTGCGCCTGCGTGACCCACTTCAGCTGGAGCGTCACCTTTGTCGCGCCTCCGGCAGGCGCAGCCGCCACGTCCGTTCGAGCCGCGGCACCGCCGGCCACCATCAGCGAGACGACGCCCGCCACGGCGGCAGCGAGCGTTGTGATCCTGCGTGTCTTCATCCAGTCCTCCTTGTCGATTCGACCCTGCCGGTTCGATCCGGGCGGATCATGACTGCGCTCCCCGCGCAGATGGGTGCCAACGCATCGCGAGCCGCTCGACGAGCGCGATCGCGAGGTAGAAAGAGATGCCGAGGATGCAGGCGACGAGGATCGCCGCCCAGGCAGTCTCGAAGTTGAAGAGTGCCGCCGCGCTCTTGATCTGGATCCCGAGCGAGGTGAGCGAGCCGCCGAAGTACTCGCCGACGATCGCCCCGATCATCGCGAGCACGCTCGCCACCTTCAGCGACGAGAACAGATACGGCAGCGACGCCGGGATTCGCACGCGCCTGAAGATCTGGACGTTGCCAGCCGCGTAGGAGCGCATCAGCTCGATCGACGACGGCTTCACCGAGGTGAGCCCCTTCAGCGTGTTCACCAGCACGGGAAAGAAGCAGAGCACCGCCGAGATTGCGATCTTCGAGCCCTTGTCGATCCCGAACCAGGCGACGGCTATCGGCGCGAAGGCGATGATCGGGACGGCGTTCGCCGCAATGAAGTACGGCATCAGCGCCGTCCCGAGCGGGCGAAACCGTGCGAGCAGGAGCGCCGCGGCGATCGCGACCGAGCACCCGAGCGCGAACCCCCAGAGCGCCTCCTGGAACGTGAACCAACCGGCCGCCCAGAGCGTCTCGCGCTCAGCCCAGAACCGATCCGCGATCGCGGACGGCTTCGGGAGCAGGAAGCGCTGGATGTCGAAGGCGTCGATCGCCAACTCCCAGCCGACGAGTGTGGCCACGAGCACCACCACCGCCGGGATCCAGTCGCGGACGCCGCGGCCGAAACCGCGGGCGAGCGAGCGTCCTGGGTCCCTGACGACGACGCTGCTCAATGCACGCCCTCCGCAGTCCGGCCGCGCAGGAGCTCACGCAGCGCGGTGGCGAGCTCGAAGAAGCGCGGCTCCTCCCGCGTGTCCGCTGTTCGCGGCTGCGGCAGGTCGACGTCGACCACCGCCGCGATGCGTCCCGGGCGGGGGCTCATCACGACGACGCGCGTGGAGAGGAAGACGGCCTCCGTTATCGAGTGCGTGACGAAGACGACGGTCGATCGGCTCGCTTCCCAGATCCGGAGGAGCTCGAGATTGAGGCGCTCGCGCGTCATCTCGTCGAGCGCGCCGAACGGCTCGTCCATCAGGAGGAGCTTCGGGTCGAACGAAAGCGCCCGCGCGATCGCCACGCGCATCTGCATCCCGCCCGACAGCTGCCACGGATGATGGCTTTCGAAGCCGGAGAGCTCGACGAGGTCGACCATCTCCTTCGTCCGCTCGACCCGCCGAGCTCGGCTCCAACCCGCGAGCTCGAGCGGCAGCGTGATGTTCTTCGCCACGGTGCGCCAGTCGTAGAGCACGGCTTCCTGGAACACCATCCCGTAGTCGCGGTCGAGCCGCGCTTGGTGCGCCGTCTTGCCGCCAACGTGCACCGTGCCGCGGGTCGGCTCGACAAGATCGCCGATGATCCGCAGCAGCGTCGACTTGCCGCAGCCGGAAGGACCGATCAGCGAGACGAACTCGCCCGGCCGCAGCTCTAGCTCGATGTCGACGAGGGCGGTCGTGCCGCCCTTTGCGAAGGTCTTCTCGAGACCCGAGATCGTCACAGCGGCGGCGCTCTCCTGCGCCTCCGTCGAGCCTACGCCGCTGACTCCCGCCGGCTCCGTCGAGCCTACGCCGCTCATGCGACGTTCTCCGGTGCGGCGCGGACGACGAGGCGCTCGGCGAGAACCACCGCGCCGAAGAAGGCGATGCCGAGCGCGGCGGCCACGAGGTTCGTCGCCCAGAGGGCGGCAGGATCGAGCGAGTAGTACTGGTTGAAGTTGAGGATCGCGCCGCCGAGCCCATCCTGGATAGAGGACGGCAACTCGCCGATGATGGCGCCGACGACGCTCGCCGTCGCTGAGATCTTCAGGGCCGCGAACACGTACGGCAACGACGCCGGGAACTTCACCTTCCAGAGCACGTCCCACGAAGAGGCGGCGTAGGAGCGCATCAGCTCGAGCGCGCGCGGCTCGGCGGCGTCGAGCCCTCGGATCGTGTTGATCGTGACCGGGAAGAAGGTCAGGTAGGCGGCGATCACGGCGACGGGCATCCAGACGGGCAGGCCCTTGCCGCCGAGCCAGATCACCACCATGGGAGCAATCGCGAGGATCGGCACCGTCTGCGAGGCGACGACATACGGGAGGAACCCGCGCCGAAGCAGACGTGAGTGATGCAGGACGACTCCGATCGCAAAGCCGATGAGCGCGCCGAGGATGAAGCCGGCGAGGGCCTCGCGCATCGTGAAGGCGCTCTTGTCCAGTAGATCCCGGATCAGTGGCGGCTGCCCCACAGCCAGCGGCTCCCAGAGGCGGCTGACGATGTCTGCCGCCGGCGGCATCGTCAGGTTGTCGACGACGAACGGCCGCGTCCAGCCGGTCGCCATCCAGAGAGCGCGATACCCCTCCCAGAACGCCCAGAGCGCCCCGAGAACGACCAGTGTCAGGCCGACGCGCTTCAGCAGGTCGCGCGGCCACGCGCGCCCCTCTGGAGCGCGCAGGGAGGGTTCTACGAGGACCTCCGCCTGCACGTGCCCATCTGTAACACGACAGTGCTGGCTTTGGAAAGGGATGGAACGCGTGGCGCCAGGTGCCGCCAGTCCTCAAACGAGCTGCGCGGAGCCCGGCTCCCGCCCAAAATGTCCGCCTGCAGATCGCCGGAGCGATCGGGCTCGACCAACTTCGAGCTGAAGCCTAAGCGATCGGGCTGCGAATGCCGTGTCCGCAGCGCGCGCCGACGCCCAGGGGACTGTCCCTGAGCGCGCGCGCATCTGAGCGCGC
The DNA here is from genome assembly GCA_037721555.1 of Gaiellaceae bacterium. Lineage (GTDB taxonomy): Bacteria > Actinomycetota > Thermoleophilia > Gaiellales > Gaiellaceae > Gaiellasilicea. The sequence goes on along the minus strand of JBBJOI010000031.1, from coordinate 15,057 downwards.
GCGCGCATCGGACTCGGCCGCTGGGGACTGGTCTTGGTGGCGACCCGACGCCCTTCGTCCGATCGGCTTCGGCGCGACGGACGCGAACCGTCCTCCGAGCAGCAGCCCGCCGCACTCTATGCTGCCGCCGTGCCGCTCGACCCAGCGAGGACCGTCGCCGAGTTGCGCGAACTGCGCCAGCTGACCGGCAACGAGAACGGCGCCCAGCGCGTGGCCTGGACACCGGTCTGGACGCAGGCGAAAGAGTGGCTCGCCGCCAGGCTCGCGGAGCTGCCGCTCGACTACGAGGTCGACGAGGCGGGCAACCAGTGGTGGACGCTTTCCGGGGCTTCCGAGCGCGCCGTACTGATGGGGGGCCACATCGACTCGGTGCCGAACGGCGGCTGGCTCGACGGCTGCCTCAACGTCGTCGCAGCCGCCGAGGTCTTGCGCAGGATCGCCGCCGAAGGCTCGCCGACGACGACGGTGCGGCTCGTGAACTGGGCCGACGAAGAGGGCGCACGCTTCGGGCGCTCGCTCTTCGGCTCCTCCGCCGCAGCCGGGTCGATGGCCGACCAGAATGAGCTCAGGAAGCTCTCCGACCGCGAAGGCGTCGCGCTGCCGGACGCCTTACGCGAGCACGGAGTCGAGCTCGACCGGGCTCTCGAAGCGCACTCGCAGCTAGCGAACGCCGCCGCGTACCTGGAGCTCCACATCGAGCAGGGGCCAGTGCTCGAGTCGCTGGGACTGCCGCTCGGCGCAGTCCTGGGGACGTTCGGCGTCGAGCGCCACCGCATCACGTGGCGCGGGCAGGCGGCCCATGCCGGCTCGACACCGATGGATCAGCGGCGCGATGCACTCGCAGGCGCGGCCAAGCTCGCGCTCGAGCTGCGGAAGATCGCCGAACGTGTCGGTGACGGCGCCGTGCTTACCTCGGGGGACGTCGCCTGCACGCCCGGGATCGTCACCTCGGTCGTAGAGACGGCCGAGCAACTGCTCGACATGCGTCACCTCGACGCTGGGAAGCTTGCCCTGATGTGGGAGGGGGTGCGCGAGGCCTGCGAGCGCTTCGCGCAGGAGGAGAGGCTCGCGGTCGAGTGGGAGCGAATCTGGCAGATCGAGCCGATCCTTTTCGACGAGACGCTGGTCGGCTTCGCGGACGAGGCAGTGCGCGAGGTCGCGGGCGAGTCGCACCGCCTTCCGAGCGGCCCGCTGCACGACGCCGCGGAGGTCTCGCGGTCGGGCGTACCGACCGTGATGCTGTTCGTGCAGAGCCTCCGCGGCCTTTCGCACACGAAACTCGAGGACACGAAGCCGGAGCACCTCGAGCTGGCCGTGCAGGCACTCGATCGGCTGGCGACGAAGACGCTCGCCTGGGCTGCTCGCTAGAGGAAGCGGACCGCCGCGACGCCGGCGGCCACGAGCGCCAGCCCGGCCAGCCGACCGGGCGTGACCGGATCCGACTCGAAGCCGACCCAGCCGAAGTGGTCGACGGCGAGGGAGGCCACGGCCTGACCGGCCAGGATGAATGCGAACAGGGCAGCGGCGCCGAGCTTCGGCGCTGTGACGACGCTGCCGAGAACGTAGAAGGCTCCGAAGCAACCGCCGATCCACACCCACCACGGTGCTCCGCCTATCTGCTCCGGGCCGGGTAGATTGCGCGCGAAGAGGAGCACGGCGACGAGCAGGACGGCAGCGCCGACCAGGAAGGAGACGAGCGTCGCGCGGAGCGGGCTCGCCACCCAGCTCGCGAGCTGAGAATTGATCCCGAACTGGATCGGCAGCATCGCTCCCGCCGAGATCGCGAAGAGGTAGTAGGGCCACGTTGCCACACGAGCGGATTCGCGCGAGAATGCCCCTTTCCTTGCCACGAGCCTCGGGGGTTCCATGCTCAGCTTCGGCGTCACCGTCCTGCCCGACCCGCCCTACCAGCGCCTGATCGAGCTGACGAAGCTGGCCGAGGCGCAGGGCTTCGAGTACGGCTGGACCTACGACTCGCACGTGCTCTGGCAGGAGTCGATGCCCGTGATGGCGCTCCTCGCCGACCAGACATCGACGATCAAGCTGGGTCACATGGTCACGAACCCCGCCACACGCGACCCGACGGTGCTCGCGAGCGCGTACGCGACCCTGCAGGACATCTCGAACGGGCGAATGATCATGGGTGTCGGGCGCGGCGACTCCGCGGTGCGGTACGTCGGCCGCAAACCGATGCGCGTGGCGGACTTCGAGGAAGCGCTCCGGATGATCAAGCCGTTCATGAACGGCAGGGAGGTGCACTGGAACGAAAAGGACCTGCAGCTCAAGTGGGTGCGCCCGGAGCTGCCGGAGATCGAGATGCACGTCGCCGGCTACGGACCCAAGGCGCTCGCGGTCGCCGGGCGTCAGGGTGACGGCGTCATCATCCAGCTCGCCGACCCGGACATCATCCAGTGGATCATGGAGACGGCGCGCAAGGCCGCCGCGGAAGCGGGTCGCGATCCGGCGGCGCTGAAGTGCATCGTGAGCGCGCCGAGTCACATCTCGAACGACCTCGGGAACGCCCGCGACCAGGTGCGGTGGTTCCCGGCGATGGTCTCGAACCACGTCCAGGACCTGATCGACCGCTACGGCACGGATGGCTCGGTCGTGCCGAAGGTGTTGACTGATTATGTGGAGGCGCGGAAGTTCTACGACTACAACGAGCACTCGCGCGTGGGCGCCAAGCACGGCGAGTTCGTAACCGACGAGATCTGTGACCGTTTCTGCGTCCTCGGCAACCCGGAGCAGGCCTCGGGGCAGCTGCGCGAGCTCGAGTCGATCGGTGTCGACCAGTTCAACATCTACCTGATGACCGAGGGACAGGAGGAGACGCTCGAGACGTACGGCCGGGACATCCTGCCTCAGTTCGCACGGGTCACCGCATAGATTCGACACAGGAGACGCAGCAGCGGTGGGACGCTGCCGCGGCCGGCTGGGAGGCCGAGCGCGAGACGGTTGCGACCGTGAACGCGCCGGTTACCGACGCGCTCGTCGCGGCGCTCGATCCGCGACCGGGCGACGCTGTCCTCGATCTCGCCGGCGGCACCGGCGACATGGCGCAGGCGCTGTCGAGCCGCGTTGCCAGGATCCTCTCCACCGACCTTTCGCCGGCGATGGTCGAAGCCGCCACGCGCCGCCGGATCCCGGGTGTCGAGCACCGAGTGCTGGACATGCAGGCGCTCGATCTGCCAGACGCGAGCTTCGACGCTGTCGTCTGCCGCTTCGGCCTCATGCTCGTCCCGGACTCTGCGCTCGCGCTGCGCGAGACCCGCCGCGTCTTGAGACCAGAGGGACGCTCCGCCTTTGCGACCTGGGCGCCGGCCAAGCGCAACCCCTGGGCGACGGCCTACGGTCCGGTGCTCATCGAGCGCGGACTGCTCGAGCCTCCCCGACCCGGCGAGCCGGGTCAGTTCGCGCTCGGCAATCCCGAGGGCATAGAAACGCTCGCGCGCACGGCGGGCTTCGCGGACATCTCCGTAGCCGAGGTCGACCTCGAGTTCACGTTCGCCGGCTGGGAGGAGTACCGCCGCCTCGTGACGAGCCTCGGCGCCGCGTTGCGGCAGACGCTGGAGTCGCTCGACGAGGCGACGCGGGTTGAGATCGACGACGCAGCTCGCAACCGGATCGAGCGCTACCGCACCGACGAAGGCTACGTGCTGCCCGGCGTCGCGCTCGTCGCCGCGGCGCGTTAGAGAATCGTCTTCCCGAGCGCGCTGGCCGCCAGCTCGACAGCCAGCAACGCGGTCGCGTTCTCGCGGTCGAGGATGGGGTTGACCTCCACCAGCTCGAACGAGCCCGCCAGGCCCGACTCGGCAACCAGCTCGAGCGCGAGGTGCGCTTCACGGTAGGAGAGCCCACCGCGAACCGGCGTTCCCACACCTGGCGCGACCTCGGGGTCGAGGGCGTCGAGATCGAGCGAGACGTGCACGAAGCCCGGGCCCGCGATGTGTGCGAGGGACTCCCGGACCGCCCGCTCGATCCCGATCCGATCGACGTCGCTCATCGTGAATGCCTTGATGCCGAGCTCTCGGATCCGTTCCCGTTCGGGCCTGTCGAGGGAACGGAGACCGACCATCGCAACTCGGGAGGGATCGACCGCCGGGAACGACCAACCGTCCTCGAACAGTTCTCCGCCGAGCCCGAGCACCGCCGCGAGCGGCATCCCGTGCACGTTGCCGGAGGGCGAATCGTCCGGCGTATTGATGTCGCCGTGGGCGTCGATCCAGAGGACGCCACCTGGGCCGGACCGGCTGGCGAGACCGCTGAGCGTGCCCATCGCCACGGAGTGGTCGCCGCCGAGGACGAGCGGCGTCGATCCCTCCTCGAGCGCGAGGGCGACGAGGCGAGCGACGCGTAGACAGGCCGCCTTGATCTCCGGCAGGTAGCGCGCGCGGGAGTCGTGCTCCTCGGTTGCCTCGGGCACAGCCGTCTCGACGTTGCCCCAGTCGATGCAGTGCAACCCGATCCCGCGCAACCGCTCCTCAAGCCCGGCGTAGCGGATCGCGGACGGCCCCATGTCGACGCCGCGCCGGCCCGAGCCAAGGTCGAGCGCCGCACCGATGATCGCCACCTGCTTCGGGTTGGCCACCGCGCAGAACCCTACTGGGCCTGAAGAACTGGCCGCCGGTTCGGAGCTATGGTCGCACCGAACGCCGGGAGCGCTGGATTCCGAACGAACCACTCAACCATCGACCGGCAGGAGTCCGGCACGTCGCCTTCCTGGTTCCGAAGCTGGGATGCAGCTCCCACAACCCCACGTCAGGGGCGAATCCTGTACACGGGAACGCTGTTACAGGGCCGCTCCGTGACCGCGCTCGGGAAGCAGCTCGGTTCAGGAAAGTACAGCGCGATGATCACGCGGAGCGGTCTGCAACAACCGCAGCACTCGGCCGAGGCTGCCGTATCCATCTCAGAGACCAACAGATTCGGCCAACCAGCGCCGGTTCCGCGCCTGCGCCTCGATCTGCGCCGCCAGCTCGTCGTCCCCGCCTGCTCCAGGGCCTGGCACCCAATCCTGCTCGACCACAATCCAGCCGGAGTAGCCGTCGAGCTCCCCGAAGAAGCCCTGCAGATCGACGTCTCCCGTGCCCAACTCGCAGAAGGCCCCGGCGCGCCAGGCGTCCTCCCAGGTCGGCGCTGCCTCAAGCACGCCGAGCCGGACGTCCTTGATGTGCACGTGCGCGAGCCGGTCGCGCCAGTCGCGCGCGCCTTGCACGGCGTCGCCGCCAGCGGCGGTGAGATGCCCGCTGTCGAGGAGGAGCGCGACGTCCGTGCCCTCGAGCAGTCGCTCGATCTGAGCTGGCGTCTGCACGCGCGTGCCCATGTGATGGTGAAAGCTCGGTTCGAACCCCCGGGCACGCGCCAACGTCACCGCGTGCGCGACACCGCCGAGATCGACTTCTCCGTCACGCGGCCCCTTGTCGCACAGGATCGGTTGCGCGTCGAACCCCTCGAGCAGTTCGAGCGTGACTTCGAGCGGGGCGAGGTCACCATCGCCGAAGCGAAGCTCGACGAAGGCGCCGGCGAGCCGGAGCCCTCGGCGTCGGAGCCGCTCACGCAACGTCTCGCCTCCACCGAGGTAGCCGGGCGGACCGAGCTCCGTGCCCTCGTAGCCGGCGGCCGCGATCTCGTCGAGCACCTGCTCAGGTCCCGGCACGTTCGGCAGAACTCCAACGGTGAGCTCGAACGCGCCGTAGCTGACAGGCGCGCTGGCGACGCGTATCACCTGACGAGCGGCACGCGCGGGTCGGGCTCGAGGTCGGCCCACGCGTCGCGAATCCAGTGAAGAGCCGGATCGTCGGCCGACGCCATCGAACGAGTGTCGCCGGCGAGCGCGTTCAGGTAATAGAGGTCGTAGCCGTGCGCGGCCGCGGTTGTGTGGTAGCCGTACGGCACGAGCATCAGGTCGCCGTCGCGCACGGTCTCCGTCACGTCGAGTCCGTGACGCGGGCTATAGAGCCGCTGCACGGCGAACGCTTCGGGCGCGCGCGTCCGGAAATAGTAGGTCTCCTCGAGCACCACCTCGCCGGGAGCGTTGTCCTCATCGTGCTTGTGCGGCGGGTAGCTCGACCAGTTGCCGGCCGGCGTGAACACCTCGACGACGAGCAGCCGCTCGGCGGGGAACTCCGGCTTCACGATGTGGTTGATCTGCCGGGTCGCGTTGCCCGCGCCGCGCACCTCGATCTCGACGTCCTCCGGGCGCACCAGCACGGGGTCTCGGCGCGTGTCGCAGCGCGCGCGGCAGATCGCGACCTCGCCCTCGGTCTCGACGCGGTACGGGGTGTCGCGCGGCAGGTAGAGCGCCCAGGGCATCCCGGCGAAGACGTGCTCGCGGCCACCCAGTTCCCAGGTCTCCCCCTCCGCCTCGACCTGGCAGCCGCCGGCGAGCGGAACGAGCGCGATCTCGGCGTCGCCGGTCTCGGACGAGAACGCGCCGCCGCGCACGCCGAAGTGCAGGAACCTCCACCCGGCCGACTCCGGGCTGACCTGCTCCCAGGCGCCGGCTCGCAGCAGCAGGTCGCTCATGCGAGCACCGCCTCGAGCTCCTCGAGCCGCGGCATCGCCTCCGAGCAGGCGAGGCGCGACGCCACGAGCGCGCCGGCGACCGTCCCTCGGCGCACGCCCTCGACGAGCGGCAGCCCGGCGAGCAGCGCCTGGCCGAGTGCGGCGGCGAATGCATCGCCGGCGCCGAGGCCGTTCACGACGTCGACCGGGAAGCCCGGCACATCGGTCTCCCGGCCGTCCTCGAAGACGGTCGCGCCGCGCGCGCCGCGCTTCAGCACGAGCGTGGGTGCCTCGATCCGAGCGGCGTCCACCTCCTCCTCGTTGCCGATCACGATGTCGGCCGCGGCCGCGGCCTCCCCCGCGAGCGGCGGGTAGGCACGGGGGTCGTCCCAGAGGCTCGGCCGCCAGTCGAGGTCGAAGATCGTCGTTCCCCTGTGCGCTCGCAGCGCTGCGAGCGTCGTCTCACGGCTCGGCGACTGCGCGAGCCCGGTTCCGGTCGCGAGGAGCAGCGGCGCGTGAGCGACCTCGTCCGCGTCGAAGTCCTCCGGCGAGAGCTGCCAGTCGGGCGCGGTCGGCTTGCGGTAGAAGGTGAGCGGGAAACTGTCCGGCGGCCACACCTCGCAGAACGTCGGCGGGGTCTGCCAGTAGGGATCGACGGCGAGGAAGCGCACGTCGACCCACTGTGCGGCGAGCCACGAGCGGACGTACTCGCCATGCCCGTCCTCGCCCACGCGAGAGACGATCGCCGTGGGCACGCCGAGCCGAGCGAGCCCGGTCGACACGTTCCCTGCGAACCCGCCGACGAAGCGGGTGAACGTGCGCACCTCGGAGAGCGGGGTCTCGAGCTCGTTCGGGTACAGGTCGATCCCGACGCGCCCCATGACGACGGCCTGGATCACACGTGGCTCCGCTCGCCCTCGCGCGCAGCCTCGTAGCGCTCACGCGCGGCGCGCACCGGGTCGAGGCTGGAGACCTCGGCGACCGCGACGTCCCACCAGGTCTCGTAGCCGGGCACGCCCTCGTAGCGGTCGACCTCGACTGCGATCACGGTGGTTCGGGCCTCCGCCTTCGCCACCTCGAGCCCGGCCCGGAGCTCCTCGATCGACGCCGCCCGGATCACCCGCGCGCCGAGGGACTCGGCGTTCGCAGCCAGGTCGACGGGGAGGTAGTCGGTCGAGCGCTCGCTGTCGACCCCGAGCGCGCCGTTGCGCCGGTAGCGGTAGAGCGTGCCGAAGCCGTCGGTGCCGAGCGAGCGCGACAGCGAGCCGATCGAGTTGTAGCCGTGGTTGTCGACCAGCACGATCGTCAGCTTCAGCCCTTCCTGGACTGCGGTGACGAGCTCGCTCGAGAGCATCAGGTAGGAGCCGTCGCCGACCAGGACGTAGACCTCTCGCTCGGGCGCGGCCAGCTTCACGCCGAGCCCGCCGGCGATCTCGTAGCCCATGCACGAGTAGCCGTACTCGACGTGGTAGGCCTTGGGATCGCGCGTGCGCCAGAGCTTGTGCAGATCTCCGGGCATCGCACCGGCGGCGCAGACAACGACGTCGGCCGGCGCCGCGGCGGCGTTGACCGCTCCGAGTACCTCGCTCTGCGCGGGGAGCGGGCCGTGGTCGAGCGCGTAGAGGCGCGACACCTCCTCGTCCCACTCCCGGTTCAGGCGCGCGGCCTGCTCCCGGTAGGCGTCGTCCGCCGCCCAGCCGCCGAGCAGCTCGCCGAGGCGCTCGAGCGTCGCACGGGCATCCCCGACGAGCGGGACTCCCGCGTGCTTCGCCGCATCGAAGTCCGCCACATTGGCGTTCACGAACCGCACGCCGGGCTCGCGGAAGGCGGTCTTCGAGGCCGTCGTGAAGTCGCTCCAGCGGGTGCCGATCCCGAGCACGAGGTCGGCCCCAGCCGCGACCCGGTTCGCTGCGAAGGTGCCGGTCACGCCGATCGCACCGAGCGCCGAGGGATGGTCGTAGGGCAACGAGCCCTTGCCCGCCTGCGTCTCGCCGACCGGGATCCCCGTCTGCTCGCAGAACCGCCGCAGCGCGCTGGTCGCCTCGGAGTAGATGACGCCGCCGCCCGCGACGATCAGCGGTCGCTTGGCGGCCCGTATGAGCGCGGCGGCCCGGGCGAGCGCTGCCTCGTCCGGAAGCGGCCGCGGGACGTGCCAGACGCGCTTTGCGAGGAAGTCCTCCGGGAAGTCGCAGGCCTCCGCCTGCACGTCCTGTGGGAACGCGAGCGTGACCGCGCCGGTCTCGGCCTGGTTGACGAGGACGCGCATCGCCTGCAAGGCCGCGGGGACGAGCTGCTCCGGCCGCCAGATCCGATCGAAGTAGCGCGAGACCGGGCGAAAGCAGTCGTTGACCGAGACGTCTCCGGCCGTCGGATCCTCGAGCTGCTGAAGCACCGGGTCGGGCCGGCGCGAGGCAAAGACGTCGCCGGGCAGCAGGAGCACCGGCAGCCGGTTCACGGTCGCGAGGGCGGCACCAGTGATCATGTTCGTCGCTCCCGGCCCGATCGAGCTCGTGCAGGCGAGCGCGCCCAGCCGGTTGCGCATGCGCGCGTAGCCGGATGCGATGTGCACCATCCCCTGCTCGCTGCGCCCCTGGTAGTAGGTCAGCAGCTCCGGGCTCTCGTACAGCGCCTCACCGATCCCAGCGACGTTGCCGTGGCCGAAGATGCCGAAGCAGCCGCCGAAGAAGCGCTGCTCGACGCCGTCGCGCTCCACGTGCTGGGCGGCGAGGAAGCGGACGAGCGCCTGGGCAGCGGTGAGTCGCACCGTCACCATTCTTCCATCGAGCCCGATATGCCGTTCCCCGGGCTCAAGCGGGAGACGTGCGAGGCTTCGGCGCCAGCGAGAGGTCCTCGTCCGCGGTCGGGTCGGCCTGCGCTGCGGCGACCAGCCGTTCGACGTCGACTCGACCCACGTCGCCGGCGACCACTACGAGGGCGTAGCGAAAGGTCAACTCGTCGGCCGGCGGGAGCGTGAGCCGCTCGGAGAAGGCGAACGCGGGGCTCACGCACGCGATCGGCGAGGTGCGGACGAACCACTCCGTCGGATACCGGGGATTCAGCTCGTCGTCGATGAAGATAAGCGTGGAGACGCTGCCGCCCTCGTGGCGTCCGCTGAAGGCAAGCCACTGCGCGCGCGAGCCCATGACGTCTGTTCCCTCGAGGCCTCCGGCGGCGATCGTGCGCCCTCCGACGAAGGAGTCCGGCCCGCGCCAGAACAGGCCGCCGTACCCCGCGTCCGGGCGACCCGCGATCGCCGGGCTCGCGAAGACCAGGTCGTGCGAGGCGATGTTGCGAAGCTGGAACGTGAACGAGAGCTGGTAGTGCTCCGCAGGAGCATCCACGCGAGGCACCTCGATCGTGCGCCGCTCGTCGATCCATGCGTCGCCCGCGGCCGTGCGCCAGGTGATCCGCTCCACCAGTCGAGCGGCAGTGCCATCGGTCTCGACCTCCTCCCACTCCACATGCTCCATCGTCCCGTTGTTCGGTAGGTCGACGTAGCCAGACCCGTGAACGTAGGTTCCGCCGCCCCAGAAGTTCTGCCCCGAGAGGTTGGGAGCTGTCAGCTGGACTCCCTTGTGCCACACGTGGTCCTCGGGCCGGAACGCGGTGATGACGTCGCCCGAGAGCGTGCGGATGGGATGGAGGTAGGGCTTCGGCGACTCGGAGCGCGGAGCGGCGACCCGGTAGACGTACGTGAAGAGCGGCAACCGACCCCAGAGAACCTCGACGCGTTCGTCGCCGGAACGCACGAGGCGGAGCTGCTCCGACGTCACCCGGCCGCCTGCGACCGCTCAGGCTCCCGAGGGGCCCACCCGGCGAGGTTCCCGTGCAGAGCGTGGTAGAACGGATCCTCCCGGGTGAGTGACGCTCGAGCCACCGGGACGCCCGTCATGGCCGAGCGGTACAGCGCAGCGATGAACTCCATCGTCGGCCGCACCTCGCGAGGGCCGGTCGGCGGACGACCGCCCTCGCGCATGCTGTCGACGATTGCCCGGAGCTGCGATGCGTGTGTGCTCGGAAGCGCTGCTGGAGTCCGGGCCCACGTGTCTCCGAGCGCGGCCTCCTGCTCGCCGGGACGCGGTGTGAAGCGCCAGTCCGCGTCCGTATAGCCGTAGAGGTGCCGCAGCTCAACCGTCGCCTGCTGGAAGTCGAAGCGGAGATAGGTCTCCTCGCGGGGCGAGACGACGCTCGTCACGAAGCTCCCCCGGGCGCCGTTCTCGAACTCGACCATCGCCATCGAGACGTCCTCCGTCTCGATCTCCCGATCGACCCGGCCGATCATGCCCCTCACCTCGCTCCAGTCCCCGAGCAGCCAGAGTACGAGGTCGATCGCGTGGATGCCGTGCCCCACCGTCGGCCCTCCCGCCTCCGTCTCCCAGCGACCGCGCCAGGGGACTGCGTAGTAGCTGGCGTCCCGAAACCAGGTGGTGTGGCAGATGGTGAGCAGCGGCCGACCGAAGGCCTCGCCCTCGATCAGCCGGCGCAGGTGCTGTGCGCCAGAGCCGAAGCGCCGCTGGAAGACGAAGCTGCAGTACCGTCCGGTCTCCGCCTCGGCTGCCTCGACCTCGTCGAGCTCGGCGAGCGTCGTGCACGGAGGCTTCTCGCAGAAGACCCAGGCGCCCGCACGCAGGGAGCGGATCGACAGGGGCGCGTGGCTCGAGGGCGGCGTGCAGATGTGAACGAGACGCGGCTCCTCCTGCGCGAGCATGCGGTCGAGGTCGGTGTAGCGGCCCCGGATCCCGTGCTGCTCGCAGAAGACCCGCAGTCGCTCCTCGTCGACGTCGACCGCCGCAACGAGCTCCATGTGCTCCCCGAGCTCGCGAATCGCCGTCACATGGGCCTCTGCGATCCCACCGGTGCCGATGATGGCGGCCGTGATCTTCTCGCCGCTGCCTCGATCCGTGCGGCTCATGCGGCCGAAGCGGCCACGGCATCGCCGGCGAGCCGCCGGAGTGCCGCCTCGTCGGGCTCGATGCCGACGCCGAGACCCGAGCCCAGCCGCACGTCGCCGCCGACCTCGACCTCGCCCTTGGTCGGAAAGAGGTCGGAGTCGTCGACGAACTGGCTGCCGTTCAGGCCCGCCGGTCCCGTGAACCCGACTGCAGCCGCCACCTGGCAGGCCGCGAGCTTCGTGATCATGCTGTCCGTGAGACCGCTGACCAGCAGGCCGAGCCCGGCCGCGTCGGCGATCGCGACCTGCTGGAGCGTCGGCCACAGCCCTCCGCTCCGCGTTACCTTGATGACGAGGTAGTCGACGACTCCGGCGGCCGCGATCCGGAAGAAATCCGTGGCGCTCACGGTCGACTCGTCCACGGCAAGGGGCATCGTCGTGGACTGTCGAAGCGTGCCCATGAGGTGCCCGGCGTCCGCACGCAGGGGCTGCTCCAGCACGTCGGTGCCGGCCGCTGCGAGACCGGCCGCCAGCCGCCGGGCGCCGTGCAGCGACAGGCCCTGGTTCGCATCCGCCCACACGAAGGCGTCTGGCCCGGCCTCGTCGCGGATCGTCTCCGCGATGGCAAGGTCGGTTGCAGGCTCGACCGCGACCTTGTAGTTGAACTGGCGGAAGCCGGCCTCGCGTCCCTCGGCGACGTCGTCGCGCACGGACGGCGCGTCGTGCGCCGTGAGCGTGTAGCTGAGCTCGACGGCGTCGCGCTCGTCGGAGCCGCCGAGGAACGCCCGTAGCGTCATCCCCGCCGCGCGTGCGCACAGGTCGTGGAGGGCGACGTCGATTGCGGCCTTGGCGATCGGCTGTCCCGTCGAGGGGCCGAGGCCGATGACCTTTCTCATCCGCTCGTGGAGTCCCCAGCGGTCGCTCGTGGGGAGGCCGATCACGGACGGCCCGAGGTACCCGTGGATCGTCGAGAGGATCGACTCGGGCGTCTCGTACGACCAGCTGGGGCTCGGCCGCGCCTCGCCCCAGCCGATCCGGCCCTCGTCGTCGGTCAGCTTGACGAAGATGTGCGGAGCAGTCGCGCCCGCCGACCCGACGGTCCCCGACGCGAAGACGAAGGTCTTGATGACCGGAAGGTCGACGCGGAACGTCTCGACGCCGGCTATCCGGCTCATGCAGCCGTCCCGCCTGTGCTCACGATCCAGATGGAGGAAGCGTCGGGCAGCGAAGCTCCTACCCGGCCGAGACAAGGCGAGAGGGGTTGATGAACTTGAGCGCGACGGCGAGGAGGGCGACGTTGGCGGCCATGTAGATCACCGCCATAGCGTCCACTGACTGGTCGACCCGGAAGCCCGCCCCGGAGACAGCGGCGAAGAGCTTCACGACGAGCGTCGTCTGCTCCGGGCCGGCGACGAAGAAGGTCAGGTCGAACAGCGCGAGCGTCCGCACGAGCAGCAAGACCGAGACGGCGACGAGGCCCGGAACGAGCAGCGGGAAGACGATGCGTGCGAAGATGCGGAACTGGCCGGCCCCGAAGACTCGGGCCGCCTTCTCGAGCGAGACGTCGATCTGCTCGACGAAGGGCACGAGGATGAGGATCGCGAAGGGCACGGCGGGCACGAGGTTGATCAGTACGACCCCGGGCAGGGTCAGCGCCAGGTGAAGGTCGTAGAAGAGAATCGCGAGCGGCACGCCGTAGGTGATCGTCGGCACGACCACCGGCAGCAGGAAGAGCACCATGACGAGGCGCTTGCCGGGGAAGTCTCGCCGTGCGAGCGCATAGGCCGCCGGCACCGCGATGAGCAGCGAGATGAGGACGACGGCGATCGCGACCTCGGCCGTGACCACGAGGACGGACGTGAGGTCGAACTCCTCCCACGACTGCCCGTACCACTTCGTCGTGTAGCCCTCCGGCGTCCACGTGGCGAACCACCGCGTCGCGAACGACGAGAGGAGCACCGAGCCGACGGTGCCTGCGAGCATCGTGAGGAAGAAGACCAGGACGCCATAGGTCAGCCACCGCGTCGGGCTGCCGACGATGCGCCAGCGGACGCCTGCCGGTCGGGTCGGGCTCGGCGTGACGTCGACGCTCACGGCTCAGCCCTTGATCCCGGTCGCGACAGTCGGCGCCAGTCGCGCACGGAGAGTCAGAACGAACACGATCACGACGAGCTCGATCGCCGCCATCAGCAGCGCGATCGTTGTCGCCATCGGGAAGTCGAACTGCTGGAACGCCTCGCTGTAGGCGGCGACCCCCATCGTCCGGGTCGCCCCGTCGGGCTGACCGAGCAGGATGGCCGACGGGAAGATGCCGAAGCCGAGAACGAAGGCGAGGGAGGCCGTGATCGCCAGGCCGGGCGCCAGCAGCGGCAGCGTGATGAGACGAAATCGCTGCCAGGCGGACGCCCCGAAGACCGCAGCGGCACGCTCGTAGGTCGGATCGATGCCGGACGCGTACGAGAGCAGCAGCAGGAAGACGAACGGGAAGTCCGCGATCACGACCGCGATCAGGACGCCCAGGTAGTTGTGGATGAGCTGGACCGGAACGTCCACGATGCCCAGGCTGATCAGGGTGCGGTTGAGCCAGCCGGTTCCCGAGAGGAAGTTCAGTAGGCCCTTCCCGAGCAGGACGCTGCCGAGCGTGAGCGGGAAGATGAGGATGATCGTCACGAGCCGCCGGCCGCGGGCGGCGTAGCGCATCCGGTAGGCGAGCGGGAGCGCCAGCAGGACGTTGATGAGCAGGGCCGGTACGGCGAGGCGGAGTGTGAACCAGATCGTGTCGCGGTAGAAGGAGTCGCTGAAGAAGCGGCGGTAGTTCGCGAAGGTGCTTCCCTCCAGGGGGTCGAGCGAGAGCCGAAGCCCGTAGAGCATCGGGTAGACGAAGAGCCCGACCGCGAAGACGAGCGCGGGCACGAGCAAGAGCAGCGTCCAGTCGACGCCGCGCTCGGCCAGCCGGCGGTTGAGCGGGGGCCGACGCGGGCCTCTACTCGCGGTCGCGTCGAGCGCCACCTAGTGCTCCGCTTCTGCGACGGGCACGTCGGACGCCGCCGCCGGGTAGATGCGGACGCGCTCGACGGGGATCGAGACGGAGATGCGCTCGCCAACCGTCAGCGGCTGATCGGTGAGCAGGTGGAAGAGGAGCCCAGCGGCGGTCACCGCCCCAACCGTGTACTCGCGACCCCCGTACTCTACGACCTCGACCTTGAGGTCGACCCGATTTCCGTCCGGGTGATCCGTGCCGTGCACGACGCGCACGTCCTCCGGTCGCACCGCCACGATCACGTCGTCCGTGGGGTGGCCCTGCGCAGCGATCCCGGTCAGCTCGACGCCGTCGGCGGAGATCGTTACGCGACCGTCCTGCTGCCGGGCGACCCTGGCAGGGAAGATGTTCCTGTAGCCCATGAAGCTCGCGACGAAGCTCGTACTCGGACTGGCGTAGATCTCCTCCGGCGTTCCGATCTGCTGCACCCTGCCGCTCCTGAGGATCACCATGCGGTCGGCGAGCGACATCGCCTCCTGCTGGTCGTGCGTTACGTACACGGTCGTCAGCTCGAGCTCCTGGTGGAGCCGACGGATCTCGGTGCGCATCTCCAGGCGCAGCTGCGCGTCCAGGTTCGAGAGCGGCTCGTCCATGAGGACGAGCGGGGGCTCGGTCGCGGTCG
>JBBJOI010000069.1:0-9249 GCA_037721555.1 Gaiellaceae bacterium | reverse complement strand
AGATCGGCGGCGGCTACGGCGGCTACAACCAGGACCACGAGTTCTTCGGCTACCGACAATCCATCTAGCAACCGACGAATGGCCGGCAGCGAGCGGGGCCGCTAGCCTGTTGCCGATGAGGCGTTGGGATCTGATGTCGCTCCCGTCCTCGTCGGAGAAGCGCAGGTCGCGCGAGCCAGGACCGGACGCGCCTCGCGTGCCGAGAAGCCGCGGGCAGATGCCGCGCGTGCTGTTCAGCTCGCCCGAATGCCGCGCCATCGCCCTCGAGCTCGAGAGCGGCGAGACAATGGACGACCACCGGGTGCGCGAGCGTGCGGTCGTGCAGGTCGTAACCGGGCGCGTGGTGATCGAGTCCTCCGGGGAAACCTTGGAGTGCGACGCCGGCACGCTCCTCACGTTCGAGCCGAGCGAGCGCCACACGGTGCACGCGCTCGAGAACGCGCGGTTGCTGCTGATCCTGGCGCCGTGGCCGGCACCTAAGCACTACACCGACGGGGAGAAGGGACACGACGACCTCCCTGACAACGCGATGGCCGAGCCAGTCCCATCGACGGACACCGTCGCCGGCCCCCACCTGAGCGAGCGCCCCGAGTCGTAGCCGGGCAGTCCCGCGGTCGCCGTGGTCGAAGACCCGGGTCGAACTCACGCGCTACGAGATCCGCCGCGGCCTGATTCAGGCTCTAGCGCGCCTCAACGGCCTGCCAACCGCACCCACTCGGGCCACTCCTCGATCGCCTTCCCGCGGTGGCGAATAGCCGCCGGCGGCTCGGGAAAGCGCCGGTCGAGCGCGGCGATGATCTCTTCGTCGCCGCCGAGGACGCTGCCGTCGTCCAGGACGAGCGTCGGGATGCTCCGTCTGCCGCTCACGCGCTCGAGCTCCGAACGTTCCGCCGGCTCGACAGCGAACTGACGGGCGACGAAGTCGAAGCCGAGCTCGGTCAGCCGCTGCCGGACGCGGTGCGAGTGTGGGCACCACTCGGCCTGATAGAGCTCGATCATCGTCGTGGCCGGTAGGTGAGCATGCGGCCCCAGGTGTCGTGCGTGCCCCAGATGCCGGCGCGGAGGCCCTCGAGCTGGATGATCTGGCTGTGGTCGACGAACAGGTTGACGTCGATCCCGTAGTTCTTGATGTACCAGGAGAAGACGTCCGGGTCGGCCGCCTCGAACATCACGTGCTCGAGCCCGACCTCGGAGACGATGCGGGCGACGACGTCGGTGCGCCACTCGCGCACCTGCTCGGTGATGCCTTCGGACTCGATCATGATCATGTGCGCGCCGGCGTCGAGGTGGCGCTTTGCTAGCTCGATCGGCTGTCCGACGTCGCGTGTCCCCTCGGCTTCGAGGGCGTCGACGCTGGAGGTGCCGCCGGCGCCGAACTGGATCCCCGACCTCCGGCTTCGGCTTCAGGCCCGCCTCGCGCACCGCCTTCGTTAGTCGGACGAGGTCCTCGACTGGGAGGGTGACGAAGCCGCTCGAGATCTCCACGATGTCGAAGCCGAGCTCGCGGCACTCCTCCAGGTAGCGCGCGACCGCGTCCCCGCGCTGGGCGAGCACGTACTCGAGGAAGCCGCCGGTCGAGACCTCGACCTCGTGCTCGTGGCAGACGTCGTTCAGGGCGCGTACCGCTTCGCGCGGCATCAGCGCGAACGAGCCGCCTGCGTACTTGAGCGCGTCGACGTAGACGCCCATCGTCTCGAGCAGGTCCTCGAGGTAGCGGCGCCCGACCGGGGTGTAGTACGGACCGCGGATCTCCGTCACGCCGCGGCTGCGCGGCTTCGGCGGACGCTCGTTCAGGCACAGGAAGGCGAACGCGCGCTCATCGGTAACCAGTCGTGTCCCAGCGGTGGTCATCCGACTACTCCTTTTGTCGTTTCTCGCGCGCTTGCGCGCGCGAGAAGTAGGGTCAGGTCTCGCGTCACGAGCTCGTCGAGCGCCCAGACCGTGTCGGCCAACTCTGCCGCGAACTCCGGCTCGACCCGTCCAGCGGCGAGCCGCTCGAACTTCTCCCGTGCTCGCTCCCAGCCTCATCGGGCGCGTGACGAAGCCGTGGTAGTCGGACTTCTCGGCAGTGAGCGTCGTGCCGCCGGCGAGGTGGAGGCGCAAACGGCAGGCGTGTTCGTCCGGGAAGCGGGCCGTCAGGTCGGCGGAAGGCCGTACCTCGACCCGGCGCAGCAGGTCCTGCACGTCCGCCCGCACGATCCGCTCGGGCGCGAACTGCTCGGGCTGCACCTGCCCGTCGAGCAGCGCGATCGCCAGCAGGTAGGGAAGCGAGTGGTCAGCTTCCTCCTTGGTGTGGATCTTCTTCTTGCCGCCTTCCTCGCCGCCGCCGATGATGTCGTAGGCGACCTGGAAGGTCTCGAGCTCGATTCGCTCGATGCCGCCCGCGTCGAGCGTGTGTGCCTCGCGCAGCTCGAGCAGCGCCTCGAGCGCCGATTGGGAGTGGATCTAGCGCTTGAGAAACGTGCGCCGAACGCGCTCGAGGTCCTCTCCTTCCCAGTCGATCTCGAAGTGGCCGGCGATCGAACCCATGAAACCTTTGTTGCCCTCGAACACTTCGGCCAGGCCCGTGATCCCACGTGCGGCGAGGAAGGCCGCCTCGACGACGCCGAAGGCGGTGAAGGGATAAGCGAGCCCCTTCCACTGCGAGAGCGCCCCGGTGCGGTCACGCGCATCGCGTTCAGCGCGGTGCCGGCAATCGCCACCGCGTTGGCCGTCTCCGCCTCGCCGAGGCGCAATGCCTTCGCCGCGCCGGCCGCGGCTGCGTACGCGCCTTGCGTGGTGTGGTCGAACCCCTTCGCCCGCACGGGCGCCTCGTCCGAGAGCCGACACTGCACCTGGTAGGCGACGCCGAGCGCGGTCAACAGCTCGCGTCCGGAGGCGCCCGCGTATTCCGCCGCTGCCAGCACGGGCGCCAGGTTGTCGCTCGGATGGCAGGTCTCGCCGGGGGCGAAGTAGGAGTCGTTGAAGTCGAGGTAGCGGACGAGCGCCCCGTTGTAGAGAGCGGCCCGGTCGGGAGCCGTGCGACCGCCGCCGATCACTGCGCAGAGCGGTCGGCCGCCGAACTCCTCGAGCTGTGCTCGGATCGCGTCGACCGGCGGCGCGTCGAGCGCGCCGAGCGCACAGCCGAGCGAGTCGAGGACGCGGATCTTCAGCTCTGCTCGTGCGGCCGCTGAGAGGTCGTGCCACGAGCGTGCGACGACGAAGCGGGCCAGCTTGGCGATGACGGTCACGATCAGCGCCTGCCCCTGTGCTGGCGCTCCGCATCGTTGACTGCTCGCACGTGCGCCTCTAGGCCCGAGCACACCGCATCGAGCAGCCCCACGGTTTCTGGATTGGAGGCCTGCGATCGCCGATAGCGGACCGATCCAGCCACGGTGCCCAGCCGGTCGGCGACAAGTCGTCGTGCCTCGTCGATGCAAAGCCACCCCTCGGAGACCCAGTTCAGCGGAATATCCTTCGCCAACGACCGGATGCGGCCGTCGGGTGCGACTCCCAGCCTCACCAGGTGAGACGCCATCTGGTCGGCCCAGGCGCGCCACTGGACTGTCGCGTCGGCCAGCCACTCGGCGAGGTCGGCGGTCTCGTCGCCTGTGAGCACCCACCGAACGTGATCACCGAAGACAGCGAGGGACAACAGGTCCCGAAGCTCATTTTGCAGCTCGTCGGCGGCGAGACCCTGGTCGAAGCGCTCGGTCATGAGTCTTTCTGATCGGCGCTGCTCGGCCGGGCGCCTTCGCGCAGGACCTCGGCGAGCACGACCGCGTCGTTGTTGTCGGTGTCACGCGCGGAGTAAACGAGCGTCAATGTCGGCTCGCGCGCCCGTCGGCGCAGCTCCTGCAGCCTGTCCTCCTGCGGCGCCAGTTCCTCGATGTAGCGGCGCCGGAACTCCGCAAAGCGGGCGGGGTTGTGGCCGAACCACCGCCGTAGCTCCGTGCTCGGCGCAAGCTCTCGCGCCCATTCGTCCAGATGCGCCTGCTCGCGCGAGACGCCACGCGGCCAGATCCGGTCGGCGAGGAGCCGGTAGCCACCGGAGGCCGTGGCCAGCTCGTAAGCGCGCTTGAGCCGCACGTCCATGACTCCTACGCAGCCTTTCGTGAGGAAGCGTGGACGATCACGACCGGACAGGCGGCGTGGTGGGCGCACTGCTGGCTGACCGATCCGAGCAGCAGCCCGGCGAAGCCGCCGTGGCCGCGCGACCCCACGACCAGCAGGTCGGCGTGGCGAGACTCGTCCACCAGCACCGTCGCGGGAGATCCCTCGACTACGTGGCGCTCGATGACGACGCCGTCCGCGTCGGTCACGACCTCGTGTAAGGTGGCGTCCAAGGCGACCTCGGCGTTGCGGGGCAGATCGCCGAGATCCGCGCCGACAACCGGGGAGAAGCCTTCCATCCCGGAGACGCCGATGTAGCCGTATTGCCAGGAATGCACCACTCGTAGCGTCGCCTGCCGGAGCCTGGCCTCGTCGAGCGCGAAGCGGAGGGCTTCCTTCGCTCCCTCCGAGCTGTCGACGCCAACGACGATCAGACCGTTGGCTCGTTCCGTATCTCTCTTCATCGGTTCCTTCTTTCCGCGCCGGCACTCGGCGCTTTGGGTGGCAGGGTCATCACGGCGCGTACACGTACTTCAGGGCATCACTGGGGCTCGGGTCGGTGCCCGCCTGGGCAAACTCGAGTGCCGCGTGGACAACGCGCTGTGCCTCCGCGTCGAGTGCTGTCCACTCCGCCTCGCTCAGTGCGAGCCGCGCGCGGAGGTTCTCGATCGGATCGCGCGTCTCTTCCAGCTTCCGTAGCTCGTCCTTGTCGCGGTAAACCTGAGGGTCGCCGATGTAGTGGCCGGTCAAGCGCTCCGTCTCGCAGACGAGGAGGACGGGGCCGCCGCCGGCGCGGGCGTGCGCGAGCGCCTCGAGTGCGGCCAGATGGACTGCCTCGGGTTCCTGCCCGTCAACGTGCAGCGCGCGCATGCCGAACGCCGCGGCGCGCTTGGTCAGGTCCTTGATCGGCTGGTGCTGCGACTGCGGCGTCGACTCCGACCAGCGGTTGTTCTCGCAGACGAAGACGGCCGGGACCTGCCAGAGCTGGGCGAGGTTCAGCGACTCGTGAAAGGCGCCGGTGTTGGTTGCCCCATCACCGAAGAAGGCGACCGCGACGCGAGGCTGGCCGCGCAGCTTGAAAGCCAACGCCGCTCCGACGGTGGCCGGCAGGCCTCCACCGACAACGGCGTTCGCGCCCATGTTCCCGCGCTCGATGTCGTAGAGGTGCATCGAGCCGCCGTAGCCGTGCGAGCAGCCCTCGACCTTGCCGTACAGCTCGGCCATCACCTCGTTCGCGGGTGTGCCGTTGGCGAGCACGTGGCCGTGGGCGCGGTGGGTGGACGCGATCAGGTCGCCGTCCTCGAGCGCGCGGCAGACGCCGACCGCGACCGCCTCCTGCCCGATCGCGGCGTGGAGGAAGCCGGCGAGGTCGCCGGCACGGAAGCGCTCGGTCACCTTCTCCTCGAAGCGCCGAATCAGCAGCATCTCGGCGAGGAAGGCGATGAGCCGCTCGCGCGGCAGGCTCGTCCCGGCGGTCACCGTGGCCGGCCGTCCATGCGTACCGCGCGCAGCAGGTCTAGAAGCGGCTCACCATGGTAGCCCGGAGGTCGGGCGTGCACGACCCAGCGCTCAGTCGTGTGCTGGACAAGAAATGAGTAATAGGGGATAAGCAGCTCCGACAGGTCGAGCGCATCCCAGCGCCCAGAGACGTCGACCTCGACTGCGGCCCGAAAATCCCCGGAAACAAGCCAAAACTTTGTCGGGGTTGCGACCACTGCGGCCGGACCCTGATGGTAAGGAGGGGGTCGACGGTTCGAGTCCGTCAGAGGGACAGGAAAAGCGCCGCAAATCGGAGCTTTATGTATCGCGAGAGCACGATCTCTAGCTTGCGGTGGGTATGGCGCCCTTTATGGAGCCTTCAGGTCGCGAGCCTGCGCCGGCCGCGAACCTGATCTGCTGCATCTCGCAGCCGACCTGACGTCACCCAGTGGGGTCGCTCGCGCCAGGGTTCAGTCTCCGTCAGTGCCCGGACTCGAAAGCAGGTCGATGATCTTGAGGCCGAACCGGTCGACCGATCGCGCAGTGTTCGCGAGATTGACGACGGCGAGCTGATGATCCGGGACCAGCGCGGCGAAGCTGCGAAAGCCCCACGTCCCGCCGTTGTGCCAGATGAGCTTTGGCTTTTCTTTGCGCCGCAGGATCATCCAGGCGAGGCCGATCGAGAGGCGCTTGTTAATCTCCGCGCGCCTGTTCCACCATGCACATCACCTCCCCGCGCCGAGCTGCGCGCAGCGAAAACTGGAGAGTCCGCAGCCTACCCGTCTCCGCGAGCTCGAGCACTCGTGAGACAGCTCGCGAGTCGCGTTCGTCGCGGCGCGGCCGGTGTTTACAACTGTCCGCGACTGAGAACGAGGCCGATCCGTCCCCTAGAGCGGAGGCCTACACGGGCAGTCCGTCGCATTGCAGCGAGCCGCTCGGGGGATGAGCCCGCACGAGCCTTCGTTGCCACGGTCGTCGTCGGGCTTTGAGCCGGACCGGGTTTCGCGGGGACCTCTGAGCCAGGATGCTGTTTTGGGAAGGAGATCCTCCGCTGTCATCTCGAGACCGAGGAAGCACCCCAAGGAGCTGCTCGGGCGCGGCTTGCGGTTCGCGCTTGAGAGCGGCCGTCCGCACGTCGCTGCCCGATCTGGGCATCAACTCTGAAGTGCTGCGCAAGCGTGTGCGCCGGGGCCGAGGCCCACCCCCAGGTTTGCGGCCTGATCTGCTGACGAGCGAAGAGCGTGAACTGCCCCATCTTCGCCTGCACGCCCAAGCATCATGGCCGCCGCGATCGAAGGCCGCGACATCGACGCTCCTCCTTGACACGCGTGATTCCCATCAGAGAGCAGCGTCACTCATCGGCTCGGGATCAGCTGGAGCTGTGCCGCCCAACAACCAGACGAGTTACGTTGCTAAGACGAGGAAAAGGGTGGGCCTACTCCGCTTGCGCGAAGTGGCCCCGGTAGATCAGCGACCCAAGAAGTCAAGCAGGGTCCGGTTGAACTCCTCTGCGTGCGAGGCGTTGATGCCGTGTGGACACCCCTTAATGACGACGAGCTCGGCGTTCTCGATCACATCAGCGGTTCGCTTGCCGCTGGCTTCGAACGGGACGATCGCATCAGAGTCGCCGTGGATCACGAGCGTCGGCACGGTCACCTTCTCGAGATCGCCACGGAAATCCGTGCGACCGAACGCCGTGATGCAATCGAGCGTCCCCTTCGGTGAGGCGAAAAACGAGATTTCACGGGCCTACACCCGCTGCGGCTCGCTGACTTTCAGCTGGCCGTCCGCGCTGAAGAAGTTAGTCGCGAACTCGTCCATGAAGGCGAGCCGGTCACTCTTCACTCCGTCCTGAAAGCCTGCGATCGCGTCATCGTCCAACGCCCCTTCCGGATTGTCGTTGGACTTGTAGAGGTACGGCGGGACGGCCGACGCGAACACTGCCTTGGCCACCCGGTCAGTCCCGTGGATACCGATGTAACGCGCGACCTCTCCGCCGCCCATCGAAAACCCTACGAGCGTGGCATCGCGCAGATCGAGGTGCTTCAGCAGCGCATCGAGGTCAGCCGCGAACGTGTCGTAGTCGTAGCCGTTCCACGGCTGCGAGGAGTCTCCAAAACCGCGGCGGTCATAGACGATGACCCGGTAGCCGGCGTCGATCAGCGCAGGTACCTGGGCCTCCCACGAGCGGCCGCTGAGCGGCCGTGGATCAACACCACGGGCTTCCCGGTTCCGTAGTCCTCGTAGTGCAGTTCAATAGCGCGGTCGACGAGCAGTGCTGCGGGAGCAGCATCCTGGCGCACGAATGGGCCTGATCCCACAAACCGCGATGATGGTCCTACGGACCGCGCGACGACGACGGGCTCGACATCGTCTGGAAGCGGTGCGACGCGTCGCTGACGCTGCCAAGCGCGGCGAGGCCGGGGGGCCGCGGGCTGCTGCGAACTAGAAGATCCTGCCCTTCGAGGCGCAGTCACGATCAATGCGCCGCCCGCTGAGGTCTGGCACTGGCTCGTACAGATGGGGCCAGGGCGGGGCCGGCTTCTATAGCCTCGAGCGGCTTGCAGGCGCAGCGATCAAGAACGCTGACGAAATCCATCCGGAGTGGCAGAAGCTGGCGGTCGGCGACCTGATGCGCACCCACCGGCCGCTGCCCCGCTTTGAGCCGCTCGGCTAGTGGGTCGCTGTCCTCGAGGCCGAGCGCGAGCTCGTCGTGCATGAGCCAAAGCGCAACGGAGTCATCAACAGCAGCTGGGCGCTTGTGGTCGAGCCGTTCGGCAAGTGGGGCACGCGGCTTCTGTCACGCTGGCGTTCTCGGCGTCGCGGATGCGCTCTTTCGATGCCTTGTCTTCGACCCGCTCCACTTCATCATGGGGATTAGCGTCTTGCGTGGCGTGAAGGTGCGGGCTGAGCGCCCGGCATCGAATCAGTAGTTCCCGCGCCGATCTGACGGTAAAGCGCGGATCCGCCGAACGGGCTGGCGCGGCAGAGTCGAAGCAACCAAAGGAGCCGTCATGAAAGCGCTTGTTTTTCACGGGCCGGGCTCGCGTCAGTGGGAGGACGTTCCCGAGCCCACGCTCGCTGCCCCGACCGACATCATCATCCGGGTCGACGCCAGCACCATCTGCGGCAGCGACCTGCACATTCTCAAGGGCGACGTGCCGGCGGTGAAGCCGGGGACGATCCTCGGCCACGAAGCGGTCGGCACGGTCACCGAGGTGGGAGAGGCCGTTACGACGGTCGCGGTCGGTGACCGTGTCCTCGCCTCCTGCATCACTTCTTGCGGCCGCTGCGAGCAGTGCAAGGCGGCCCGCTACGGCCTCTGCACGGGCGGCGGCGGCTGGATTCTCGGCCACCTGATCGACGGTGTGCAGGCGGAGTACGCGCGGATCCCGTTCGCCGACACCTCGGTCTACAAGGTTCCGCCCGCTCTCACTGACGAGCAGGTCTTGTTCCTGGCCGACATCCTGCCGACGAGCTTCGAGGTCGGCGTTCTCAACGGCCACGTGAAGCCGGGCGACACGGTCGCCGTCGTCGGTGCCGGGCCGGTCGGGCTCGCCGCCGTACTGACCGCGTCTCTCTTTACACCCAGTCGGATCATCGTCATCGACCTTGACTCGACGCGGCTCGCCCGCGCGATCGAGTGCGGCGCTTCCGACGCGATCGAGCTCACCGGCG
>JBBJOI010000068.1:0-9260 GCA_037721555.1 Gaiellaceae bacterium | reverse complement strand
TCGACCGGCGAGAAGCAGATGTTCGTCAAGGCGAAGAAGATCCTCGCCTCCGAGCTCATGTACGCGAAGGGCGTCGAGGAGGACGAGGCTGCCGAGTGGCTCGAGGGTGTGCTCGCGGGCGTCGGGGGCACCTCCGCGAAGCCGCGGAAGACGAAGGCCAAGGCAGCGACCGCCGCGGTCTAGCCACGCTCGCCTGCAGCGATCGTGGGTAAGCGTGCGCGGTCGCTGCGTCTGCAAGAGTCCGCGCCGATGGCGCGTCAGGCATCTTCTAACCCCCCCCTCGGAGAAGGGGGGGTTGGGGTGTGGGTGCTCCTCATGGCCGCAGGCAGGGGCGAGCGGCTAGGCGGGGAGCGGCCCAAGGCGTTCGTTCGACTCGGTGAGCTGCCGCTGCTCGCCGAGCCACTGCGCCGGCTCGACGAGTGCCGGTGGATCGACGCGATCGTGGTGGCCGTGCCCGCGGGCTGGGAGGAGCCGGCGATCCTGCTCGCCGAGGAGCTGTCGGCGACAAAGGCCGTGGCGAGCGTCACGGGTGGAGCGACCCGCGCCGAGTCGGTGCGAGCGGCGCTCGCCGAGGTGCCCGAGGAAGCGCTCGTCGTGCTCGTGCACGACGCTGCTCGCCCGCTCGTCACCGACGAGGTGATCGAGCGCGTCTTGGCGCCTCTGTCCGAGGGCTGGGACGGCGTCGTGCCAGCCGTTCCCCTTGCGGACACGGTGAAGCGGATCGACGGTGACGCCGTCGTTGAGACAGTCGACCGCTCGACGCTTGTAGGGGCTCAGACGCCACAGGCATTCCTTGTCCCAACACTCCGCGCCGCGCTCGCGGGACTTCGTGGCTCAGAGCCACAAGGCGCCACCGATTGCGCGGCGCTCGTTGAGGCGCAGGGAGGCCGCATCCGGTGGGTCGAGGGCGACCGGCGATTGCTGAAGGTGACCACGCCGAGCGATCTGGAGCTGATCTCGTTGTGGCTCTGAAGGCGATCGTCTTCGACGTGGGGGAGACGCTCATCGACGAGACGCGCATGTGGGAGCGCGCGGCCGACGCCGCAGGCGTGCCGCGGTTTACGCTCATGGGCGTGCTGGGAGGTCTCGCCGCCCGCGGCCGGCACCATTCCGAGGTGTGGGAGATCCTCTCGGTCGAGCCGCCAGTCTCGACCTGGACGCCTGACGACTTCTACCCTGACGCAATCGGTTGTCTCAGCGCCCTTCGTCAGCAGGGGCTGCTCGTCGGAGCGGCCGGCAACGTGCCTGCCGGCTACGAGGAACCGCTGCGAGAGCACGTCGATCTGCTCGGCTCCTCCGGCCTGTGGGGAATCGAGAAGCCGGCGCCGGAGTTCTTCGCGCGCATCGCAGCTGAGTCAGGATGCGTTGTCTCGGAGATCGCGTACGTCGGAGACCGCGTCGACAACGACGTCGAGCCCGCGTTGGCTGCGGGGATGGTCGCGGTGCACGTTCGCCGCGGCCCTTGGGGCCACCTCCACGAACCGCCACCTGAGGCGATTCGGATTCGGTCACTCGACGAGCTACTCGAGGCCCTTCCCGTTGTCTGAGCTGCGGATCGGCCTCGGCGTCGACGCGCACGCGCTGGAGCCGGGCGTTCAGCTCGTCCTCGGGGGGGTCAGGATCGACCATCCCCAAGGCCTCGCGGGTCATTCGGATGGAGACGTCATCGCTCACGCGCTCACCGACGCACTCCTGGGTGCGGCCGGCCTCGGCGACATCGGCTCGCTGTTCCCGTCGGACGACGAGCGCTGGCGGGACGCCGACTCACTCGAGCTCCTTGTCGACGCGTACGAACATGTGCGTGCCGCCGGCTACACCCTTGTCAATGCCGACTGCGTCCTCGTCGGAGAGGAACCCCTCATCGCGCCGCATCGCGAAGAGATGCGCCGCCGTCTTGCGGCCGCCCTCGGCATCGACGCCGAGCGGGTGAACGTTCGTGCGACCACGACCGACGGCCTGGGGTTCACCGGGCGCGGCGACGGCCTCGCCGCACAGGCTGTTGCCCTCCTGGAGGGCACGTGAGGCTCGTGCGCTACGCCGATCATCCGGACCTCGAGGAGAGGCGCCACGAGCTCCTGTCGCTGCCGACCTTTCTGGAGTACATGCACCATAACGATCCAGGCAACAAGTACTGGGGTCGTCTCTACACCGACTTTCCGGACTTCCAGGTGGCGCTCCTCGACGGCGAGGAGCTCGTCGCCGAAGCGCACGCAGTTCCGGTTCCCTGGGATGGCACCCTCGACGACCTGCCGGCCGGTTGGGACGATGCGTTCGTCCGCGGGATGACCTCCGACCGCGCCCCGACGGTCCTCTGCGCGCTCGCGATCAGCGTCCTGCCGACGCGGCAGGGAGAGCGGCTCTCGTCGCGGATGATCGAGACCTTCAAGGATGGTGCGCGCTCGGCAGCCCTCGGGTCGGTGATCGCGCCCGTTCGGCCGACTTGGAAGGAGCGCTACCCGCTGATCCCGATCGAGCGCTACATCGACTGGCGGCGTGAGGACGGCGCTCACTTCGATCCCTGGATCCGGATCCACGAGCGCGTCGGTGGAGAGATCGTCGCACCCGCGCCAAGGTCGATGGTGATGCAGCATCCCGTGGCGGACTGGGAGGAGTGGACGGGGATGCGGTTCCCGGACGACGGCCAGTACGTCTTCCCGGGCTGTCTCGCCACGCTCGTCGTTCGCAATGGGGTTGGAACCCACGTGGAGCCGAACGTCTGGATGAAGCACCCGGTCTGAGCGTAAAACCCGAGTCAAATGACTCGGGCCGGCAGACGGACGAGCAGGCCGTCGCACTCCACGAGCCCGTCCCGAAGCAATGAGTCGACAGCCTCGAGGTCGAGCGTCTCCCGGGGGCGCGCCTCCTCCGCCACGAGTCGGAGCAGCGCCGCGCGACGCTGCCTGAACGAGCCCTCGAAGCGGGACTGCTTCCGCAGTGGCTCGTACCGCTTTCCGCGCGAGGGGCAGCGCTGCGCCAGCGGGCAGATTCCGCACCGTGGCACCCGCGCCAGGCAGATGGTCGCGCCGAGGTCGAAGAGCGCCTGTAAGGCACCCGGCCCGAACGCGTGACCGGTGCGCTCCTGGATCCGGGCGACGTTCGTGTCGACCGGCAGCACAGGCTCGTCGAAGGCCTGGTTCCGGATCGCTGCGGCCGTATAGGGCCCGACTCCCGGCAGTTCTGTGAGGTCTTCGGGCCAGATGCCGGCCGCCACGGCCTGCGAGGCCCGGTAGAGGTTGATGGCGCGCCGGTTGTAGCCGAGCCCCTGCCATTCTCGGATCACGTCAGCCGGTGCGGCGGCTGCGAGCGCGGCGGGGGTCGGCCAGCGCTCGAGCCAGCGGAGATAGCGCGGCAGCACACGATCCACCTGCGTCTGCTGGAGCATCACCTCGGAGACGAGGATCGCGTAGGGATCACGCGTGCGTCGCCACGGCAGGTCGCGCCCGTGCTCCTGGAACCAGGCCAGAAGCTGCTCTTCCATCAGCCGGTGCCGCGTAGCGGCATCTGCCGAACGGGAAGCTCGAGCGCGAAGGTCGCTCCCTCACCCGGGTTCGAGCTGATCGAGACCGAGCCGCCGTGCGCCTCGGCGATGCGCTTGACGATGGCGAGGCCGAGCCCGCTGCCGCCCCCGTTGCGTCCGCGGGCTCCGTCGGCCCGCCAGAAGCGCTCGAACACCTTTTCCTGCTCCGCGGCATCGAGGCCCGGCCCCTCGTCCGTGACCTCGAGCAGGATCCCGGCCGCTGCCGCCCGCACGGAGATCGTCACTTTGGAGCCGGTGGGTGTATGACGCAGGGCATTGTCGAGCAGGTTTGCGAGCGCCCGCCGAAGCGCCTCGCGGTCGCCGTCCAGCTCCAGCCGCTCGGGAGCGATTGCGTCGAGCTCGATTGCGCGCGCGGCGGCAACGCTCGCGAACTCGGCTCGGCTCTCCTCGACCAGCTCACGCGCCGGGAACGGCTCGTGCACCATCTCGGGAGACTCGAGCCGCGCGAGGGCGAGCAGATCGTCCGTCAGCCGGGTCATGCGGCGCAGCGCGCGGTCGATCACGACCGCCGCCTCGTCGCGGCTGCCGTCGGGCGTCTCCGTCTCGGAGAGCGCGAGCTCGAGGTTCGCCTGAATGATCGCGAGCGGCGTTCGCAGCTCGTGCGAGGCATCGGCCACGAACCGCCGTTGCGACGCGAAGGCCTCGTCGAGGCGCTCCAGCATCGAGTCGAAGGTGTCCGCGAGCCTGCGCAGCTCGTCGTCCGGCCCGCGCAGCCCGATCCGACGGGACAGCTGCGAGGCCTGGATCTCCTGGGCGACTGTGGTGATGCGCGCGATCGGCGCGAGCACACGGCCCGCGATCACCCAGCCGAGCGCGAGGCTGATCCCAAAGAGCCCGAGCAGTGCACCGATCGAGAACCGGCGCAGGTTGCGCAGGGTGTGCTCGTTGACCTGCCGCTCGAAGGCCGCCGCCTCGACGAAGGTGCGCTCGACCTGATCGCCACCGTCGTTGACAGGGACGGTCGCGCGAATTGCTGCGCCCTGCGAGAGCGGCTCGTCCCTGAGGGAGAGCGAGAGGCCGAGGTAGAGGCCGCCGACGACGAGTGCGGCGAGCGCGAAGAGCAGTGTCGAGTAGAGAACCGTCAGGCGGACGCGGGCCGAGCGAGACCACGCGGGAACCCCGAGGGTCACGCCTCGTCCCGCAGCCGGTACCCGACGCCTGGAACCGTCTCGACCGGCTGCGCCCTTCCTCCGGCGGCTGCCAGCTTCCGCCGGAGCGTCATCACCGTGACGCGCACGGTTCGGGTCAGGGGATTGGCGTTCTCGTCCCAGACATGAGTGAGCAGGTCGAACTCCGACAGAGCGGCTCCGGGCCGCGACATGAAGTAGCGCAGGAGGGAGAACTCCTTGGGAGTCAGGTTGAGCAGCTCGCCGCCGAACGTGGCCACGTGGCGGGCCGGGTCGAGCTCCAGCGCGCCGACGCTGAGGCGGCCGTCCGCCGCCTCGCCCGGCCGCCGGAGGAGGGCGCGCACCCGCGCCGCCAGCTCGCTCAGCTCGAACGGCTTCACGAGATAGTCATCCGCACCGTCGTCCAGGCCGTCGACGCGGTCGTCGAGCCCGCTGCGCGCCGAGAGCATCAGGATCCTCGGCTGGCTGAGACCGTCACGCCGGTCGGCCCCCCGGATGCGCCTGCATACCTCGCGGCCGTCGAGCCGCGGGAGGTTGAGGTCGAGGCAGATCAGATCGTAGGGGTAGGTGCTTGCCTTGACGAGCGCGTCGTCGCCCGCGTGCGACACGTCGACCGCGTAGCCCTCCCGCCGCAGCCCGCGTGCGATCGCGTCCGCGAGATCCTGCTCATTCGACCACCAGCACACGCATCGGCCATGCGTAGTTTGCAGCAGATCGACGGAATCCGATCTGGCAGCCCCTGAAGAGGCGGCTTCGCGGCCCCGTGATCCTTTATCGGCGCTTTACCGCTGACCTGCTTCACTCGGTGAGACGCAAACTGCGAAAGGGAGCCTCCATGGAAGAGAACAGGTCCGGCTCGAGGGAGCTGCTCGAGTCCGCCCTCTACGAGATCCGGCGCGTGATCGCCGGCCAGGACGAGATGCTCGAGCGGGTGCTCGTCTGCCTGCTGGCGGGTGGTCACCTTCTGATCGAAGGCGTCCCAGGGCTCGCGAAGACCCTGACGATCAAGACGACAGCGGACGTCCTCGGCGGGAGCTTCCAGCGCATCCAGTTCACGCCCGACCTCGTGCCGTCAGACCTCGTCGGGACGCGCGTGTACCGCCCCGGGTCGCAGACCTTCGACACCGAGTTCGGCCCCGTGTTCTGCAACTTCCTGCTCGCCGACGAGATCAACCGCGCGCCGGCGAAGGTGCAGTCAGCCCTACTCGAGGTGATGCAGGAGCGGCAGGTGACGATCGGCAAGACGACGCACCCGGTGCCCGACCCCTTCCTCGTGATGGCAACTCAGAACCCCATCGAGTCCGAGGGCACGTACCCGCTCCCCGAGGCGCAGATCGACCGCTTCATGCTGAAGATCCTCGTCGGGTACCCGCAGCACGACGAGGAGCTCACCGTCGTGCAGCGGTCGCTCGAGGCACCACCCGAGCTCCGGCGCGTGCTCGACCTCGAGCGGCTCAGCGAGCTCCAGCGCGCCGTCACCAAGGTGTACGTAGATCCCGCGATCGTGAGCTACACGGTCCGTCTGGCGACGGCGACTCGCGAGCCCGCGGCCCACGGCCTCGAGCGGTGGGCGCCCTACGTCGCGTACGGGGCAAGCCCGCGCGGGCCGATCAGCCTCGTTCACGCAGGACGGGCGCTCGCGCTTCTGCGCGATCGCGACTACGTCACACTCGAAGACGTCGCCGCGCTCGCGAAGGACGCGTTCCGCCACCGGCTCGTGCTCAGCTACCAGGCGCTGGCGGAAGAGGTGCCTGCCGACCGGATCCTGGACGCCGTGATCGAGGCCGTCGCGGTGCCGGAGCTCGACCTGCGTCGGGGCGCTGCAGCGGCTTGACAGCACCCAACGCCAAGCTTCGCACGCCTGATCGCCCCGGCCCGGGGCCGCTGCCGGAGGTGTTGCTGCGGTCGCTCGACCTCGCCGTTCGCCGGCGGGTCGAGGGGATGCTCGCCGGTGATCATCGCTCGTCCGTGCTCGGGCGCGGAACGGAGCTCGCGCAGGTCCGAGCGTATGTGCCGGGCGACGACGTGCGCCGGATCGAGTGGAACGTTACTGCGCGAACCGGCGAGCCGCACGTGCGCGTTGACCTGGCCGAGCGGGTGCTCGTGACGTGGATCGTGCTGGACGGTTCTGCCTCCATGGCGTTCGGCACCGCCGAGCGCCGGAAGGCCGACGTGGCGGAGGGGGTGTGTCTCGCGCTGGGACATCTCGCAAGCCGGCGCGGCAACCGGCTGGGAGTCGTCGCCTTCGGCGGGGCCCGGCAGACCGCCGTGCCGCCGCGGCAGGGGCGGACGGGGATGCTCTCGCTCCTGCTCGCGCTGCGCGAGGAGCCACCGATGGCGGGTGCAGGCGACGGCACGCTCGCCGACGGGCTGCACCTGGTGGGACGCCTGGCGCAGCAGCGCGCGCTGGTTGCGGTCGTATCCGACTTCCGCGGTCCGCGCGACTGGCGGCCCGCGCTGTTGCGGCTCGCCGGTGGTCACGACGTGATCGCGATCGAGGTGCGCGATCCCCGGGAAGAGACGCTGCCGAGTGTCGGTGAGCTCAGGCTCGTCGACCCCGAGACCGGCCGCCAGCTCAGGGTGAACACGCGCGACAAACGACTGCGCGAGCGGTTCGCCACCGCGGCCGCCGCCGAGCGCGCAGAGGTCCGTGGCGAGCTCGGCGCGCTCGGCGTGGGACACGTCGTCGTCTCGACGGAGGGAGACTGGTTGCGCAACGTGGCCGGCTTCCTGCGTCGAGGAGCCCTGTGAGGCTGTCGGCGTGAGCTTTGCCGCGCCCATCGCCCTCGTCGCGCTCCTCTTGCTGCCGCTCGCGGCGGGAGTCCTGTGGTGGCTCGAGCGTCGCCGTGAGCGCGACTCCGCGCGCTTTGCGAACCCGGCGCTCGTGCCGAACCTCCTGCCGGTTCGCCCTGGCTGGCGCCGCCTGTTCCCGCTCGCGCTGATGCTGATTGCGCTCGCCGCTCTCGTGCTCGGTCTCGCCCGCCCGCACGCCGCGGTCTCGGTGCCGCGCGAAGAGGCGACGATCGTGCTCGCGATCGATACATCGCGCTCGATGGTGGCCACGGATGTCAAGCCGACGCGGCTGGCAGCGGCCCAGAAGGCGATTCGCACCTTCGCCCAGAAGGTGCCGAAGCAGTACCGGATCGGGATGGTGTCGTTCGGGGACGTGGCGTACGTCGTTGCACCCGCGACCGCCAACCGAAGCGTCTTCGAAGACGCGCTTGCAGCGTTACGGCCGGGCGAGGGAACAGCGCTCGGCGACGGGATCGCACGCGCGATCCAGCTCGCCAGGGGCATCCAGCGGGGCGATGGCGAGCGGCCTCCCGCGGCGATCCTCGTCCTCTCCGACGGTGCTCAGACGCAGGGGACGCTGCAGCCGCTGCAGGCTGCGCAGCGTGCGCAACGGTTCCGCATCCCTGTCTACACCGTGGCACTCGGCACCGAGCAGGGAGTCGTCGAGGTTCCGAGGGCAGATGGCCTCACCGAGCGCGTGACCGTGCCTCCTGATCCGGCGACGCTCCGCCAGATCTCGTCCTTGACCCGAGGTCGTTTCTACGCCGCCCCCGACGGAGCAAGCCTGGACGCCGTGTACGAGGAGCTCGGCTCGCGGATCGGCCGGCGCTCCGAGGATCGGGAGCTGACGGCCGCCTTCGCGGGGGCGGGAGCTGCGTTCCTGCTGGCCGCGCTCGGCTTCTCCGCCGTTGTCTTCGGGAGGGTTCCGTGAGGCGAATCCTGATCGTCGCGGCTGTCCTCGCCGTCGCAGCTGCCGCCGTGCCCGGCCTCCAGCCTGCAGCGCGTGCCGGAACCGAGTGCAACGGCCTGCTCGTCTGCATTCCGGTGGCGGGGCCGTGGGTCAAGATCCGGCCGCAGAGCGGCAGTCATCGCGTCGCGACGCTCTACCAGCTGTCTTGCCCCATGAGCTCGGTCATCGGCGGCCTGGACGCGGAGGTGACGCACCGCAGCATCGACGTCTCCTTCGCAGGGTCGCTGGGGGGCCCGGTGAGTCCGGGTGTGACGACCCGGACAGCAGCGGTCTTCGCCGCGACCGAGACGGGGCGGCGGCCGCTGCCAACCGCGTTCAGGCCGCTGCTCGGCTGTATTCCCGGAGGAGGCGGCGGACGGGGACGAACGTCACGCCCCCCGGCCCGCTCGCTCACCTCCGCCCTCGCAGCCCCCTCCGCCGCCCCGGGGGAGCCGACCGTCCTGCGGGTGCGCTCGTTCCCGGTTCGCTCCGGGCGGCCCACTGTCGTCTCCTACGGTTGCCGGCCCGACGAGCGTCTCGTCTCCTCCGCGCACGCGATCGCATTCCACACACGTCGCGCGCCGTCGGCGCGTCAGCTGTCGGAGGTGGAGTCGGCCGCCACCGTGCGCGGCAGGCGGATCCGGGTCCGGGCTCGGGCGGATGCCGCCGTGTCAGCGCTGCGCGTGAGCGTCCAGATTCAGGCCGTGTGTGCGAGGCCCAATCCATGAGGGTCGTGTGCCTTCGGCTCGCTCCCGTGGGGGAAAGCATGTTTCCCCCACGAGCCCCCTTCTTCCTTTCTCGTGGGGGGGGGGGGGGGGGGGGGGGGGGGGGGGGGGGGGGGGGGGGGGGGGGG
>JBBJOI010000030.1:0-31263 GCA_037721555.1 Gaiellaceae bacterium | reverse complement strand
CAGGACGCGCACGTCATCCCTTCGAGCGCGAGCTGGACGCGTGCTTCGGGCTCGGTCGTCGTGCTCATGCTGCCTCGTATCCGGCTTCCCGGATCGCGACGCGCAGCGCCGCATCGGAGAGCTGCTCTCCCTGAATGGTCACGACCTTCGAGCCGACCTCGACCTCGACCGACTCAACTCCCGCCACCTCGGCGACCTCCTCCTTGATCGAGGCCGCGCAGTGATCGCAGTGGATTGCCGGAACGTCGTAGGTGATCGTCTCGCTCATCTTGTCGCCTCCTGTGGCGTGTTGTTGGTCAGGTACCCCAGGGGGGTACTATACACGAACTGGACCCGCCCCGCGTTTGTTTGTTGTTTGCCGGGCGAAGCCCCGATCCGTAGTATGGCGCCGAGTTGCTACACGATCGTAGTTCTCACGCCTACTCTCTCCAGCGCCTGAACTCGCGTGCTCGGATCTCGGATCGACTCGTGAAGCGCAAGGAGGCTCGATGAGCGAGACACGAGAGCATGCTGGTCCGCCGCCGCTGCGCGGAGAACGGCGCGAGGCGGGTCCACACGTGCGCGCCGCCCGGCAGAAGGCCAGAGCGATCGACAGGGCAAATGACGAGAAAAAGAAGCAGAGCAGCGGCGACAAGAAAAGCGGCGACAAGGGCGACAAGAAGAGCGGCGGCGACAAGAAGAGCGGCGGCGATAAGAAGGGCGGCGGTGGCGAGAGGGAGCGGGGCGGCGGTGCGCAGGAGAGCGGCCGGGAGAAGAGCACGCGGCAGAAGAGAAGCTCTGCCGGGATTGATCGCGCCGTTCCGCGTGTGCTGTCGTTCGTGGCGGTCAAGCGGATCGATCCGCGGTTTCCGAGCACCTGGGGGCACTGGTGGGTCGAGGTCGACGAGGAGGAAAGCTATGGGTGGTGGCCGCTGCCGTGCCCGCTCGGGGTGCGCCGTCTGATCACCGGCGCCCGCGGTACTCTCAACGGGCTCGGGGCGAGGACGGACGGCACCCCTACGCGCGACCCCTACCACGGCGACGAGCCGGACCATCGCTTCCACCCGACGCTGGTCGTGGCGAAGAGCGACGACGAGGTGCGCGCCGGGATCCGCCGGTTCGCGCAGGGCTACTCCGCGGGCTGGTGCTGGAACTGGTGGTGGTTGCGAGAGCCGACCGACAATTGCCGCACCTTCCAGTCGAAGATGTTCGAGGCGGTCGGGCTGGTCGAGGAACCCGAGTATCTCTACACGCACGGGCCCGGGTGTCCGTTCATGTATCCGCTGCGCAGCCTGAAATGGCGAATGGAAGACCTTGTCACCGCCGCTGCGACTCGCGCGAGCCGCCTTCCGCGAGGGCGTCGCCGATTTGAGGTGACTCAGTCCGAGGCTCCCAACCCCTAGCGGTGGTAGCGACGTGACTCACGACGGACACCGCTAGTTCCGCGTCAATCAATTTTCCCCGGCCCGGAGGCGAGCATGACCACAGTAGGACGGCCCGACCAGAAGGTCGACCGCGACGAGGTGTTCATCGAGTACACGAAGTCGATCTGTCCGGTCTGCAAGACGGTGATCGATGCGGAAGTGAACATCCGCGACAACCGCGTGATCATGCGTAACCGCTGCCCGGAGCACGGGCCGCTCGAGGCGCTCGTCTATTCTCTTGTCAACTCCGCTCAGCCTCATGCTTCTGCGCGCCCTTCGGGGCCGCCGGCCAACAGAGGCAGCTGCAGACGGTGCACGCGACGCTCGGCGTGCTCGCAGCCGCTTCTGCCGTCGCCGAGGAAGCGCCGCGGTTGGATGTCAACTGCGCGCTGCACCGGATCGCAAGCCGCAACGAGGCGCTGCGCTGCCTCGAGTGACGCCTCGCCCGCATCGTCTACCGGACGCTCACCGCGCCCGACCAAGAAGAGATAACGCCAACTAGGCCGCGTTGACGCCGGCCTTGACAAGGAGCATCGCGTTTGCCCGACTCGACCGCCCAAGCTGCTCCCCCACTGCCTCCCTGGGTGCCGGTCGCTGCCTGGCTCGCCGGCGCCGCGCTGCTGGCGTATGTGGTGCTCGCGGTCGTCCCGGCGCCCGGACCGCTCGACGACCCCGATCAGGCTGACCAGCGAACTGGCTTCCTGATTCCTCGCGAGGACGCGCGGCGGCTCCCGCCGATCTCCGGCGGCCTGAGGTTCGGCGCGCGCCCGACGCTCCTGCTCTTCGACCGTCGAACGCCCGGTCGAAGGCCGCTGCAGAAGATCATCTCGGAGCTCCCGCGAGGCACGACCGTGACGCTGGTGCAGGCGGGAACGAAGCGAGCAGGCCTCGCGCGACTCGCGGGACTGCCCCGGCCGCGGGACGGCGGCTATCCGATCGGCTACGCGATCGTCGACGCCAAGCGCCTCGTGCGCTATGTGACGCTCGATCCGACCTACTTTGAGCACGGTCTCGAGATCGAGACGTTGGTCGAGGCGGTCGAGTGAGGGAGAGCTCGAGCCGGCCCCACGCTCCGCTTGGCGTGCGGACGCTTTGCGTTCAAGCGGTCGTCCTCGTCGCAGCGGAGATCGTGCTCTTTCGCAGCTATCGCATCCACGAGGCCGGCTTTCACTGGGCGACGCACTTCCTTGTTGCGCTCGCGGCCGCGGCGCTCGTACAGGCCGCTTGGCTGCTGGTGACGTCGACGCCCGCACGAGGACAACTCGCCGCGATTCTCGCTCTGCACCTCTACGCGATGGCGCCCGATCTGCTCTTCCAGCTCGGAGCGCCGCACGAGCGCTGGATGGATCTCTTCCTCGCCCATGTGAGCGCCCACGCGATTCCAGGGGGCGACGAGACATGGCTTGTGATCGCGCTCGCTGCCTCAGGCCTGTACGCAGCCCTCCTCGCCGCCTGGCTCTCGGCGAGGCGCCGCGAGGCGCGCGCCGGAATGGCGCCGGGCATCGGGATCGGCGGCATCGCCGTCGTTTCTCCGCAGGCAGACCCTGCGACGACCGAGCTCGCCCATGTCCACGCCGGCTCGCCGCGCCCGCCGGACGTCCTGCTACTTCACGGTCTCGGAGGATCGTCAGCGGTGTGGCGACCGGTCGCCGACGAGCTTGCGGCCGTCGAGAATAGCGTGATCGTGCCCGACCTGCTCGGCGTCGGCGCGTCGCGCCGGATCGGAACTCGCTTCGGTCTCGACGACCAGGTGCGTGCGCTCGAGCGCCTGCTCGAGGGCCACGACGCGGCGCCCCTCGTCGTCGCCGCGCATTCGTGGGGCTGCGCGGTCGCGGTCGCGCTCGCCGCTCGTACGCCCGCCCGCGTCGAACAGCTCGTGCTTGTCTCCCCACCGGTCTTCCTCGATCCGCAGGTCGCGCGAGCGCGGATCGCCGCGCGCGGCTGGCTCGCGCGCCAGACGGTCGAGGAACGACCCGCGGCCGACTTCGCGTGCGGTCTGATGTGCCTAGCGCGCGGGCTGCTCGTCCGCGCGCTCCCACGGCTCAGCCGCGATCTCCCGGCCGAAGTGGCGGCGGACAGCGTCCAGCACTCGTGGCCGGCCTATCGGGACGCGCTCCGGTCGCTACTGGTCGACAATCCGCTCGACGATGCGCTCGCATCGCCGCGGAGACCGACGATGGTCGTCGTAAGCGACGCTGACACGACGGCGCCGGCGACGGACGTGAACGTGCAGAGATACCAGAGAGTTCGGATCGTCGAGCTTCAAGGCAACCACCTGCTTCCGCTCAGCCGAGCGACGGAGATCGCCGCCCTGATCGTCGGTGAAGCAGGCAGAGTGACGGATAACCGAGCCTGACGAACTGGCGGCGATGGACCGCAAGTCCGGCGCCCGCGAACAGCGCCTCCGGATCGGTGAGACGGAACGAGCCGAAGTACTGCGGCAGCGTCCGAGCGAGAGCTCGCCAGAGCGTTCGATACGGCCGCGCGAGCAGCGAGCGCGGAGCGACGGCCGCCACGACCACGAGGCGTCCGCCGGGAGCGAGCACGCGCTCGGCTTCGGCCAGGATCGCGATCGCATCAGCCGCCGGGACAACATTGACGACGTATGCGCAGAAGACGAGATCGAAGCGATCAGCGGCGAACTCGAGCGAGCGCGCGTCGCCGAGCTCGACCCGGAAGTGCGGCGGCAGTTTCGCCGCGCGAGCTCGCGCGAGCATCAGCTGCGACGAGTCGACGCCGACGACCTCCGCGGGATGCGGAGTGTCTCGCGCGAGCTCGCGTAGAAGCGCGCCCGTCCCCGTTCCCAGGTCGAGCACGCGATCGTGGGGCTGTGGCTCGGCGAGCGTCAGCGCGGCGCGAAGCGGGGGCCGCTCAAGCACGAGCTGAGCGTCGTAGTACCGTGCGAGGCGCTGCCAGTTCACCTGCGGCCCAGGCGCTACGCGAGGTCGCGCTTGCGGCGGTCGAATTCCTCCTGGTCGATCTCCCCGCGTGCGTAGCGGCTTCGCAGCGCCTCGAGCGCCGGATCGCGACTCGCCTTGCTGCCCGCCCAGGTGCTGAGCGGGCGCGCGATCAGCCACACGGCAGCGAGGATCACGCCGAGCATCGCGAGCATCATCATGACCATCACGGCCCACTCGCCTCCGCTGAAGTCATCGAACACGAGGACCGTTTCCGCGTCGCGTTCGACGTAACCACTCCGCTCACCGACGGCGGCTCACGCCTCGCGAGCCGCCGCTGGATCGCTTCCGCTCGAATCGTGCCGAGCGCCTGGCGGCCCGGAGGCGAGAGCGCCGCATCTCTGCGCGCCGGCGCTGCAGCCGTTCCCACAGCGGGGCCGTGAGCAGCCAGCCAACCAGGCCGACGAGAAGAGCCATCAGCAGCATCATCAGTCCCATGACGACCCACTGCGCGGTGCCGACGTCGGTCCACATCAGCAGGACATGGGACCGCGTCTATGCGGACTTCGCAGCGGTTCGATCATTCCGCTCGAGCTCTTCGACCTGCGTGTCGAGTTGCCGCTGGCGCTGCTTGAGGGCGTCGAGCGTCTCATCCGGCTCTCCTGGCTTGCAACCCATCATTCCGCAGCCGGGACCGATACCGCGGCGGCCGAGCCACATCATGGTTGGGCAGGCAAGAACTCCTACGATGACCGCTCCAATAAGGATCGCTTCGGACACGAGACCTACTATAGCATTGTAGGAGATGGTGGCGCGCCGGTCCAGATGGCCGGACACAGCTTCATCCTGGTCGGCACGGACGCCGGGTCGTGTGGTGCGGCGACTACGGCGGCAGGCCCGATTACACGATGTTCGTCCCCACGGACGCGTTGCTCGCTGACCTTCGCCAGGGGCTGAAGAAGGCAAAGCAGCCGGCATGACCGAGGTCGTGCTCCTGACGAAGGACGATTGCCACTTCTGTGAGCAGGCGAAGGGGGTGCTCGAGCGTCTCCAAGGCGAATATGAGCGCGAGTTGCCGCTCGCATCCGACGAGGGTCGCGAGCTGGCCGAGCGCTCGGGCGCGCTGTTCCCGCCCGTCCTCTTGGTCGACGGCGAGCCGTTCTCGTACGGCCGCCTCTCCGAGCGGAAGCTCCGAAAGGCACTCGCGGCATGACGACTACAATGGAGTCGTGGAACGATTCGACCGCCGTTCGAAGCGCCAGCGCGAGAGCGCTGATCCTGTCGCCCGCTACCTCGGCGAGCTGCAGGCCGAAGTCATGGAAGCATTCTGGCGTCGCGGAGACGCGACCGTGCGTGACGTCGTCGAGGACCTCAATCGGACGCGGAAGCTCGCGTACACCACCGTACTGACGCTCATCAGTCGTCTGTGGGCGCGCGGCCTGCTCTCCCGCGAGCCAGAGGGACGTGGCTTTCGCTACCGACCGGCCAAGAGCCGTGAGGAGCTCCTCAGCGAGCTCTCGGACGAGCTGATCGACCGCCTCTTCGCCGACTTCGGCGAGGTCGCGGTGGCGCGCCTCGGCGAGCGGCTGGAAGCGCTCGATCCGAAGCGCCGCGCTCGCCTGGAACGGGAGCGGCGGAAGAAGTGACCGAACGGCCGAACGCTTTGCTCGCCGCATTGCTGGCGCTCGCCGGCACGACCTCCGCACTCGTGCTCGCCGGTCTTGCCGGGCTCGCCGGGAACGGGTTCGACGTGCTCGCCGCCACGGTCTTTGCCGCTTTCTCGGCATGCCTCCTCTTCCTGATGGGGCTGAATCAGCTTCCGCTCTCCTCGCTCGTGATCGTCTTTTTCGCGGTCGCTTCGACTGCGGCATTCGGCCGGACATTGCTCAGCGCGATCCGCGAGGCGCGGCTTCTGCGCGCGCTTCCGCTGCGGCCGATCGACGACCCGGAGCTCGCCGGCGTCGCGGCGGCCAGCGGTATCGGCCGCGTCTACGCACTGCCGGCCTCGCAGCCCTCCGCCTTCTGCATCGGCCTCCTGCGCCCCCGAGTCGTGTTGACCGAAGGCCTGCTGACGCGCCTCGACCGCGACGAACAAGCAGCGGTCGTGTGGCACGAAGGCATGCATGCGCGTGCGCACGAGCCACTCAAATGCCTGCTCGCGCGACTCGCCGTCCGAACATTCTTCTGGATGCCGGCCCTCGGCGAGCTCCTCGATCGCTACCTGCTCGCCAAGGAACTTGACGCGGATCGCCGGGCGACCTCGAACACGAGCAGACGCGCGCTTGCGGGAGCCTTGACCGAGGTCGCCGGACAGCTGACGCCTGCGAGCGCCGTCGGCCTCGCCGAGTTTTCGGCGGCGCGAGTCGACCGCCTCTTCGATCCCTCGGCATCGCTGCCGCGGCTCTTCCGAACTCGGTCGATCGTGCTCACGTTTGCCTCGACTTCCGCGCTCCTGCTCGCACTCGCGTTCCCGGCGACGCTCGGAACCGTCCAGAGCGAGCAGATGTGGTCAATGCTGACGAGCGATTCGCTCCTGCACGGCCTACCGGGGATGATTGTCGGCATCGTCGCGAACCTCGCCGTTCTCACCCTGGCCGCGAAGTTCGTGCGCCGCGTCGCCCGCTAAAGAACGCGATGGCGAAGAAGACGCGCGTCCCTCCACCGCCTCGCGTTCAAGCACCGCAGCGGCGATTCGACCAACGCGAGCGAAACGTCGTCCGCTTCTTCTCGCCGGAGCCGGAGCGCTCGGGTTGCTCGCCATCGCCGGCGCAATGTTAGCCCTGGGCGTGTTCGGCGGCGGTGACGGCGGCCCCGGCGGCGCGCTCCGGGATGCGGGTTGCACGTTCCGGACGTTCCCTGATCAGGGTGCGAACCACATCGACAGCCCCTCGAAGACCGTGCGTTACAACTCGGAGCCGCCGACGAGTGGTACGCACCTTTCACAGCCAGCTGTATGGGGCGCGTACGACGAGCCCGTCGAGCAACAGGCACTCGTCCACAATCTCGAGCACGGCGGCGTAATAGTTCAGTACGGCAGCAAAATGCCGTCGGGTGACGTCGCAGCGATCAGCGCCTTCTACTCCGACGATCCTTTCGCCTGATCGTCGCTGCGCTCCCGAGGCTCGGTGACGAGATCGCACTAACCGCGTGGACGAAGCGGGCTAAGTGCCCTTCGTACAACGCGGGGGCCTTCAGTGCCTTCCTTGAGTCGTTCCGTTTCAAATGCCCAGAGCGATTCCCGCCTGACGCCCTCCAGCCTGGAACCTAAAGATGGACGTCGGCGGGCTCTCGTTGCCGCTCGTCTTCCTCGCCGGCACCGTCTCGTTCATCTCGCCCTGTGTGCTCCCGCTCGTTCCCGGCTACCTCGCCACGGTGAGCGGCGTGCCGGTCGCGCTCGGTGTCGCGTTCGCCTTCTGCTGGGTGGGAACGCCTCTCGACCCGTGTGTCTGCTATCGGCCGGCGCTTACGTGTTGGGGTGGGGTAGGTGACCTCCGGCGTTCCACCGGCCGCGCAACCGCACCCAGCGCCACGGCATTGCCGCCCGCATACAGCTGGGTGCACGCTATGCGGCTAGGCGTGTAGTTGATACGCGTCTCGACGCCCAGGCAGGCAACGTCAAGTGCCGATTTGCAGGCACTTCGTAGAATGGGCGCGACGGGACTCGAACCCGCGACCTCCGGCGTGACAGAGAGGCGCAGGGGCCGACCCGCAGCGACGTTTCTAAGCCCGAAGGCCTTGCGGAGGACCTTCCGGCTCCGGGGCGCGTTTCGACCTCTCATCGACCCCAAGACCCTCAATCCCCCGAGACGACCCTCCACCCCCTCGACCCCCACCCCCTGAGGAATGAGCCTCTCCGAGCGGGAATCCTGGGGAGCTACCTCCAGTACGGCCCGGGGCTGTCGAGATGACTCGGTAGCTCGGGCTCGCCGCGGTCTCCTACCGGGAATCCGTCGCGAGTGCGGTGCGGATGTCATGTAGAAGGTTCTCCTCGGTGAGGTCGGCGCCGGCATGCAGCGTCGCGACCCAGATGCCGCTTCGGTCGTAGATGCGAAGCGGTGCGGAGTGGAGGCTGTCCTGGCCGCTGTCGAGGGAGGGCAGAATCTGCAGCGCGGTCCAGAGCGGACGTAGCTGCGCCTCGCTCCCGAGCAAGTAATCGAGCCGCCCGATGGCCCGCCGTGCGCTCAGGAACTGCCGGACTGCGGCGGGCGTGTCTTCGTTCGGGTCGCCGGTGATCCCGATCGCCCGCACCTGCCGGCGCTCAGCTTCTGTGAGCCGGTCGATCGTGCCGGCGACTACCGAGGCGAGGATCGGGCAGACGTCGGTGCATTGGGCGTCGAGGATCGTCAGCAGCACGACGTCGCCGGCGAGCATCTCCGAAGCGACTCGTTCGCCGCGGTAGCTCTTCAGCTCGAATGGCGGGAGCTCGAACTCGGCGGGCGGCTCGCTACCGCGGTACGGGCCGCTGCCGGACGGGGCGACGGCTCGTTCGTCGGAACGGGTGCCGAGGCCGATGGCAGCGACCGCGGACAGCCCGACGAGCGCGGCAGCGAGCAGAGCGATCAGTTGCGGGAGGCGCCGCCTGGTCGGGCGATCGAGCTCTGACGACATCAGAGCATGGGAGGCAGGGCGAAGAGCACGCCGAGAGTGACGGCGATCGCGGTTGCACTCGCCAGGGTCAGGTGGACCGACGCTCTGCTGAGAGCGACTGAGTGAACGAAGTCGGCGGGACGCAGCAGCGCCACAACGCGCTCGTCGCTGGCCGAGTCGAGTGCGAGCGCGGGAACCGCCAGATGACGCGGCGTCTCGATGAACTTGATCAGCCCGGCTGCCAACGCCCTACGGCCGGCGGCCGCCACGGCGGCGCGATCTGCTGCGAGCTCTGTAGCAACCACGAAATGCCGGGCGATGTCGCGCACGAGTGGGAAGATGAGGAACGCTGAGCTTGCGATCTCGGCGGCGAGGAGTCGAAGCGGGTCCCGTCGTCTGAGGTGGTTTGCCTCGTGCGCCAACACCGCGTGGAGTTCCGGCGGCGTCAGTGTCTCGATAGCGCCGCGGCTCAGGAGCACGCGAGGACGAAACAGCCCGTGCGTCAAGGCGATGAGGTCATCGCAGGCGACGACGTCGATCCGCCCGATCAAGCCCGTTGCTGCGGCGGGCGCGGCCAGCTCGCGAGCGTTCGAGAAGCCGGGAGCGCACAGCCTTCGGATCACGCGCACTGTTCTCCACTGCGTTCGAATGCCGTGCAAGAGGCCGGTGGTCGCGAGCAGGAAGGGGAGGGAAAGGAGCGTGAGCGAGACGACGCCGCCGGCGACCTGGATGACGCTCGTGCACGCTTGGAGCAGAAGTCCGGCGGCGTGCGCGGGCGCTCCGCGGTTGATCGCGACCGCGAAGAGGAGTCCAATCGCGGCCGTGGCCGTCGAAACGACGAGCGCGAAGATCGCAAACGGCGCGATGCGGAGGCGGGGCGGCAGGGATGTCACTATTTCGTTGGCTCCTCTTCGAGCAGGCGGCGGAGCTCTCCGAGCATGTCCGGATCGAGCCGCGCCC
The DNA here is from genome assembly GCA_037721555.1 of Gaiellaceae bacterium. Taxonomy (GTDB): domain Bacteria; phylum Actinomycetota; class Thermoleophilia; order Gaiellales; family Gaiellaceae; genus Gaiellasilicea. Next base: position 21,416 of record JBBJOI010000030.1, on the reverse strand, counting down.
GCGCCACGAACTGGGTCACGGCCAGCGGGCCGAAGCGACCGACGAGCTCCTCCACGACCCGGTCTGCCGCCGCCGGATCGTCACTCCGCCGGGTGCTGTAGACGCCGACCTTGCCGCGCAACTCGCGCTCGAGGAAGCCGCGCTCAACGAGCCGCTTCAGCACTGTCTGCACCGTCGTGTACGCGACTGGATGATCGTCCGAAAGCCGCTCGTGGATGTCGCGAACGGTGCTCGGTCCGTGGGATCTCACCAGCTCGAGTACCCACGTCTGCAGCTCGCCGTGCTCCCAGCGATCCCCGTTTCGCAAACGACTGCGCGCCATCTCGTCAAGCAGCCTACTACAAGATGTAGTACGTTGTGGGTGTGTCGAAGAAACGACGGACACCGACGAAGCGCCGCGCGCAGCGGCAAAGCCTGCCACGCCGGGCGAGCACGAGTCCGAATGTCCGTGCGAGCGTTCGTCAGCCCGAGCCAGCCTCGACCGCCAGCGCTTCGGTACGTTCGCGGTTGATCATCGCGGGTGCGCTTGCCGGTTTCGCGGCACTCGTGATCGTCGGGATGATCGTGCGTCCGAGCGAGTCCAGTCTCGACGGGGGCACGAATCTGCTGCTCGTGATCGTGACCGGCATCACTGCCGGCGGGCTCTCGTGCCTGGCCGTCCAGGGAGGCCTCCTCGCGACCGCCGTCGCCCAGCGCGAAGAACTCGAGATTCGGGACCGCCTCCAGCGACAGGCGTCCCTGCGACACAACGCCGCGCCGATCCTCTGGTTCCTCGGCGCCAAGCTGATCGCCTACACGGCGCTCGGTGCGCTGCTCGGCGGTCTCGGGTCGTTGCTCCAGCCGACCCCCACCGCGCAGGGAGCGATTCAGCTGGCGGTCGCGCTGTTCATGGTCGCGACCGCGCTGCACCTGCTCAACGTCCACCCGATCTTCCGCTTCGTCGTGATTCAGCCGCCGCGGTTCATCACCCGGCGAATCCGCAACCGCGCAAAGAGCGACGACGCGTTCGCCCCGGCGGTCCTCGGCGCCGCGACAGTCTTCCTGCCCTGTGGTGTTACGCAGGCGATGCAGCTGTTGGCGATTCAATCGGGCAGCCCTGCGCTCGGCGCCGCGATCATGTTCGCGTTCGTCCTCGGCACCTCACCGATCTTCTTTCTCCTGGGTTACTTCGCAACGACGCTCGGCGAGACGCTGCGCGCGCGCTTCTTCAAGCTGGCGGCGATCCCGATCCTGATCCTCGGGCTGACGTCGTTCAACGCTGCGATGACCCTGCTCGACACACGCTTTACGTTCGATGCTGCGAGGGAGGCGCTGGCCTCCGGCGGTGGTCCCCCCAAGCCGGCGGTCGTCGCGTCGGACGGGATTCAGGAGGTGCGGATCAAGGCGGGCGGCGGCGGTTACTCGCCGGGCAAGGTGAGCATCCGCGCGGGAGAGCCCGCGCGCGTGATTTTCGTCACAGACGGATCGGCCGGTTGCACGCGCTCGCTCGTCTTCATGGGTCAAAGCGGCGTGCTACCCCAGTCGGGCGAAACCCCGATCGACCTGCCCGCCCAGAAGCCGGGCACGATCCGTTACACCTGCGGCATGGGCATGTACAGCGGCTCGATCGAGGTCGTGTGATGACCGAGTTGCAGTTGAAGGTGGACGGCATGCACTGCGCAAGTTGCGCGCTGCTGATCGAGGAAGAACTCGAGGAACTCGACGGTGTCACCGAGGCAAAGGCATCGTTCCGGAAGCAGGAGGCGCGGGTCGTCCTCGACGACGCGCGCGTCGTACCGGCGATCCTCGAAAAGATCAGCGAACTTGGCTACCGCGCACGCGTGGTCGAGTAGATGGCGGCGGCGAGAGAGCGACCCATCCTTGAACGCAGATCGCTGAGGAGGTAACGGTAAATGGAAGGACTTTGGGTGCTAGCACCCCTGCTCGTCTGCCCTTTGGTGATGGGGCTGATGATGTTCTTCATGATGCGAGGCAAGCGCGGCGGAAGTGATCAAAGCGGCAGCCCGCAATGACGAGGGGCCTTGAGGGGCTCGCGTGCAGGCCTGAGGCGACGCGGCGCCTGTCGTGGCCGCAGCGCACGGGCCGCTGACGAATGACGCGAGGTGTGAAGGCAAAGCAGTCACGGCGCGAGCGGGCGGCCGAGCCGAAACAGCAACAGGGGCTGCCGCGCGCCCTCGCGCTTCTGGCGGTTCTCGGCGTTGCAGGAGTAGTCGCTGCCGGGGCCTTGCTTTGGAGCTCCTCCGGCAACGACGGCGAGGAATTCTTCGCAGGTGTCCCCGCCACGGATCCCGGCCCTGTGCACGTGCACGGACTCGGAATCAATCCCTCGGACGGCTCGCTCTTCATCGCAACCCACACCGGCCTCTTCCGCGTCGGCAAGGACTCGAGGAAGGCGGTCAGGATTGCCGATCGCTTCCAGGACACGATGGGATTCTCGATCGTCGGCGCCAACCGCTTCCTTGGCTCCGGCCATCCCGATGCGCGTGAGCAAGAGTTGCCGCCTTTGCTCGGGCTGATCGAATCGACGGACGCGGGTAAGAGCTGGGAGCCGATCTCACTGCTCGGTGAGGCTGACTTCCACGTCCTCCGCTCGGCCGGCGCTCGAGTTTACGGCTACGACGCCTCGAACGACCGTCTGCTCACAAGCTCCGATCAAGGCGTCACTTGGAAGGAGCTCGACAAGCCTGGCCCGATCGTCGACCTGGCATTCAATGCCCGAGTTCCCCGTCTGGTGACGACGGCTGCTGGCAGCCTCGAGCAGGGCATGTACGAGTCGCGTGACGACGGGCAGAGCTGGAAGCGCCTGAACGACGCGGTCGGACTGCTCGCTTGGCCGGCGCCGAAGCGGCTGTATCTGGTCGACGGCCTCGGACAGGTGCTCGTCAGCGCGGACGGGGGCCGCACTCTGATGAAGCGCGGTGAAATCGGAGGCGAGCCTGCCGCTCTCCTCGCGGTGGGGGCGGACGAGCTCTACGCCGCGTTGCATGACGGCACGATCAAACGATCGACGGACGGCGGCGCGAGCTGGGCCGTTCGCTCGAGACCATGATCGCCTAGCAGGTCGCGCAGCCGCAGCTCTCGCCGCGCCAGCTCTCGAGTCCCTCGCGGATCGCGAGCCCTGCGATCGCTAGCGCGGCGATCGGGTCGAGCCACCACCAGCCCAGGAGCGCGTTCCCTAGCAGCCCTGCGAGCACGGCGACGGCGAGGTAGCCGCAGAGGATGTTCTGGGTGCCCTCGCCGTGCGTGGCGCCGGAGCCGAGCTTGTGCGCGAGCCGCCTCTTTGCACGACCGAGTAGCGGCATCCCGATCGCGCTCGTCGCGACGAGCGCGATCCCGATCACGCTCGTCTCAGGATGCGAACCGGTCCAAAGCTTGCTGACCGCCTCATAGGCGACGTACGGGGCAAGGATGAAGAACTGGATCGCGACGATCCGGTGCGCTCGCAGCTCGGCCTGCTCAGAGTGAAGCCGCGACCCGGTGAAGCGCCAGACGATCACGAGGCTCGCGAATCCTTCGACGAAAGCGTTGAGGCCGAACCCGGTCAAGGCGATCGAACCGGCGATAACGCCGGTGACGATCCCGACAATTCCCTCCGTCCCCATCCAGGCGAGCGAGAACCACGAGAGCATCCGCGCCCGACGTGCAGCCCACAGCCACTCATGCGAGCGGACAGGCCCCGATGCCTGCCCGATCACCTTCAACGCGCTAACGGGCGTACTCACGCGGTCACGTCAGCGGCCAGCACGACCGCAAGAAGCGCCTGCCCAACGGGAGTGAGCGAGTACATGACCATCTTCCCGGCACGGCGGGACTCGACGAGCCCCTGCGAGCGGAGCGCACGCAGATGGTGCGAGACGAGGTTCTGGGAACGACCGGCGATCCACGCCAGATCGCAGACGCAGAGCTCCTCGGCCTCGGCGAGCGTTGCCGCAAGCGAAAGCCGCGTCGGATCCGCGAGGCCGCGGGCACGGTCGGCAGCATCGCGAAGCTCGAGCGTGCGTTCGAGCGTACGTGCGCGGATCGCCTCTGCGACGGGGAGATCGAGGCAGAGCAGATCGCAGCGATCGTCAGCGCTCATCGCCTCATTCTAACGGCCGTTGATGCGTTGATGTGGCCCTACAGCTCCAGCCCGAGGGGGGCTCGACGACCTCTTCGCGAGCTCGATCCCTGGTGAGGATGCGCTTACGAGGCTGTCGAGGGCTTGCATTAGGTCGGCTGTCGGCGCTTGCGTCGCTCGCGGATCGATGCCGATATATTACGCGGTTCAATCCAATCGTGACCAAAGGCGACACTGCCGGTCCTGCGCCGCGTCCGGTCGCACGGGGACTCCGTGGCCACATCAGGACGAATGAAGTGCTCGCACCGACATCGGCTACACAAGTGCCTTCGCACGGCCGCGTCCAGCACGTGTCCACTCCCAACGCTCGTGGATGAGGATTCCCGAAACGCCCCGGACGGCGAGGCCGGCGAGGCGAAGGCGGTGCGTGCGCTTCCACCTGCACGGCTAGGGTTCGACAGGTAGCGAAACGGAGATGGAGAGCGCGCCCGAGCGCTGCCAGCGTCGCCCTTCGCGCTCGCGTCGCGGCAGAACTCAAGCGGACTGACGCGCGGGGACAGTCCGAGTCGTCGACGAGTGCGGCTTGGGGCGCCGACGCAGCGCCAGCGAGACCCGGCACGCCCACCGCCTCCGATGGAACTCCAGCCTAAGCGGAATCCCGCCGCTGTGATGGGTTCTCACAGGCGCTCCGTAACGAGGATCTGAGCACCGCCGGCGACCCCCTCCGCACGACGTCGACGGAGCCACCCGTCCCCACCTCCGTCCCCACCCCCGTGATTGGGACTCCGGCGCGTAGCGGAATCCCCGCCGAGCCGAAGGCTGTCACGCCGATGCGGCTGAGAAGCCGCCGCCAGCGTGGCGTTGGGCCCTTTAGCCTTCGTCGCTTCGTCAGACGGCTTGATTCACGACACCCTCAGCAGGGCGTAAAGACCCTGGTTGGGCTGCTCTTGCTCAAGCGCGTGGCTGGTCAAGCGGCTGCTCGGTGTAGGCGAGCTCTACCGCGTCTGCGAGCTCGTCGCGGAGGCGTATCCACTCGCGCTGAGTCGCGTTGATCCAAGTCGGAGGCCGCCAGCCCGTCCGCGTCAGGGCCTCGCAGCTCGTGCAGCGCCAGAGCTCGTGCCTGAGAAGGCCAGAACCGCCGGTGGTGGCGATCATCCAGACGAGCGGCGCCCGACACGAATAACACGAGCCGAAGAGCTCCGGGTGAGCCGGCTCCGGGGCTAGCGGTTGAGGAAGGGCTTCGCTCATTGCCCCCACACCCACCAGCGCACGACCAAGCACGACGTGCACACCACATAGGGCCCGAACGCCTTTACGCCCAGGATCTCTGCGCCGCAGAGCGCGATCCGCCTCGCTGGTCGGCCGAGGAGCCTTCTCGCCTCCCCGCGGTGCCGCTGCACACGTCCGAAGAAAGCTGCCATTCCGATCTCCTCCTGCTAGTCGGTTGCCCGATTCGGGCCGCATCACTTGCGCCACCGTGCGACTAGGCCGGTTGGCGGAGCCCCGTAGGACTCGCTCTCGATGCCATATCAAGGTGTACCTGACCTGGAAGGAATGTCAACCCGTCGGGGAGGATCTTTCGATTGCCGGCGCGGCGCATGCCACGCTCAGGAAGTGGGCGTCGCTCGCAAGGGCATCACTATCCACGGCCGGGGCTCTGCTGCGATTTCGCTCTACTCCGCTCGCGGTCTCACGCTCGAGCCGAGGGGGTCAGCAAGAGTGCCTGCCCTCGGCAAGCTCCGCCTGCCTCGTGTCGCTTTCAAGCCAGTGCGCAGGCGTCGGCCGTCCCGATGAATCCTGCTACTAGGGCGGAACGCAACCGTCGACCGGGTGGCCTGGCAGTCGGCGAGCGAGCGCTGTCCCCGGCAAGCCGAGCGTTCGGAAGTTCGGGATCGGTGTCTACAAACTTGATCTGCGATGACGCCGCGCTTGAGACAGCGCTTGAAACTCAGGCTGCCATGGACCACTATCAGAGCGGGGCGGGGATCCAGCGCCGCGTGGGGCGGTTTCCGAGGACAGGGGGAGAGGGCAACTCTCACATGTACCAACATTGCGCGCGGACAGAACCCTACGACCGTTGCGGCACCAGGCGGAACCGGCGGACAGCGAAGACGCGACGGGATTTTGAGCGCAGCATGGAAGCAGCGAATGCGCTTTGGCGTGGGGCGGGTTGATGCACGCCCCTGATGGTCTGCGCGTCGAGCACGCTCGAACTAGGGCGGAAGGGAAGCTTCGGCACGTCACGGGGAGGCGGCCGAACCTCATGTGCACAGTCGATTTCGAGCACGGTGAGGAGGTCGTTCCGATGGCACTACTACGCCCACTGTGGGAGCCGTTTGAGCTACTAGCGGACGTGCCCGGCGGCGGCGTCTACCCCTACGAGGGTTGGCTTCGGCGGGAGCGTTACCGCCTCTTGGATGCGTTTCGAAACGACATGGCACTTGGTCTGTCGAACTCCCGAGTCGAGCCGCAACTGCACCAGGTCTCCGTGGCGCTGAGGGCTCTCGAAAAGTCTCAGCCGCGCTTGATCCTCGCCGACGAGGTCGGGCTGGGAAAGACGATCGAAGCGGGGTTGATCCTGAAAGAGCTTCGTGCTCGAATGGGGACGGACTTCGCGCGCGCCCTCGTCATCGTCCCGGCGAGCCTAATAACACAGTGGCGCTTCGAACTCCGGTCGAAGTTCAACGAGGAGTTCGTCGTGTTCGATGGTGCCGAAGTTACGCGCCGAAGGGCCGAGCGGCCGGATCAGAATCCGTGGGAGGCTGAGCCGAACGTCATTTGCTCGCTGCAGCTGGCGCGGATGGAGCAATACGCGCCAGACATCGTGGCTGCGCCGTGGGACATCGTCATCGTCGATGAGGCACACCACGCGCGCCGAACACTGGCTGAATCGTGGGGTTGATCGACCGCCTCAAGAAGCTCAGGAACCGTCCGACGGCGCCAGCAGCTGCACGGGAACCCTCGGGCCCGACGACAGCGCACGTAGAAGCTCAGCGAGCGTCCGCCGCAATACCCGACACCGAGGTGCCCCCCGCGCCAAGGGCAGACCCGGTGCCGGTTGCGGGGCCGGCGCCGTCAATGCCTGAGGCGAAACACTCAGCGGAGGGCGCGGAAACCGAGACACCTCTAGTGCTGAAGCACTCGGTTGCGGCAGGCCGCACGACTTCGTTCACCACCTCCGCGCGCAGGCCAGCCGGCCCTCGAGCCGCGTCGAAGGCGAAGCCCAAGCCGAAGAACGACGTCACAGTTAGGCCCGCCTCCTCGCCGCCACCTGAGCTCGATCTCGCAGCGCTGCTTCGTCATACGCCGAGGCTGCACAGTTCGCACCCGAGGCGCGGAGAAGATCCGGAATCGCGCCCCAATGAGGGTTATCGACTGCTCGAGAACCTCCGCGACAAGGTCGGGGGGATGCTCCTGCTGACGGCGACTCCGATGCAGCTCCACGACTACGAGCTGTACTCGATGATCGAGTTGGTCGAACCGGGTCTGTTCAATGGCTACGGCGACTTCGAGTCGTCGCGTGCTGAGATCGCCGCGATCAACCGGGCCGTCACGGCGCTCCGATCGCAGCGCCTGACAACGGCGATGCGGGATGAGACCTTGGAGCTGCTTGAGCGCTACAAGGCTCCCCCTGAGCTAGGGCAGTCGCTAAGTGGCCGTGGCCAGAACAGAGCAGCAGCAGCCGAATGGCTCTCCCGCTGCCACCGCCTCTCTCTGGCACTGGTGAGAAACCGCAAGGCGGAGATCGGCGGGTTCACGAAGCGGATCGCACACAGAATCGACGTCTCCCCTGACCCGTCGGAGCTGAAGCTGCAGGACGACCTACTTGATTACATCCGTCAACGCTACTCCGCAGCGGATCCAAAGAAGCGAACCGCTGTCGGACTCGTCCTAGTCGCGTTTCAGAAGATGCTCTGCAGCTCCTCCCAGGCTTTGGCCGGCTCGCTCGAGACGCGGCTGGCGCGGCTCAGAAACGAGGTCGAGAAGCAGATTGCGAAAGGTTCAGATGATCCGGATCTGATCGCGCAGGAACAGCAACTGCACATGCTTCCCGTCGAGGACGTCGTCGCAGAGATAGACGCGCTGCAGAGTCTTGCTCGGCGCGCTCGTCGGATCCAGGACGCGAAGTTGGGAGCCCTTGACGAGCTCGTGGGACGCGTTCTTTCGGATCCCACAGCGAAGGTTCTGATTTTTAGCCAGTTCCTTGAGTCGATCGAGATGATCCGTGCGCGGCTCGCGACCACCCACTCCGTGCGTGTCTTCCACGGTGGCATGTCGCGTGAGGAGAAGGACGCGGCCCACGAGGCCTTCCGGCATGGGACGCGGGTGCTAGTTGCGTCGGAGGCGGGCGGCGAGGGGCGGAACTTCCAGTTCTGTCACATCGTCGTGAACTACGACCTGCCATGGAATCCCATGAAGATCGAGCAGCGGATCGGCCGCGTCGATCGCGTTGGTCAGACGCGTGACGTCGAGATCTACAACTTCGCCGTCCGCGGGATGCTGGACGAGCGCATCCTGAATGTGCTCGAGCACCGAATTCGGATCTTCATTGAGACGGTGGGTGCGCTCGACCCCATTCTCGAATCTTTCGAGGAGGAGGTCGGCAAGATCGCGCTCGGCGAGAGAGGGGATCAGAAGACGGCGTTCGCTCGTCTCGATACGAAGCTCAACGAGCAGATCGCCAACGCGCAGCAGCTTGAGGACATGCGTCGCGACTTCGTTCTCGACTGGCGGAGCCTTCAACGCGACGAGGCAGCGAGGGTGTTGGGTCGCACCCCACGAGCGACGCGTGAGGATCTCGAGCACTTCTGCAGGACCGCGCTCCGGCGTTTCCCGGTGGACGCAATCCAGTCGGACGGCGACAGCACCATGTCCGTACGGGTACCGGGAGTGCTTCGCGTCGGCCGCAAGAACGTCGATGAGGACTACCGCGGAACATTCGACGTCCAGAAGGCTCTTGTCGACGAGCGGATGCACTTCTTCGCGATGGGACACCCGCTGGTCGAGTCGATCATCGACAACGTCGGCGACCCGTGGTGGCTCCCCGTGACCGTGTTCGAATCTCCCGAATGGACTGATGACAAGCACGCCTTCCTTGTCGACTACAGACTCGAGCTACACGGCACCCGCGAGTCGGGAACCCTCTTCACGCATCTCGTCACCGAGGAAGGGGTCAAGCCGGCCGTTCGGGTGCTTCAACCGGACGACGCTCTGCTCGAGGTTGCATTGCCGCCGTTTGCGCCAGAGCAGCTCAGCGCGCTGGCCGAGATGAGCCGGAGTGCCGCCCGGCACGACGCCCTCACCCGATTCGAGGAATTCAAGATCGAGCATGCTGCTCTTGTTGAGCAAGAGCGCGAACGACTCGTCCGCATGTACGACTCGCGCCGAGGCTTCGTGACGGATCGGATAGCCCGCAACCGGCGCGAACTCGACCGGATCGAGCGGTTCGGCACTCCTAGCCAAAAGCGCATCATCCCCGCACGCCAAGGCCAGATCACGGCAGACCAGGCGCGTCTCAAGGAGTTCGACGCGGAGCGCCGGGGGCGAGTGAAGAGACTGGAGTCAACTCTTCCCTCGCACTTTCTGCGACTACTGTCCGTAGCACTGATCGTTCGACCAGGGAAGTTGAAGGAGATGACCGTATGAAGGCGCTCGAGCGGACGCGCGCAGTTCAGGCGACGACTCCGTCGTTTCAGCTACGTCTGCTCGGCGCCGCCGTCATCATCCCGACAGGAGCGCTTTCAAGGGTGGCGGCATGAGCGCTCTCGACATCGATGCCGTTTGCATCGAGGCGACGGGAAGGACGGTTCTGCTTCCTGGGCACTTCGTCGGTCCCGTCAAGGTCGAAGAAGCCCAGCCGCTGGGGGCCGATGGGATCGTCTACCTCCGCGTACGTACAGGCAGAGACGAGCTGCGCGATCTTCCGATCTCAGCGGAGGAGCTCGCGGCTGCGCTGTCCAACGCCGTCCCCACAACGCGGACGACCGTGCCGGCCAACGACTTCTTCCTCCTTGTCGAGTCGGCGCGGATCCGACTCGCCTTCGCCCATGACCCCCATTTCGCCGTTGCCCTCACTGGAATCGAAGTTCTTCCACACCAGCTAGAGGCTGTCTACGAGCGGATGCTCCCGCAGGTGATGCTTCGGTTTTTGCTCGCCGATGATCCGGGCGCCGGCAAAACGATCATGTCCGGCCTCCTCATAAAGGAGCTGCGCCTGCGCAACATCGTCGAGCGCGTTCTCGTCCTCTGTCCTTCTCCACTGACGATTCAGTGGCAGGATGAGCTAGCCCAGAAGTTCGATGAGAGCTTCGAACTGATGACGTCGGAGCGCGTCAAGGGGACGCTTTCGTCGAACCCTTGGAACGAGTATCAGCGCTGCATTGCTTCCATCGACCTCGCAAAGAGACCTGAGGTGCGCGAGCGGCTCCTCGAAGCGAACTGGGATCTCGTGATCGTTGACGAGGCCCACAAGTGCTCTGCTCGAACGGATGGCGACAAGGTGACGAAGACGCATCGATTCCAGCTCGTCGAGCGCCTCTCGCCGAAAGCCGAGCGGCTTCTCCTCCTGACCGCCACACCGCACCAGGGCAACGCAGATCAGTTCGGCCACTTCCTCAGGCTGCTCGACGAAGATCAGTTCATCGATCTCGAGCGGGACAAGAAGCTGATTCAGCTTGAGGGGAACCCTTGGTATCTCCGCCGGATGAAGGAGGACATGAGGGACTTCGAGGGCCGCCGCCTGTTCACTGAACGCCATGCCCGGACGCAGCCCTTCAAGCTCGTCGGAGCCGAGTACGAGCTGTACGACGAGGTGACGCGATACATCAACGACTTCCTCCCGAGGGTTACAGGGAAGCGCAAGCATGTCTTCGCGCTCACACGGATCGTGTTCCAACGGCGACTCGCCAGCTCCCTTGCGGCGATCACGAGTTCGCTCGGTCGCCGACACAAGCGGCTCGGCGACATGCTCGCGGAGCTCGACGCTCTACCTGAGACGGAGCGAGCGAAGAAGCTCGAACACTTCCGCCTGATCGAGGTGTCAATCGATGACGAGATGGAGTCGGACGATGAAACCGATGAGGAGCAGGAACTCCTAATCGACTCGGCGATCGTCGCCGAGACGATCGACCGCCTTCGCGAGGAGGTCGATGAGCTCAATCGGCTCGTCAAGCTCGCGCGCGACACGATGGCGGTCGGGACGGAGGCAAAGCTTGATGCACTAAAGAGCTGCCTAGCGCGAGCGGAGTTCGCTGAGCTGAAGGATGGCCGCGGGAAGTTATTGATCTTCACAGAGCACAAGGACACGCTCGCCCATCTCGTCACCAACCTCGAAGCGTGGGGTTATACGACCACGACGATCCATGGCGGCTTGAGTCCGCAAGAGCGAAAACAGCGTCAGATTGAGTTTCAACGAGACGCCCAAGTCTGCGTCGCTACCGAGGCGGCGGGCGAGGGCATCAATCTCCAGTTTTGCCACCTGATGATCAATTACGACATGCCTTGGAATCCGATGCGTCTCGAGCAGCGTATGGGCCGCATTCACCGCATCGGCCAGCAGCATGATGTGTACGTGTTCAACTTCGCGGCCGAGAACACCATCGAGGGAATGATCGTCGCTCGACTGCTTGAAAAGCTCCAACAAATCAAGGAAACGCTGGGCGACCGTGTGTTCGACGTCATCGGTGAGCTCCTCAAAATCAACGATGTGAATTTTGAGGACTTGCTTCGTGAGGCCGCCTACAACCCCAAGGACATCAATGAGTACCTCGACGAGATCGAGCGGATAGACCCGGAGCGACTCAAGGAATATGAGAGAGCCACGGGCATCGCGCTCGCGAAGAGCCACGTCGATCTCGCCACAGTGAGGGGCGAGGATTGGCGCTCACAGGAGCGCCGGCTCATGCCCGAGTTCGTAGAAGGTTTCTTCGTCCGCGCGAGCGAGGCGACCGGGCTACAGGTCGATCTTCGTGCTGACGGTCTCTGGCGTGCCGACCACGTCCCGGCCCTCTTCCGGGAGGACGGTCTTCGGAGCGTGCAACGGCTCGGGCGGGCCAGTCAGCGCTACTCGAAGTTCACGTTCCGCAAGGAGCAAGCGCGAGAGAGCAAGAATCTCGACGGCGAGCTGGTATCTCCAGGGCACCCGCTCTTCGCGGCCGTCGACGAGGTCATGAACGGCAAGGTAGCCAGCACACGGCAAGGCATCGCTCGGTATCTCGACCCGTTCTCGCCCAGTCCCTACCGCCTCCACTTCTACGAGGTCGAGGTCGAAGGGGGAACGGTGACCGGAACCTATGAGCCTGCGACGGGGACGCTCGTCACCGTCGTCGAGGACGACGGAGGCTCGCTCGCGCTCGGCGCTCCGGACATTCTTCATGACCTCACGCCGGCGAAAGAAAGAGCCGAGGTCGAGCTGTCGGACGAGACAGTCGAACGCGTCCGTAGGTGGGTGATGGGAAATGTGCAGCACCCGATGACGACGCTAGCGCGCGAGGAACGCGTCGCGGAAGCGGCGATCCGGAAGGAATATCTGCAGGAGTCCTTCGAGATCTCAATCCGCCGTGCGCGCGAGCGGTGGATGCGCTTCGCGGATCAGGTTGCGCAGGGCGACGAAAACCTGAAGCTCACGCGAGATAACGCGCTTCGGGATGTCGAGGCACTGGAACGGCGCCGTGATGAGAAGCTCAGCGCGCTTGAGAACATCGCTGTTGTCGCCGCAGGGAAGATCGAGTACCTGGGGACGGCGAGCGTCGAGCCGACTGAGTTGGCTGGCCCCGGCATGCGCCGTGACGAGGAGGTCGAGCTCGCCGCGATGGAGCACGTCCTTGCCTGGGAGCGCGAGCAAGGTTGGGAGCCCACGGACGTCTCGAAGTTCTACGACGGCTCTGGCTTCGATATTCGCAGCGTCGGCCCCGCTGACGAGAACGGCCAGCGTGCAGTCAAGCGGATCGAGGTCAAGGGTCGCGCCGGTGACAACCAGCCGGTCGAGCTCACGCCGAACGAGTGGGTGCAGGCAGGCCGACACCGCGACACGTTCTGGCTCTATGTGGTCTGGAACGCCAAGACCAAGCCACGCCTGCTGCGGGTGCAGGACCCCGTTCGGTCGCTGCGCGATGATGTCGAGGAGTTCAAAGTTGTAAATGGGTATCGCGTGCCGGCCGCCGCAATCACGAGAGCGGCGCAGTGAGGGGCGACCGGCTGATCGAGGAGTTCCTGCCAATTGGGGCCGTCAGCAAGGCGTCCGCGAGTGAGAAGATCGGCGGCCGCAAGTCGCACATCTCGACGCTGCATCTTTGGTGGGCGCGAAGACCTCTCGCCGCAGCACGCGCGGCCGTGTTTGCTGCGTTGATTCCGGCGCCCGTCGAAGTAGATGCGGATCAGCAGACCCGATTTTTCGAAGCCTGTGCGCTTGGCGCGGGCCCGAAGCGTCGATCCGTGAGGCTCGCAGGCAGGTGCTCGAGGCGAATGGCGGCGCCCCGCCGAAGGTACTCGATCTATTCGCTGGGGGCGGAGCGATACCGCTTGAGGCGGCGCGTCTCGGATGTGAGTCGACGTCGGTTGAGCTCAATCCGGTAGCGCATCTCATTCAGCTCTGCTCGCTCGATTATCCGCAGCGATACGGCATCGCTCTGGCCGACGATGTCCTCCGATGGGGCAGCTGGATGATTGACCAAGCCAATCAAGAGGTTGGTCATCTATATCCGCAGCTCGCTGCCGATGGCCACGAGCAAAGAACGTTCGTGGGAACCTCCGAGCCTGGAGGAAGAATCCCGATCGCCTATCTGTGGACGCGCACCGTGCCCTGCCCAAATGCAGCTAGCGGAGCGCACAACGTGCCGCTCGTCAGACAGACGTGGCTTGCGAAGAAGAACGGGCGATACGTCGCCCTCCGGCCCCATGCAGACCGAAGGACCATGACCGTTTCATGGGACGTGGTCGAGGCCAGCTCGAGGGCTGATCTCGGCTTTGACCCAGGTGGGTTCTCAGAGCGCGGCTCGACTACATGCTCCCTCTGCGGCGCCAGCATTGACCTCGACTACATCAAAGCTGTCGGGCGCAAAGGGTTGATCGGCGCCGATCTCATGGCGGCTGGTCTTGTGCGTCCCGGGGTGCGAGGCAAGTCGTACATCGGAAGCATTGCCGCCGAAGGGCTTCTACCACAAGAGCAAAGCGTCAGTGATGTCCTTGAGAAGCTCAACCGACAGGGCTTTGAGCGTCCCTCTGAGTCCATCTGTGCCAGCGACACTTTGAACTTCAAGGTGCCTCTATACGGACTTGAACGGTTCGGCGATCTCTTCACAGACAGGCAGCTTGCAACGCTGCTCACGCTCTGCAGGCTCGCCCGTGAGGCGCACGCGGCGATGCTCTTAGAGGGCATTAAGGCAGAACGGGCTAAAGCGATCGCGACCTACCTCGGGATGCTCATCAATCGCGTGGCAGACCGATCGAGCACCATCTGTCGTTGGGACAGTTCGCCCTCTTACGAAGGGACGACGAATACGTTCGCGCGTCAGGCGCTGCCGATGACGTGGGACTTCTCGGAATCAAACCCGTTTGGAGGGGCGTCCGGGGACGCGCGCGGCCAGCTGGAGTACATCACCGCGGTCGTCGAGCACTGTGCGAAGGCAGGCGCTCCTGCTCACGTCATACGTTGCTCGGCAACGGAGCTCCCAGTTGAAGACGCGTCGCAGGACGCCGTTGTTACTGACCCGCCGTACTACGACAACATTAGTTACGCGGATCTTTCGGACTACTTCTACGTGTGGCTGAAGAAGAGCATCGGGCATCTCTACCCTGAACACCTCTCGGGTGAGTTGACACCGAAACGCAGCGAAGCTGTCGCCGCCGCGTACCGACATGATGGGAGCAGGGACGCGGCTCGAGGCGCGTACGAGGCGATGATGGCCGATGCATTTGCGGAGGCGCGCCGCGTTCTGAAGCCGGACGGAGTAATGGTGTGTGTCTACGCTCACCAGACTACGGCCGGCTGGTCGACGCTTATCGAAGCGGTTCGCCGCGCCGGCTTCGTTGTCGTTGAAGCATGGCCCCTGGATACAGAGATGACGACTCGCGGCGGCGCCCAGGGCACGGCATCACTCGCCTCGTCGATCTTCCTGGTAGCACGGCCCCGTACCGGTGCAGAGACCGGTGACTGGGCTCACGACGTCCGTCCCGAGCTGCAGGACATCGTCGCCAGTCGAGTAGATGATCTGACTAAACTCGGAATCAGCGGAACCGACCTCGTCATCGCCGCTATCGGCGCAGGCATGCGCGCCTACACGCGTTTCGCGCGCGTCGAGAAGCCGAACGGCGAGGAACTCGCCCCAAACGAGTACCTCGAGGAGGTCGAGCGCGAGGTGACGGAGACAATCCTCGCGCGCATCTTCCGCACCGATCGTGTCGGTCTTGGCCGGGTCGATCAGGAGACGCAGTTCTACGTGATGGGCCGGTTCGAGTTCGGCGACGCGCTCGCGCCGTGGGATGAGCTAAACACGCTCGGTCGCGGCACCGGGGTCGAGGTTAGGGATCTGGCCGTGAACGACCAGGCGCTAGTCGGGTTCGGCATCAAGCGGAGCGAAGCCTGGCTGCGTGACTACGCCGAACGCGGCGAGGCGATCGAGCTCGGGAGAACGATCATCGACCATCTCCATCGGGTTCTTTGGCTTGCAGAGGACAAGCCGGAGAGAGTGCGCGCGTATCTCGATGCGGCACGGCCCGACGCGGACAAGTTGCGACTGGTCGCGCAGGCGTTGTCGCGCCCCGGCCTCGACTCGGCGGCAAAGCAGAGCGCCGAGGCCGAGGCGTGCCAGCGGCTGCTCGTCTCGTGGAAGCGGCTCATTGAGGACAACCTCTTCACGAGCGCGAGCGCATGAAGCCGTGGACCGACGTCGTCCGTCCGCACGACGACATCCTCGGCGGCGACCTCGAAATGGCAGTGTTCGCCGCTGACCTCGGCTCAGTCGTGCGTCGCGAGGGCTCCGTGCGTGAGGTCTACGCAGACGCGACCGCGTTCTTCCGCGCGACGTATCTCACCTCGAGCATGCGCGGCCTCCTGAGGGACGTTCTCGGCGCTCTCGCGGGCGAGGGAGGCGATCGTGTGCTCCAACTGCGCACCCCGTTCGGCGGTGGAAAGACGCACACCCTGCTTGCCCTCTATCACCTTACGACTGCGCGCGAAAAAGCCACGGGCGCAGCCGACCTCAGCGGGCTGCCGGATCCCGGCCCGACGCGCGTCGCCGTCCTATCGGGCGTCGATCTCGACCCGCTCTCGCCACGCGAGCACGATGGGATCGTCGCGCGGACGCTCTGGGGCGAGTTGGCGTGGCAGCTCGGCGGCGCTGAGGCGTACGGTCTTGTGGCGCCGCAGGACGAGGCGGGCCAGGCGCCTGGCAAAGATGTCCTCACCCTCCTGTTTCCGGAATCGGAGCCGACGCTGCTCCTCCTCGACGAAGTGTTGGTGTATGTCGAGAAGGCGAAAGTCGTTCCACGTGGCGATTCGACGCTTGGCGCACAAGTACTTCTCTTCCTGCAGGCGTTGACCGAGCTTGTTGGAGCGCACGACCGCGCCGCGATGGTGTACTCGCTCCAAAAGAGCGTGCTCGAGGCCGCCGGCGACGAGTCGCTTCTACTAGCGCTCGACCACCTCGTGACGCGCGTCGATGCAAAGCGTGAGCCCGTCATCGGAGACGAGGTGATGCGAGTTGTGCAAAGACGCCTCTTCGCGGACTTGGGGCCAGAGAAGGAGCGCGAAGAAATTGCCGATGCCCATGCCGATCTCTACCGACGCTACCGGCGTCAGCTGGCCGACACCGAGGAGGAGCGCCGTGACGCCGACGCAGAGGCGGATCGCTTCGCCGAGCGCATCGCCGCTAGTTACCCATTCCACCCGGCGCTGCTCGATCTCATGCACCAGCGGTGGACGACCCTGCCGAGCTACCAGCGCACGCGCGGCGCGCTCCAGTTCCTCGCGACAGTAGTACACGGGCTCTGGAACAGCGACCGCCAAGCGCTCGCGCTGATCGGGCCGGGCGACGTCCCGTTCGACGCCGAGAAGGTGCGGGGAGCGTTCTTCTCTCAGGTCGGCGACCGAGAGGGCTACACCGGCGTTCTCGAGCGGGACTTCAACGGTGCCAACGCCAAGGCGAAGGAGGTCGATCGCCGCATGGGCGGCGACGTACCGAAGCTCCGCAACCTCCGGATTGGGACGCGGGTCGCCTCCGCGACGCTTCTTTACTCGTTCGGCGGGCAGTCGGAGGATCAGCGCGGTGTCCTCGAGAGCGAGCTGGTCGGTGGTCTCATCGGGCCCGACCTAGATCGCAACCTCCTGACGACTGCGCTCACCGACCTTCGCGACGAGCTGTTGTTCCTGCATCACTCCGGCCGCCGGTACTGGTTCGACAAGAAAGCGAACCTCAATCAGCTGCTCGCAACAGAGGCCAACCGGTTTGGCTCGGAGGAGGTAGTCGAGGCCGTCCGGAAAGAGCTCGAGCGGCGGATAGGCCCTGCGCCGACTGCGCTGCTCTGGCCGCAACACGGAGGTCAGATCCCGGACGAGGATCCGGTCTTCCGCGTCGCTTATCTCGACCCTTCGTGGGCTGATCTTGGGGCAGGGGAGCGGGAAGAACGTCTGCGCGATCTGTTTGAGCGACGCGGCGCGGGATCGAACCGTGCGTACCGCAACGCGATCGGCTTCGCGATCCCGAGCGCGGAGGCGATCGAGCACTCTCGCCAGGCAGCACGCCGTGTCCTAGCAGCGAGTTCGCTCGTGAAGCAGGCGAAGTCGTTGAACATCGCAGGCGAGCAACTCGCGGAGCTCAAAGAGCGAGGCGACGGCGCGGAGCGGGAGCTTGTCGCGACGCTCGATCGCTCGTACGAGCTCGTGTTGCTTCCCGTGGAGTCCAGCGAGGGAGACCGCCCGTACCAGTTCGAGGAGATCGACCTCAGCGCCCGGATCGGGCTCGGTCGCGTTGTGCACGACCGCGTTCTCGAGGGTCTGTCCAACCACGTATTCGAATCGATCACTCCGCAAAAGCTCGCGACGCTCCTTCGGATTGGACCCGAGCGCCGGATCGTCGCGGGGTCGGATGTTGTCGACGCGGCTTTCAGCTACCTGCAGTTCCCGAAGTTGCGATCGGATACGGCGATTCGGGACGCTGTCGCGCGTGGCGCCATGAAGGGAGTTTTCGGTTACGTCTCAATGGCGCAGGTGATTGGTGAGACGGTCGAAGCCCGACCAGAGCTCGTCACCGTAAGTCGCCCAATCGGGTCCGATGAGATCGACCTGGGCGACGGCACTTTCCTGCTCGACGCCGCATACGCCCGCGAACTCGGCAACATCCCGCAACCGGCGCGGGACGAGGTGACAACTGACGGTGGAGCCGGTGCCGGCCAAGACACTGGCTCTGGCGGATTGAGCGAGAGCGGGGTGCGTCGGGCGGGCTCGGGAACCCGGCTCTTTTTGTCGTTCACCGTGAGTAAGTCCGAGTTGTTCGACTCGATGCAAGTCCTCTCAGCGCTCTCCGACGAGTCGGACGCCGTCGAAGTCTCGATACGGGTTGAGGCCACGGCGAAGGAGGTCTACGACCAAACCTGGGTTCGCAACGCGATCCGCGAGCGGCTCGAAGAGGCTGGAATTGACGTGACGGCCGAGCTCGTCGATCCGGAAGCCCCTGACGCGTGAGTGACCTCGAGCTGGGTCTCAGCGCTTGCTATCGGCGCACGTCCCGTACTGCGCAGCTGAGCGGGACGTGATCGAGCTTCGGCCAGGAAAGGAGATCGCCGGCTACGTGCTCGGTGAGCCCTTTGGCGCAGGGGGCATGGGTCAGGTGTTTCGAGCTATCCAGATCAATCTTCAGCGTCCCGTGGCGTTGAAGGTGATCCGCACCGACACTGCTGACACTGAGGAGGCGCGCCAACGGTTCATTCTCGAGGCGCGGACGGCCGCGCAGCTCGAGCACCCGAATGTTCTACCGATTTACGAAGTGGGACAGGTGGACGGACTTCTATTCATCTCGATGCGTCTTGTCGAAGGCCCAAGTCTTGCTGACGTGATCGAGAAGGAGGTATTTCTCGATGCCGAGCGAGCCGTGTCGATCGTCTGCCAGGTCAGCAGTGCATTGGCGGTGGCGCATGAGCGTGGTTTTGTGCACCGGGATGTGAAGCCGGCGAACATTCTTCTCGCCACCCACGGCTCGACGGAGCACGCGTACCTCGCGGACTTCGGGCTCGTCAGGTTCGTTGCGGCCTCGGGCCTCACTAAAAGTGGCAGCCAGGTCGGGACGCCTGCGTACATGTCGCCCGAGCAGATCCGAGCTGAAGCTGTGGATGGTAGGGCAGATCTTTACGCGCTGGGATGCGTGCTCTATCAGGCATTAACTGGGGTAGAGCCTTTCCTGCGAGAGGAGATGCACGCGGTCTACTTTGCCCATCTCGAGGCCGACCCGCCTTACGCGTCAGTTGAGAACACAGCTGTAGATGAAGCCTTCGATCAGATTGTTCGCCGTGCAATGGCCAAGGATCCTGTTAACCGGTATCCCGACTGTGTCGAGTTCGCCGAAGCTTGCCGCGAATCGCTGGTTCAAGCCATGCGATCCACACCCGTCGTTGTGGCGGCGGAGACTCTCGCGACGTTACCGCCGCGCGTACTTGTGTGGGGACGTCACTCCGGTCAGCCTCTAGCACACCCGGATCTCGCGTGCCCCAGGCTGAACGGCGAGATCATTCCTCCTGCCGGCGTCCCGTACGCCGGCGTCGGCACAGCAGGTTGGATGACCGGTAGCGAAGCGGCGTCTCAAGCAATCGACAGGTGCGAGTCGTGTTTCCCCGGGGTCTCGGCATCCGCGGGAGCAGATGATCGCGAGATCGTCCGGCGCTTCAGAAGCTCGTCACATTAGGTGCGCGAGGGGATTACTACGCCAAAGCTGCCGACGAGGCGCGAAACTACTACGTGCAATTTGCTGTCGATGAAGGTGGTCTCTTCTGTGAGGTCGTCCACAACAAGTATCTCGAGCCGCAGAACGCCTTCACCGGTGACGACATTGCGGAGTTGCTCCTGCTCGGCTTCGAGGCCCCCGATCAGGAAGATCAAAACCTAGTACGCGTGTTTCGTCCGGAGGGCGAGGACGACTACGCCGCGATTGTTCGGCTGGTTCGCGCAGTCGTGACTGACTTCTTCGGGCTACCGCAGGAACAGCCGCTTCAGATCCGGACCGAAGGCTTATAGCTGACGGTGCGTTGTAGGCTGGAGCTCGTGCGGGCCTCCGGGCCATCCGTAGTCGCTGCAGGCTCGGCTAGCTTTCGGGGCGTGTTGCTCAGCCTGGATCGGGCGGATCATTGTCGTCGTCAGGTCAGGTGCGATGGTGGAACACAAGCGACTGCAACCTGACTTCCGGCGATGTACCTCTACGCCAGCCGCCTCCACCTCTCGCCATCAGACCTCACGGCCTTCCTCGCATGCGAGCACCTGACGGCGCTTGCGCTCGCGCGCGTGCGCGGGGCGCTCGACAAACCCGAGGTCGAGAACGAGCAGGCGGAGCTGATCTTCCGCAAGGGGCTCGAGCACGAGCACGCCTACCTTGAGCACCTGCGGGCCGACGGGATGACCGTGCTCGAGATCGCCGACCCAGAAGGCGACTACGAGGGCGCCGCCCGCGCGACCGCCGAGGCGATACACGCTGGCGAGGCCGACGTCATCTACCAGGGCGTCTTCGCGCACGAGCATTGGCGCGGCATCGCCGACTTCCTCCTCCGGCAGCCGGCCGGCGTCTACGAGGCTCTCGACACCAAGCTCGCACGTAGCAGCAAGCCCGCCTACATCCTCCAGCTCCTCTTCTACGACGAGCAGCTCGCGCTGATCCAGGGGCCGGCCGACCGGAAGATCCACGTCCTCCTCGGCTCGGGCGAGCGGGCGACGTTCGACCCGCGCGAGTTCGCCGCCTACTACCGGCGCGTCCGCTCACGGCTCGAGCAGTTCGTCGCCGCCCCGCCGCCGACCGAGCCTTACCCCGTCCAGCACTGCGACATCTGCGACTTCAGGGCGCTCTGCGACGAGTACTGGGATCGCGTCGACCACCTCAGCCGCGTCGCGGGCGTCTACCGGACGCAGATCGAGAGGCTCGCCGACGCCGGGATCACGACGCTCGCCCAGCTCGGCCGCGCGCCCGCCGAGCCGGTGCCGGCAGGGTTCAACCCGGACACGTGGGCGAAGAACCGCGAGCAGGCCGAGCTGCAGCTGCACGCGCGCGAGACCGGTGAGGACGTCTACCGGCTGCTGCCGCAGCAGGAGGACGCGGGCTTCGCGCTCCTGCCCGAGCCCTCGCCGGGCGACCTCTTCTTCGACTTCGAGGGCAACCCGTTCTGGGAC
>JBBJOI010000067.1:0-9435 GCA_037721555.1 Gaiellaceae bacterium | reverse complement strand
CGGGCCGGCGCCCGCCCGGCCCCTGCGGCGGGGGGGGGGCGGGGGGGCGAGCGCGCGCGCGAGCGCGACCCGCTGCTGCTCGCCGCCCGAGAGCTGAGCAGGGTACTTCAGCGCATGATGCTCGAGCTGGACGAGCTTCAGGGCCTCGTCGACCCGGCCGCCGATCTCCGCCCTCGGTACGCGCCGCATCTGGAGCCCGAACTCGACGTTCCGCCTGACCGACATGTGCGGGAACAGCGCGTAGTTCTGGAAGACCATTGCGAATCCGCGACGCTCGGGCGGCAGATGGTCGATCCGCCGCTCGTCGAGCGAGATCGATCCGTCGGTCAGCGTCAGGAGTCCAGCGAGGCAGTTGAGCGCCGTCGACTTCCCGGAGCCGGACGGGCCGAGGAAGGCGACGAACTCGCCGGTGCGGATCGTCAGGGTGAGATCCGTGAGGGCGTCCGTCTCGCCGAAGGCCCTCGCCACGCGGTCGAAGCGCACCTCCTCGAAGGACGCATCAGGAGGCGCGCCTCGAAGCCGGCTACGGCCTCGAGGCGCGCCCTGAACCCGGCGCCGCAGCTCAGCGGGAGCGGCTCCGGTCTCGGTCAACGGCCGCCGATCTCGCGAGTCCACCGATCGAGCGCCACTGCGAGCGTCTCGGAATCGAGCTCGGTGACGGTCCGCACGTCCTTGATGAGTGTGGCGTACTCCGGGCGCGTGGTCTTGGCGATCGCCTGCCTCGTCTGGGCCGGAGCGTTCGCCAGGGTGACGCCGGTCACCGCCGGGCCGGGCTGCGTCTTGTCCTGCGCTGCATACATCTTCGCCTGCTCACGGGCATTGAGCACGAAGTTGAGCAGCTTGAGGATCGTGGCCTGCCGATCGGCGGACATCCCTCGAGGCACCATCATGTAGTGGCCGGCGACCGTCCATGCCGCGAGCTTGCCCCGGATCGTGGCGAGCGGCGCGACCTTGAAGGTGAGCGGGTGGATGGCCTGCGCGCGCATGCCCAGGTCCCAACCGACTGTCGAGACGACCAGGTCGTAGTTCTGCTGACCGAGTCCTCGGAGCGTCTCGCTCGTAGACGCGGGATGGGGCGCGCTGTACTGCTCGAGATCCTTGAGGTACGCCCATGTTCGCTTCCAGCCCTTCACGGGGTCACGCGGGTTCTTGTCACCGAGGATGTACGGAAGCGCCATCAGGAACTGTCGTCCCGGGCCCGAGCTCGGCGGCCGCGCGTACGTGAAGCGCTGCGGATGGGCCTTCGCCCAGGCGAGGAGCGCCTGGGGTGACACCCGTGCGGGCAGCTGCACCCGGGCCGGGTCGTAGTTGAGCAGCGGCCCCTGGTACTCGGTCGCGACGATCGCCGCGTAGCCGTCCGCCAGCTTCACCAGGTCCTTCGCCTGCTGCGTGTACTTCCCGGTGTTCGACAGTGTCTTCTGCTGGTTCGGGAAGAGCTTCAGCCAGACGTCGTTCTGGATTCCGGCGCCGACGACATCGCCTCCGCTGACCACGACGTCGGTCACGAGCCGTTTGGCGGCCTGCTGGACGCGGATCTTGGCCACAGCCTCCGTCGACGGGGCCTGCTCGTACTTGATCTCGCTCACCAGTTTCGGGTTCGCGCTCCTGAAGGCTTCGAACATGGGCTTGGTGAACGACAGGACACCGCCCGCGTCGAGCACGGTGATCGTGATGGCCTCACTCGACTTCCCGGCCACCTGCGGGATTGTCGTGTTCTTCGCGACACCTGCCGCGGCAGGGAGCGCCGTCAGAAGCGCCCCGAGGGCGCACGCCGTCACGATGGGACGTGTGACGCGGCCCCGCTGTACCCAATCTCTCATTCTCTTCCTCCTCGCGATCGCGGGGTCAGAAGACGAAGATCGCAGTCCCCCCGTTGGCCCCAGTGTGCGTTTCCAGTTAACCGGTTTAGCTCTTATACTCCCGCCTCGTAAACGATGTCAAGCACCGGGGACACCCCGCTTGAAACGGCCGCTCCGACAAGGGCTCGGCTCGTCGATGTCGCGCGGGTAGCAGGCGTGTCCAAGGCGCTCGCCTCACGCATCCTGAACGGCGAGCAGTTGCCGATCCGTCCGGAGACGCGCAACCGCGTGGTCGTCGCCGCCCGTGGGCTCGACTACCGGCCGCATGCCGCAGCACGAAGTCTCAAACGAGGCGAGACCGGCGCGCTGAGCCTGCTGATCCCGACGCTCACGAACCCCGTCTTCGCGCTGATCAGCCGCGGTGCCGTCGAGCGTGCGCTCGAGCGGGACGTCGCTGTGCTCCTCATCGAGGACAGCGCGCCGGCCAGGGCGAGCGAGCTCGTCAGCCGGCTCGTGCAGGGGGGACGAATCGACGGCGCGATGCTCGCCTCCGTGCAGCCGGAGCACCCGCTACCGCGGACACTGGAGCGGCTCAGGATCCCCCACGTCTTCGTGCACCGCACGGTGCCCGGCAGCAACAGGAACGTCTCCATGGCCGATCAGAAGGCGAGCGCACTCGCCGTCGACTACCTGGCGCAGCTGGGTCACCGCTCCATCGCCCACATCGCCGGCCCCCGGCTACTGACGACGACGCAACGTCTCGTGGAGGGCTTCAGCGCGCGAGCGGCCGAGCTCGGGCTTCGCCACGTGGTGGTCGGCGACGACTTCAGCGAGCCGGGCGGCGCGAAGGCTGCCGGGGAGCTCTTCGACCTTCGCGTGCCGCCGACTGCGATCTACACGGGCTCGCTGACGCAGGCTGTCGGTGCGCTCCACGTCGCCTTCGAGCGCGGCCTGCGCGTCCCCGACGACTTCTCGCTCATCGCCTCCGGAGAGCTGCCGCTCGCCAATTACCTCAACCCACCCCTGACCTCGATCAGCCTGCCGCTGGCCGAGCTCGGTGCAGCCGCGGTCGATGCCCTCGTCGGCCAGATCGCCGGCGATGAGCCGCGTGACGTCGTCGTCGAGACCCACCCGGAGGTCATCGTCCGTTCCTCGACTGCACCCCCGCAGGATCCGACCGGCGCAGATCCTCCGGCGGGTAGAGCACGCCCTGTGCCGGTTGCGGTCGAGTGGCACGGGCTGATCGAGTAGCGTGGTAAACCGATTTAGGATGGCTCAGGACGCGACCCGGCAGGCAACGGTGACGACGCGAGTCGGTCCGACGAAGGAAGCCGAGGTCGAGGAGCTCCTCACCCGCCCGACCGAGCAGACCGTGGCCGCCGTCGAGACCCTCGACGGCGATCTGTTGATCCTCGGTGCCGGCGGCAAGATGGGACCGAGCCTCGCGATCCTGACGCGCCGCAGTCTCGATGCAGCCGGCCTCCCCTACCGAGTCATATGCGTCTCCCGTTTCTCCTCCGCGTCTGCCCGAGCGGAGCTCGACCTGCCCGGGATCGAGACGATCGCCTGCGATCTCCTCGACCGTGCCGCCCTCGAGGCGCTGCCGGACGCCCCGAACCTCGTGTTCATGGCTGGGATGAAGTTCGGTGCGAGCGCTTCACCCTCGCTCACCTGGGCGCAGAACGCCTACCTTCCGGCACTTGTCGGCGAGCGCTACCGGGATGCCCGGATCGTCGCGCTCTCGACCGGAAACGTCTATCCGCTCGTCCTGGTGCAAAGCGGCGGGGCGACGGAGGAGACACCGCCCTCGCCGGTCGGCGAGTACGCGCAGTCCTGTCTCGGCCGTGAGCGGCTCTTCGAGTGGACGGCCGAGCGCTTCGGAACACCGGTCGCGCTGATTCGGCTCAACTACGCGACCGACCTGCGGTACGGCGTCCTGCTCGACATCGCGACACGGGTCGTCGAGGGCAAGCCGATTGCGCTCGAGTCGGGATACGTCAACACGGTCTGGCAGGGCGATGCGAACGCCGTGCTCCTGCAGGCTTTCACGCTCTGTGCGAGCCCGGCCGCCGTCCTCAATCTGACCGGTGCCGAGACGATCTCCGTGCGCGAGGTCGCGTGCAGGTTCTCGGAGCTCCTGTCCGCGCCGGCACCATCCTTCGAGGGAAGCGAGCAGGAGACGGCGCTCCTCTCGAACGCCGGCCGCTGCCACGGGCTCTTCGGGACGCCGCGCGTGTCATTCGACGAGCTCGTCGAGTGGACGGCGTCGTGGGTCCGCGCGAGAGGTCCGACACTCGAGAAGCCGACGCGCTTCGACGTTCGCGACGGGGTCTTCTGAGATGGCCGCCACGAAGGTCGCGCCCGCCGGGCCCGCCGAGCTGCGGCGGCGGCTGGCTGAGGGACTCGTCATCCCAGCCCACCCGCTCGCCCTGACGCCCGAGCGGAAGCTCGACGAGCGCCGCCAGCGGGCGCTCACCCGCTACTACACGGCTGCCGGAGCAGGGGGTCTCGCAGTCGGCGTCCACACGACGCAGTTCGCGATCCGGGCAGTGGGCCTGCTCCAGCCCGTGCTCGAGCTCGCCGCCGAGACCGCGCGCGAAGGGGGACGGGCGCCGCTCCTGATCGCGGGCGTCTGCGGTCCCGCCGAGCAGGCGGTCGCGGAGGCCGAGCTGGCAGCGGGCCTCGGCTACGACGCCGGCCTCCTCAGCCTCGCCGGGCTCGCCGAGCTCGCGAACGACGACCTTCTGGCGCACTGCCGCACGATTGCCGAGATCATCCCGCTCTTTGGCTTCTACCTCCAGCCCGCGGTCGGCGGCCGCGTGCTCGACGTCGACTTCTGGCGACGCTTTGCCTCGCTCGAGAACGTCGTCGGCATCAAGGTCGCCCCGTTCAGCCGCTACCGGACGTTCGACGTCGTCCGCGCAGTCCTCGACACAGGGCGGGAGGAGCAGGTCATCCTCTACACCGGAAACGACGACTCGATCGTCGTCGATCTCGTCTCGCGCTACCGGCTCGATGGACGCGAGGCGCACATCGTCGGCGGCCTGCTCGGACAGTGGGCGGTCGGGACGGCGCGCGCCGTCGACCTGCTCGCAAAGACCAAGGTATGGCGGTCGGCGGAGTCCATCCCGGCCGAGGCGCTCACGCTGTCCCAGGAGGTCACCGACCTGAACGCCGCAGTCTTCGACGCAGCCAACGACTTCGCGGGGTGCATTGCCGGAATCCACGAGGTGCTGCGGCGGCAGGGGCTCCTGGCCGGCACCTGGTGCCTCGACCCGCGCGAGCGCCTCTCGGCTGGCCAGCTCGAGGAGATCGACAGGGTGGAGCGCGCGTACCCGCACCTCCGCGACGACGATTACGTCCGCGGCCACCTCGACGGATGGCTTCGCTGACGGGCGCCGAGTCGGCGCGCCCGCCCGCCCGGCAGACGGTCGGGGTGATCATGAACGGGGTCACGGGCCGCATGGGTACGAACCAGCACCTGGTTCGCTCGATCCTCGCCATTCGTCGCAGCGGCGGGATCCCGCTCCCGGACGGCACAGTCGTCTGGCCGGAGCCGCTGCTCGTGGGCCGCAGCGAGGACAAGCTGCGCGCGCTGGCCGAGCAGCATGGGCTGGAGCGCTGGACGACGAGACTGGAAGACGTCCTCGACGACCCGGCGTACCCGATCTACTTCGACGCCCAGATCACGAGCGCACGCCCATCCGCCGTGCGGGCGGCGATCGCAGCCGGGAAGCACGTCTACTGCGAGAAGCCGATCGCGCCCGACACCGCGACTGCGCTCGAGCTCGCCCGGCGTGCGCGGTCGGCAGGTGTGAAGAACGGCGTGGTGCAGGACAAGCTCTTCCTCCCCGGACTGCTGAAGCTGAAGCGGCTCGTGGACGAGGGATTCTTCGGCAGCATCCTCGCTGCGCGGGGTGAGTTCGGGTACTGGGTGTTCGAGGGGCCCGAGCCGTCGGCGCAGCGCCCGTCCTGGAACTACCGCGAGGAGGACGGCGGCGGCATCGTCCTCGACATGTTCTGCCACTGGCGCTACGTCCTCGACCACATCCTCGGACCCGTGCAGAGCGTCTCCGCCCTCGGTGCGACGCACGTTCTGAAGCGATACGACGAGCAGGGTCGGCAGTACCGCTCGACGGCCGACGATGCCGCCTACGCGACGTTCGAGGTCGGGGACGGCATCGTCGTCCAGCTCAACTCCTCCTGGTGCGTCCGCGTGAACCGGGAGGAGCTGTTCGAGCTGCAGGTCGATGGCACCGACGGCAGCGCCGTGGCCGGGCTGCGGAGGTGCAAGATCCAGACGCGCCAGGCGACGCCGCGAGCGGTCTGGAACCCCGACGTGGCGGACCCGACCGACTACCGCGCCGCCTGGCAGGAAGTGCCCGACGCGCACGAGTACGAGAATGCCTTCGCGTTCCAGTGGAGGCTCTTCCTACGGCACGTGATGTGCGACGAGCCGTTCCCGTGGGACTTCCTCGAGGGCGCCAAAGGGGTTCAGCTCGCCGAGCTCGGCCTGCGATCCGGGACCGAGCGGCGAGTGCTCGGGATACCGGAGCTGACGGTGTGACGGGGGCGCTCGTGGGCGAGGAGCTCGTCCTGCCGCGCTCGGACGGGAGCCTCGCTCCCTACAGACTGGGGGAGCCCACGGCGTACGAGCCCGTTTCCGCACCGCTTCAGAGCCGCGTCTTCTACGCAGCTGCCCACATCGTCTGCGATCCGGTCGTGGCGTGGGGCCCCGGAGGCCCGACGCACGTGGACTGGGAGGCGACGCTCGCCTATCGCCACCATCTCTGGTCGTACGGCCTCGGCGTCGCGGAGGCAATGGACACCGCCCAACGTGGCTCGGGACTCGACTGGGCCACCGCCCGGGAGCTGATCCGTCGCTCGGCCGCCGAAGCGAAGGCAGTCGGGGGGCGGATCGCCTGCGGGGCCGGCACCGACCAGCTCGACGCCGGGCGCTCGTGCTCGCTCGAGGAGGTCCTCGAGGCCTACCTCGAGCAGGTCGCCTTCGTCGAGGGGCAGGGCGCCGCCGCGATCGTCATGGCGAGCCGTGCGTTGGCGGGGGCCGCAGCGGGTCCTGACGACTACCGTCGCGTGTACGACGCGGTGCTGTCGCAGGCCTCGAGGCCGGTGATCATCCACTGGCTCGGGCCGATGTTCGACCCCGCGCTGGCCGGCTACTGGGGATCGGACGACCTCGACGAGGCCACGGCGCTCGTGCTCGATCTGGTCGCAGACCACAGCGACCGCGTCGAAGGCATCAAGATCTCACTGCTCGACGCCGAGCGCGAGGCGGCGATGCGCCGGCTGCTGCCCGAGGGCGTGCGCATGTACACGGGAGACGATCTGAACTATCCGAGCCTCATCCGGGGGGACGATCAGGGCGCGAGCGATGCGTTGCTCGGCATCTTCGACCCGATCGCTCCCGCCGCCGCGGCGGCGCTTCGGGCGCTCGATGCAGGAGCGCAGCAGCGCTTCGACGAGATCCTGGCGCCGACCCTCCCGCTCGCGCGCCACGTCTTCCAGTCACCGACCTACAACTACAAGGTCGGAATCGTCTTCCTCGCCTACCTGAACGGCCACCAGGGGCACTTTCGCCTCCTCGGCGGACTCGAGAGCGGGCGCTCGGTGGTGCACCTCGCCGAGCTCCTCGTCCTCGCCGATCGCTGCGGGCTGCTCCGCGATCCCGAGCTCGCCGCAGACCGGATGCGCCGCGTCCTCGCCGTCGCCGGTGTCGGCGTGCGGTGACTGCCCGGCCGCTCGCCGACCTCTCGCGGCTCAGTCTCAACGACAAGACGGTCGATCAGCTCACGCTCCCGCAGGCGGTCGAGGCGTGCGTCGAGGCCGGAATCTCCTGGATCGGGCCCTGGAGGGAGAAGGTGGCGGAGTTCGGTCTCGACAGGAGCGCGCGGCTGCTGCGCGCGGCCGGGCTGCAGGTCTCGGGCCTCTGCCGGGGCGGCTTCTTCCCGACCGCGGACGGCGTGGCGCGTCGCCGTCGCGACGCGGACAACCGCCGAGCTGTCGAGGAGGCAGCGGCGCTCGGTGCGAACGTGCTGGTGCTCGTCTGCGGACCAGCGCCGGATCGGGACCTGCGAGCGGCGAGGCTGATGGTGGCAGAGGGGCTCGAGCGGCTCGAGCCGTACGCGGCGGAGTGCGGGGTCTCACTCGGGGTCGAGCCGCTTCACCCCATGATGGCGGCGGAGCGCTCGGTCGTCGTGACGCTCGGTGAGGCGATCGCGCTCGCCGAGCGCTTCGACCCCGGGCGCGTCGGCGTGATCGTCGACGCCTACCACATCTGGTGGAGCCCGGATCTCGACGCGGAGGTGGCGCGGTGCGCCGGGAGGATCCTCGGCTACCACGTCTCGGACTGGCTCGTTCCGACGACGAACGTGCTTGCCGGCCGTGGCCTGATG
The DNA here is from genome assembly GCA_037721555.1 of Gaiellaceae bacterium. Lineage (GTDB taxonomy): Bacteria > Actinomycetota > Thermoleophilia > Gaiellales > Gaiellaceae > Gaiellasilicea. The sequence goes on along the minus strand of JBBJOI010000067.1, from coordinate 1,223 downwards.
GGGGACGGCGTGATCGACCTGCGCAGGATCCGTGGTCTCGTCGAGGCGGCAGGCTACGAGGGGCCGATCGAGGTCGAGGTCATCAACCCCGCGCTCGAGCGCGTGCCGGCGCGTGAGCTCCTCACGACCGTGTGCGAGCGCTACCTCGCGTGGGTCTGACGAGGCAGGGCCGGGCCGGCGCCTGATCCGTCGTCACCACGGAGCCTCAGATGAGCTCAGCCTTGATCGCCTCGAGCTCGTGCTCGAGCTCCGCCAGCTCGCGGCCACCGGCCATCAGACGCACGAGCTCCTGCCGGTCGATCTCGCTCTTCGCATAGGTCCCGAGGCTCTGCCCGCGGTTCAGGATCACGAACCTGTCGCCGACCGGGTAAGCGTGGTGCGGGTTGTGCGTGATGAAGATCACGGCGACGCCGCGGTCGCGCGCCTGCAGGATGTACTTCAGCACGGTGCCGGCCTGCTTCACGCCGAGCGCCGACGTCGGCTCGTCGAGGATGAGGACGCGCGCACCAAAGTAGACCGCCCGCGCGATCGCGACCGACTGCCGCTCGCCGCCGGAGAGGGTGCCGACCGGCTGATCCGGATCGCGGACGTCGATCCCCATCTCGCTCAGCTCCCTCCGCACGATCCGCTTCGCGGTGGCAGCGTCGAACCATTGCAGCGGCCCGATCCCTTTGCGCGGCTCGGCACCGAGAAAAAAATTCCGCCAGATCGACATCAGCGGCACCATCGCGAGATCCTGGTACACCGTCGCGATTCCCTTCGCGCGTGCGTCTCTCGGGGACGCAAACTGCACTTCCTCACCTTCGACGAGCAGCCGCCCGGCGTCACGCCGGTGGCTACCGGAGAGGATCTTGATGAAGCTCGACTTGCCCGCACCATTGTCGCCGAGGATGCACGTCACTTCGCCCGCGTCCACGTGCATCGAGACGTCCTTCAGCGCGACGATGTTGCCGTAGTACTTCGAGATCGCGTCGGCCTCGAGCAGGTGCGTTGCAGCCGTCATCTCGTCCTCTGCGCACGGCTACGGATGACCGTGTTCAACATGACGGCGGCGAAGAGGATCGCGCCCTGGAACGTAAAGGTCCAGTTGCTGTCCCATTCCGCGAAGATGATCCCGAGCTGCACCATGCCGAGCATCGCGGCGCCGAAGAACGTCCCGATCACGGAACCGTAGCCGCCGGTCAGCAGACAGCCGCCGACGACGGCGCAGATGATGAAGATGA
>JBBJOI010000008.1:0-120760 GCA_037721555.1 Gaiellaceae bacterium | reverse complement strand
ACGGGAGCGACGGGACTCGAACCCGCGACCTCCGGCGTGACAGGCCGGCGTTCTAACCAACTGAACTACGCCCCCAGCGGGGGGCCATTGTAGCCGGGGCGGGACTAGGGTGCCGGGAAGCCAACCGCGATCGTCCGGCCACACGTTCCCCTTTCGGAGATGTCGTCCGGGAGGACGAGACCTATGAGCTGACGAACGACGTCACTGGATGACGACAGTCGATTGGATCGCCGCGGCTGTGATCGCGCTCGGGGCGCTGAGCGGGTTGCGTCGCGGGCTCATCGCGGGAGCGTTCTCACTCGCCGGCATCGTCGCCGGCGCGATCGTCGGCTCGCGGCTCGCGCCCCAGTTCCTCGCCGGCGACGAGTCGCCCTACACGCCGCTCGTGGCGCTCGGGGGCGCGGTGGTGCTGGCCGCCTTGCTCCAGAGCGTCGCGCGGCTGGTCGGGAGCACGATTCGCTCGACGCTCCTCGCGGTGCCGCCACTGAGGCTCCTCGACACGATCGGTGGCGCCGTCCTCGGTGCCGCAACGGGGCTGGCGCTCGTCTGGGTCGCAGGCGCCGTCGCACTCCACATCCCGGGGCAAACCGAGGTGCGGCGGGAGGTGCAGCGTTCTCGCATCCTGCGCGAGATCAACGCGCGCGTGCCGCCGGCGCGGCTTCTCGATGCGATCGAGCGCGTCGACCCGTTCGCGCGGATCGCCGGACCGCAGGCGCGTGTGGCACCGCCGGACCCACGGCTGCTCGCGAACCCGGGCGTGCGCCGGGCGCGACGGAGCGTCCTCCGCGTCACCGGGACGGCCTGTGGGCTCGGGGTCTCCGGCTCGGCCTGGATCGCGGGGCCGCGGCTCGTGGTCACGAACGCTCACGTCGTTGCCGGAATGAACGACGCCGGGGTCGATCGCGGGGACGGCAGGCGACTCGACGCTCGAGTCGTCGCGTTCGATCCGAGGAACGACGTTGCCGTGCTTCGCGTCCCCGGGCTCCGCGGGCGTGCCCTGCGCCTGGCCGAGCCGACCGAGGGCGAGGGTGTGGCGATTCTCGGCTACCCAGAGAGCGGGCCGTTCACTGCTTCGGCCGCCCGCATCGGTCGGACTGCGTCTGTGCTGACCGACGACGCCTATGGCCGCGGCCCGATCCGCCGCACCGTCACGACGCTGCGCGGCGCTGTGCGCAAGGGGAACTCGGGCGGGCCCGCTGTCGACTCGACGGGCCGGGTGCAGACGACGGTCTTCGCAGCCAGGATCGGCTCGTCGTCAGGTTACGGCGTTCCGCCCGCGAGCATCCGGCGGGTGCTCGGCCGTGCGAAGGGGAACGCCGTCTCCTCCGGCCCATGCGTCAGGTGAGCAGGTCGAGGATGCCGAGCGGCTGCCGGAACGGCGCCACGAGGTAGACGCCGGCCGCCCGCTCGCGTGCCTCGTCCATCAGCTCGCGGGCAAGCTCGAGCCCGACATCCACCGCATCCGGCCCCGCGACGCGCAGCCGCTCCTGCACGGGCTCCGGCACCACGATGCCAGGCACCTCGTTGTGGATCCGAACCGCGAGCTGGTGGCTCCGCAACGGCCAGATTCCGACGAGCAGCGGGATTGGCGAGCGGCCACCGTGATGGGCGAGGAACGCCTCGAGAAAGGTCAGGTCGAACAGCACCTGGGTCATCGCGAACTGCGCGCCGGCAGCAAGCTTCTGCTCGAACCGATCGAGCTCGGTTTCCAGATCGTCGGCCGAGGGATTGACGGCCACCCCGGTGAAAAAGGACGTGGGTGCGTCGATGGAGCGGCCGTGGTAGTCCTCGCCGCGGTTGAGACCGGCGATCAGGCGCGTCAGCCCGATCGCCTCCAACTCGTAGACGCCGCGCGTCCCCGGGTAGTCACCTTCCTCAGGCGGGTCGCCGGTGACTGCGAGCACGTTGCGGACACCCTCGGCGTGTGCGCCGAGCAAGAGCGACTCGAGCCCAGCGATCGCCATGTCCCGCGGCGTCAGGTGGGGGATCGTCTCGAGGCCACAGTTCCGCTCGATCGCCACCGAAGCCATCACGCCGCTCATGCGTGCGCGCGCGCGCGGGTTGTCGTTGACGTCGACAAGATGGACACCTTCGTGCCCCTTCAGCACGCGCGCCGTCTCGAGCAGCGCTTCGTTACTGGCTCCGAGCGGGGGGTCGAGCTGCACCGAGACGACGAACGTCCCCTCGCGAAACATCCGTGCGAGCTGCGTCTCCTCGGCCGCGCTCTCCGTCGGGACAAAGAGCTCGCGCTCGCGCGCAACGAGCTGCTGTGTGGGCTCCCGACCCTCGTCGACGGCCGCGCGAATGGCAGCGATCTGGGCCGGGGTGGTGCCGCAGCAGCCGCCGATCAGCCTCGCGCCCAGATTGCGCGCCTGGGCCGCGAACTCGCCGAAATACTCCGGTGTCGCATGCGGGAAGACGACCCGTGAGCCGGCGAGGCTTGCGAGGCCCACGTTCGGCAAGGCAGCGAGCACGAGTCCGTCGCGACGCATCTCAGCCAGGGCGTTCAGAGCAGCGGCGGGACCGGCGCTGTGGTTCGCCCCGATCGCGGCGAGCTCGAGCTTGTCCAGTTGCTCAGCAGCGGCCGCTGCCGAGACGCCACCGAGGGTCTGTCCATCCGCATCGAAGGTCATCAGCGCGACGAGCGGCAGCTTCGAGACGCTCCGCACCGCTTCGATTGCCGCGACGATCTCGTCGAGGTCGTAGTAGGTCTCGAGCATGATCAGGTCGACGCCGCGGCCCTCGAGCACCTGCGCCTGCTCGACGACGAGCGGCGCGCCGTCGGCAGGGCTGAACAACTCGGCGTCGCCCAACGGCCCGATCGCACCGGCGATGAAGACCTCACCGCCGCAGACCTCCCGCGCCTCACGTGCCAGCCGGACTCCCGCCGAGTTGATCTGCTCGAGCTCGTCCTCGAGGTACAGCGCCGAGAGCTTCCGGCGGTTTGCCCCGAAGGTGTTCGTCTCAATCAGGTCGGCACCGGCGCGGATGAAGCTCGCGTGGAGCGCGACGACGCTCTCCGGCGCGCGCAGGTTCGCCTCCTCGGGGCAGCGAAGTCGGGGAACCGCCCCGGAGATGAGTGTGCCCATCCCCCCGTCGGCGACGAGCGGGGTGCCAGAACGGAGACGCTCGACAAAGCGGTGCGACACGCCGGCCACTCTAAGGCAGAGAGTGAACGGAGCCGGTCAACCCCGTTCGAGGGACTGGTGAACCCCGAATGGGTGATACCCAGTCCCCCCGTGGAGGCGATACTTGGAACATCTTCTGAGCGCCTCGATGTGGCGGGGGCAGCCGGGAGAGAGTCCGGCTCCGAGCTTCTTAGGAGCCAAGGGACGGGGCCTGGCGGCGGGCCCCGTCCGCTGTTTCTACTGCGCAAGATCGGGATCTGCGGGGGGCGGATCTCGATCGCACGTAGGCCTCTGAAGGGTCGGCCTGACCTCCGGAGGCACCGACACGGTCGCGGTCAGAGAGGAGGGGGATGACCCACATCGGTCTGGACTCGTAGAGCTAAAGCTGTGGGGCCGAATTGCCGATTGTGGGAGAGCTCCCTGTCGGGGACTGACGGCAATCATCCTGCGACGAGGTGAGTGTGGAGCGGCGAGCCCGCTCCATTGCGCAAGATCGGGATCCGCGGGGCGGATCCCGATCGCGTAAAGATGCTTGAAAGGCCGGCCCGCCTTCCAGGAGTCGGTTTCACCCGAGCGTTCGCGGCTCGCCGACGAAGGGGCACTAGTCGTCGTGGACGACGCGGCCTTCCATCCCGCCCGCGACCGTCACGACCTGGCCGGTGACGTGTCCGGAGAGCTCGTCGGAGGCGAGGACGACGACCTGGCGGGCGACGTCCTCCGGGCGGGCAACCTTCCGGAGCGCCATCGTCCTCGAGATTCTCCGCACGCGTTCTGGGTCGACGTGCCCGCGCGTCATCGGCGTCTCCGTCCACCCCGGCGCCACGGCGTTCACCCGGCCGCGCGGCGCGATCCGAACGATCTCGTTCTTCAAGCTCAGCAGCAGCCCACCGGTCACCGCGGACTTGGCCGCGGCGTAATCGGCGTGGCCAGCTTCGCCGACGAGGCCGGCGGTCGAGCCGACGAGGACGAGCGACCCGTGACCGGTGCGCTCCAACTCGCGAAGGAAGCCTCGCGCCGTCAGAAACGCGCAGGTGAGGTTCTGGCGCAGCGTTCGCTCCCAGCGCTCGAGCGCGAGCTCCCAGACCGGCTCATCCTCCGAGGGCCAGACCCCGGCGACGGCGGCGCAGACGTCGATGCGGCCGAGGGCGGAGCGCGTCTCCTCGAAGAGCCTCTGAACCTCGAGCTCATCGGTCAAGTCGCCCCTGACGACGGGCGCTCCGCCGATCTCTGCGGCCACCTCGCGCGCCCGTTCCTCCCCGCGGTGATAGTGGACTGCGACGCGGGCACCTTCGGCCGCGAACGCCCGCGCGCACGCGGCGCCGATCCCGCCGGACGCTCCCGTTACAAGGATGCCCTGTCCGTTCAGCCCCGTCTCCACGTCGCAAGCGTATGCCCCGCGGCTTGGCCAAGCTTGCGGTGCTCGCGACGCTCGGAGCTGCCGGCTCGTCGTGCGCGCGACGAGCCGGGGTCAGACCCGGTTGAGTTGCAGGAGCTGCTTGTCCAAGCGCTTCCGCAGCCGGCGAGGGTCAGACGCCTGTTACGAGCCTGGCAACGATTGCTCCACAGGCGGCCGCCGGACGTATCCTCCGCGACGTGACCGAGCTCGCGGCGTTCCTGGGAGTCGCTGCCGTCGTCATCTGCACACCCGGCCAGGACACGGCGCTCACGATCCGGAACGCGCTCACGGGCGGCCGGGCGAGCGGTGTCGCGACGGCCGCAGGCGTCGCCGCCGGGCAAGCGCTGTGGACCGTGGCGGCGAGCATCGGGGTCGTCGCGCTCTTCAGTGCGTCACAGCCTGCCTTCGCGGCGCTCAGGCTCGTTGGTGCGGCATACCTCGTTCTTCTCGGCCTTCAAGCTCTGCGCGGAGCGTTCGCTCACCGCGGGCGGGATGCGGCCTGCATGCTCCGGTCTTCGCAGCAGACGCCTCGGACTGGGCTGCGGCAGGGCCTCATCAGCAACCTGGCGAACCCGAAGATGGCCGTCTTCTTCACCAGCCTCTTGCCGCAGTTCGGTGACGCGTTCGCCACGCTTCTGGGCCTCGGCCTCCTCTTTTCGCTGCTTACGTTCTGCTGGCTGGCCGCGTACAGCGTGGCCGTTGAGCAGGCCCGGCAGCTCCTCCACCGCGAGCGGGTCCGCCGCACGCTCAATGCTGTCACCGGCATCGTTCTGGTCGTGCTCGGACTCCAACTTGCTGCTGCGCACGATTAGTCTTCCGCGCGTGCGCGTCCACGTCATCAGCGACCTCGAGGGCGTCTCCGGCATCGTCAAAGGCCCGCAGACGAGCGGCGGCGCGCCGATGTACGACGAGGCCCGCAGGCTCTATACCGAGGAGATCAACGCGGCCGTGCGTGGCGCGAAGGCCGCGGGTGCGACGGAGATCGTCGTCATGGACTGTCACGGAGCCGGCAAGGAGTGGTCGTTCAACTCGCTCGTGCCGGACCTGCTCCATCCGGACTGCGAGTTCGTCGTCCAGGAGGACTGGACCGAGTACACCGGGTTCCTCGAGGAGGGCTGCGACGCGGCTCTCCTCGTCGGCATGCACGCGATGGCGGGCACCCGTGCGGGCGTCATGAACCACACCGTCTCGGGCGCCGACTACTTCAACCTGCGCTTCAACGGGACGCCTGTCGGCGAGACCGGGATCCACGCGGCGCTCTGCGGTACCTGGGACTGCCCCGTCCTGCTCGTGACCGGAGACGACGCCGCCTGCGACGAGGGTCGCAGCCTCCTCGGTGAGGGGTTGACGACGGTCGCCGTCAAACGTGGCCTCGGCGCCACCTCGGCGCGGCAGATCCCACCCGTCCGCGCCCGCGAGCTGATCGAGGCGGGGGCGAAGCGCGCCCTCTCGGATCTGACGGCCGTTCCTCCCTGGCACCTCGGCAACCCGTGCGAGATCACAGTCGAGTTCAAGCACACGCTCGCCGTGGACAAGCTGCGCTTCAGGCCCGGTGTCGAGCGTGTCGACGACCGCACGATCTCCGTCACCGCCGACACCTGGTGGGACGCCTGGAAGACCTTCTACTTCTAACGTCCAACTACTTCTAACGTCCGGCTCCCCGCCGGGGCGGCTCCCGCCGGCCGGATGCTTACGTGGGGCGGCGCGGCTGAGCGGGCTCGATGATCCCGAGCTCCTCGATCAGGGTGAAGAACGCGCGCGCGAACGGCGCCGACGTGCTGCGCGCGCGGACGAATTCCCAGTCGATGCTCCCGCAACGAGCGGGCGAACTCGAGCACGCTCGAGAAGTCGGACTCCTGCTCGGTGAGCGAGAGCAGCTTCGTCGTGATCACGTCGCCGAGCGAGGCGACGAGCATCGGCTGGGCGATCACGTCCAACTCGCTCGCGCGCTCGAAGTGGCCGTCGTCGATTGGGCCGCCGGACGGATGGAAGATCAGGTCGACGAGCGTCTCGCCGTGCCAGGCCTTGATCAGCCAACCCTCCGGGGGACCCTCCGCCCGCATCCCTGCGGCGACGAGCGAGTCGAGCGCGCGCGGCACGTCGCTCACCCGCACGAAGAGGTCGACATCGTGCTCGGTCGGCGGCCCACCACGTGCCCAGCCGGCGAGCGGCTTCCTGGGAGCGGAGCTGGCCGATTTCGGCGAGCCGCTCCTGCGTGAGGTGTACCGGTGAGACGACCCGCGAGGCGGACGCCATCGAGGCGGTCGCCGGGTGCCATTGCCGCATCGTGCTCCTCCACTATGCGCCGATCACCGACACCCTCGTCGGGGAGCCGGAGACGATCTGGGCCTTCCCCGGCTCGCCGCGCCTCGCGACGCCGATCGGGGCGCACCGGCCCGATCTCGTCCTGCACGGTCACGCCCACCGCGGCTCCTTCGCCGGCCAGCTCGGCCCCGTCCGGGTTCGCAACGTGACGGGGGCCGTGACGGACCGTGACGGGAAGGACTTCGAGCTCTAGGAAAGCCATTGACATGACAGAGGTGAGGCGGTGTGATGCTCCTCATGCCGCACGCCTTTGTCGTCGACGAGCAGGAGGTTCCGGGTCGCCGAGTCGTGGGTGACACGGCCCTGGAGCGGACGACGATCGGCACCGCACAGGGGTGCGACCGGCTCGAGCAGCGCCTCATCCGCTTCGCGCCGGGCCGGTCGCTGGAACGCGGCGACGCCGAGCGTGACGAGCTGCTCTACGTGGCCTCCGGCTCGGGGACGCTCGAGCTCGACTGCACGCGACACGAGCTCGTCCCCGACACGGGCGTGTACCTGCGGGCCGGTGAGCGGTACACGGTCGAGAACCCCGGTCCCGACGAGCTGCATGTGGTCTCCGTCGCCACGCCCGGAAAAGATGGAGGACGGCCGGAGCGGCGGGTGACGGTTCGCTTCGAAGACCGGCCCGAGCTCCGTGCCGACGACAAGCGGACGTTCCGCTACCTCGTCAACCAGGAGGCCGGCTGTCTCGAGGCGACGCAGTTCCTCGGCATCGTGCAACCGTGCCGCGCACCCGACCACAGCCACACCTACGACGAGGTCGGCTACATCGTGGAAGGGCAGGGACTGGCGCACGCGGACGGCCGCTCGGTGCCGCTCGTGGCCGGCTCGTGCTTCCACCTGCCGCCCGAGACGATCCACTGCATCGAGAACACGGGTCCAGGAGTAATGCGCATCCTCGGCGTCTTTCACCCCTCGGGGGATCCTGCGTCGCGTGCGTACGAGGACAACTCGTGACCGTGTCGTCAGATGGGGAACGAGGTCATGCGTGAGCACATCCGGAACCTGCGACCAGCGGTCGCTGCAGCTCTCGTAGTCGCGCTCGTGTGCGCGTCCGCAACGCTCGCCGAGGCGCGCGGCCCGGCTGCGGCCACGATCGCGGAGGCGGCTTGCGAGAGTCCCTCGATCGGCTTCATGGGGCCGCTCACGGGTTCGGCGGCGTTCATCGGTAAGGAGCAGCTCGGGTTCGCGAGGTACGCGATCCGCAGACTCGGCGGTGGACAGGTGCGTCTCTTCGAGGCTGACACGCAGCTCGATCCACGGCAGGCGGCGCGGGTCGCCTCGCGACTGCACGCAGACCGGAAGATCCTCGCTGTTGTCGGCCCGGCGGCGAGCCGCGAGGTCCTGGCCGTCGCCCCGATCTTCAAGCGCGGCAACCGCCTTGCGTTCATCTCGGGTTCCGCGCTCAGCGTGCGCCTGACGAACGGCTCGATCCCGAACTTCTTCCGGGTCGTGCCGAACGAGAGCGTCCAGTCGCCGACGGTGGCGAGGTACGTCCGCACGGTTCTGAAGGCGAAGCTGGTCGTCCTCGTCGACGACGGGACTGCCTACTCGACTCGGCTGGCCGACGGCGTCGGGGCAAGGCTCCGAGCTGGAGGGGTCAAGGTGAGACGGGCGGCCATCGAGGAGAGCGCTACCGACTTCTCCGCGACCAGCTCGAGCGTCCCGGCCAGCACCGACGTGGTCTTCCTGCCGTGGAGGGCGGCCGCGAGGGCGCAGATCTTCGCGGCTCAGCTGCAGGCACGGGGCAACCGAGCGATCATCTTTGGCTCGGACAGCCTCGACTCGGAGGACTTCACGAGCGCCGGCGCGTACGTCTCCTCCTTCGCGCCCGACATCCGCGGGATCGAGTCGAACGCGGAGTTCATCCGCGGCTACCGGGGGCGTTTTGTCTCGAACTTCGGGCCTCCGGTCTACGTTGCGGTGCAGGCCGCACTGCTCGCGATCCGCCGGGCTTGCGCCGACGGGAACGCGACGCGCGCCGAGGTGCAGCGATCGCTGAAGCAGACGCTGCTCCGGAAGACCGTACTCGGCCGGGAGCTCCGGTTCACCGCGAGGGGCGACGCCAGGGGCTCGACCTTCTCGATCTTCAAGCTGGGAACCGGCGGCAAGAAGACGCTCGTCGCCTGGAGCCGATGACCCAGATTCGCTCAGGCACAACAAGTCGACCGGATCTACGTCACATACTCACGCAATCCCCAAAGGAGGAACATCGGAATGAAGAGGGTGATCAGTGCGGCGCTCATGACGGGCGCTGCCGCCGTGCTCGCGGCCACAGCCGTCGCGCAGCCGGCCGAGCTCACGCGTACCGACGCTGCCGAGCAGCAGGGAGTGAGCTGTAACTCGACGCTGAAGATCGCGCTTGTGACGCCGCTCACCGGCGGTGCCGGCTTCCTCGGCAACGCGCAGCTGAGCTGGGCGAAGTACGCGGTGAAGACGCTGCAGAAGAACTACGGCCTCAAGGTTCGCCTGATCACGGGCGACACGCCCGTTGAGCAGGGCCCGGCCCCCGCGCAGGCGCTGGCACAGAAGTACGTCGCAGACCGCAGCGTCGTTGCGGTGATCGGACCGGCCACATCGGGTGCGGTCGCGGCGACCAGCCGGGCCTACTTCCAGGCCGGCCTCGCACACATCTCGCCTTCGGCCACCCGCACCTCTCTCACCCAGGGTGCCGCGAAGGAGGCGACGCCGGCGTTCTTCCGCGTCGTCGGCGGCGACTACATCCAGGGCCCACACGACGCGAGGTTCATGGTCGAGAAGCTGAAGGTGACCAAGGTCGTGATCATCGACTTCCAGGAGCCGTACTCCGTCGGCCTCGCCGATGCGGCCCAGGCTTTCCTGCGGTCGAAGAACGTGACCGTCCAGCGGGAGTCCACCTCGGTGCGGACGACCGACTACTCCTCGCTCGTGACGCGTGTCCCGGCTGACGCCAACATCGTCTTCTTCCCGACCCAGCAGCCGGAGGACGCACAGACGTTCGCCCAGCAGCTGCTCGAGCAGGGCAAGCGGGCGAAGGTGTTCGGCGGCGACGGTGCGAACTCTCCCGACAAGTTCAAGCTGGCGGGTTCGTACGTCTCGAACTTCGCTCCCGACATCAGCAGCTTCGCGTACAACAAGGCGCTGATCGCCGGCTGGAAGCGGGATAACCCGCGGGCGAGCCTCGAATCGTTCGGACCTCCCACCTACGGTGCAGTCCAGGTTGCGATGAACGCGATCCAGCGGGCCTGCAAGGCGGGCAATGGCCGGGTCAAGGATCGGCGTGACGTGGTGCGGAACGTGAAGCGGATCCGGGTCAAGAACTGGATCCTCGGCGGCGATTTCCGTTTCTCGACGCGGACGAACGACCCGCTGAACGCACGGTTCTACATCTTCCAGATCCAGTCGAACGGCGCGTACAAGCTCGTCGGCTGACGAAGGATCGGCACGACCGAGCGGCCCGGCACCGGTGCCGGGCCGCTCGGGTCGGGCAGCCCCGTCTTTCGCGTTAGGCTCAGCGAGTGCTAGGGAGCGTGCGTCTCGATACGTTCATCCAGCTGACGTTGAACGGCTTGACGCTGGGCAGCGTCTACGCGCTCATCGCGCTCGGCTACACGCTGGTCTACGGCATCCTCAAGCTGCTGAACTTCGCCCACGGTGACGTGTTCATGGTCGGCTCGTTCATCGGCTTCGGGGCGCTTCAGGCGCTCGGCGGATCGGCCACGCCGAAGGTGCCGGTCTGGCTGCTGCTCGTGCTAATCGTCCTCGCCGCGATGGTCGGCTGCGCTCTCCTCGGCGTAGCGATCGAGCGCTTCGCCTACCGGCCGCTGCGCAACGCACCCCGCATTGCCCCGCTCATCAGCGCCCTCGGCGTCTCGTTCTTCCTCGCGTACTCCGTGCAGCTGATGTTCGGGTCGGAGCAGCGCGACTACGACGCCTTCTCGATCTCCGCGGGCGCACTCTTCTTCAACGGCTTCGACATCGGCAACGTTCGGATCCCGCTCCTGCGGATCATCATCATCGTCTCGGCGTTCGTGCTGATGATCGCGCTCTGGCTGATGGTCACCCGCACGCGGATCGGCAAGGCGATGCGGGCCACCTCGCACGATCGTGAGGCGGCGGCGATGATGGGAATCGATGTCGACCGCGTGATCGTGTTCGCGTTCGTGCTCGGCTCGGCGCTCGCAGGCGCGGCTGGAGTGATGTTCGCGCTGCGCGCACCCACCTCGGCGACGATCGGCTTCATCGCAGGCCTCAAGGGCTTCACCGCCGCCGTCATCGGCGGCATCGGCTCGATCCCTGGTGCCATGGCCGGCGGTCTGATCCTCGGCTTCGCCGAGGCCTACACGCAGGGCTACATCTCGACCCGCTGGTCCGACCTGCTCGTGTTCTCCCTGCTGATCCTCTTCATGCTCTTCCGGCCCCAGGGCCTCTTCGGCTCGCCGGAGCTCAAGAAGGTCTAGTGCACCGCCAGATCACACCTGGCCACTCCTCAGAGCGGCAACGGACTTCCGGAACGGCGCACTGATGGACGACCGCACCGACCATCCCCTCGAGGAGTCGGTTCCGGCTGCGGGCACCACCGCGGGTCCGCAGATCGGTAAGGACGAGTGGGTCGCGCGCATCTCCGAGCGCCGCACGGGCCGCGGCGGCTGGCTGGGAAAGGTCGACGAGCGCGCGCGCGCGGTGCCCTGGTGGGCGTGGCTGACGCTCTTCGTTGCATTGGCGGCCATGCTGCCGGTGGGCTTCGAGAGCGGCTATGTGCGTCGGATCGCCTTCGACACCGTCGTCTTCATGCTGCTCGCGCTCGGGCTGAACGTTGTCGTGGGCTGGGGCGGGCTGCTCGACCTCGGCTACGTCGCCTTCTTCGGTGTCGGTGCCTACACCTATGCCGTCGTCAGCTCGGAGAAGTTCGACCTCCACGTGTCCGCGCTCGTCTCGATCCCACTCGCGCTCGTCGTCGGCGGGATCGTCGGCCTCCTGGTCGGGCTACCCTCGCGCCGCCTTGTCGGCGACTACCTCGCGATCGTGACGCTCTTCTTCTTCCAGATCTTCCTGACGGTCACGAACAACGGCGAGAGCATCTTCGGGAAGGACCTCACCGGCGGCCCGAACGGGATCATCAACGTCGATCCGCTCAACGTCTTCGGCCGCGAGCTGCCCGTCTCGCGCGACGGCATCTTCAACGTCGCCTATCTCTACGTCGCGCTCGCGCTCTTCATCGTCGTGTACGTGGCGCTGCGCTTCGCGAACGACTCCCGAACGGGCCGTGCGTGGCGGTCGCTCCGTGAGGACCCGCTGGCGGCGGAGCTGATGGGGATGCCGGTGCAGTGGCTGAAGCTGACGGCCTTCGCGTTCGGCGCCGCGGTTGCCGGTCTCACGGGGGCTCTCGTCACCGGCCTGAACACAAGCGTCTTCCCGCAGACGTTCGAGTTCCCGCTCCTGATCACCATCTACACGATGGTGATCCTGGGCGGCGCCGGGAGCCAGGCGGGGGTCGTCATCGGCGCCATCGCCATCAGCGTCGTACTCGAGGTCCTCCGGGAGCCCGGCGATGCGCGCTACCTCTTCTACGCGGTGGCGATCCTGTCCATCTTCGCCGCGTTGCGGATCTCGCGCCGGTTGGCCGCCGTCGTCGGTGGGACGCTTGTGCTCGGCTTCGTGGCCCACGCCGTCGCGGAGAGCATCGACGCGTCGTGGACGGCCGGGGCTCCGAACGGGGGCGGCCGCGTCGCGGGCTGGGCCTCCGACTGGGTGATCGTTCCCGCCGACCTGGCAGGCTGGCTGGGGCCCGTCGCCTACATCACCCTGATCGTGCTGATCCTGGCGCTGACACTGCTCCACGGCTGGTACAGGCTCGCGCTGCTCGTCCCCACCCTCTATCTCGCTGCCTTCGTGTGGGAGAACGTGATGATCACGAAGCCGGAGCCGACGCGCTTCGTCATCCTCGGCGCCATCCTTGTTGCCGTGATGATCGCCCGGCCGGAGGGAATCCTCGGCGAGAAACGCGTGGAGATCGTCTAGTGCCCGCGTTTCTCGAGCTCGAGAACGTGTCGATGGCGTTCGGCGGGCTGGCGGTGATCGACGGGCTCGATCTCAGCGTCGACGAGGGCGAGATCGTGAGTGTGATCGGCCCCAACGGCGCCGGCAAGACGACGCTCTTCAACCTCGTCACGGGTGTGTACGAGCCGACGGGCGGTGACATCCGCTTCGAGGGCGAGAGCATCAAAGGCCTCGCGCCGCACGCGATCACGCGGCGCGGCATCGCACGGACGTTCCAGTCCCTGCGCCTCTTCCTCAACATGAGCGTTCGTGAGAACGTCATGGCCGCGGCCTACGGACACACCCGCGCCGGCGTCTTTCGCGCCATGTTGCGGACGCCGGGGCAGCGGCGCGAGGAGCGCGTGATCCGAGAGCTGGCAGAGCGTCGGCTCGCCTTCTTCGGCGAGCGGCTGATGGGCTACCGCTGGGATCAGCCCGCCTACTCCCTCTCGTACGCGAACCGGCGTCGCCTGGAGATCGCTCGTGCGACGGCGACGAACCCGAGGCTGCTGCTGCTCGACGAGCCCGCGGCCGGAATGAACCCGACCGAGACGCACGAGATCACGGAGCTGATCGGCAAGCTGCGGACTGATGGCGGGTACACGATCCTCGTGATCGAGCACGACATGCACGTGGTCGAGGGGATCTCGGACCGCGTGGTCGCACTCGACCATGGGGTCAAGATCGCCGAGGGAACGTTCGACGAGGTCGCGACCGACCCCCGGGTCGTCGAGGCCTACCTCGGCACGAAGGCTGCGGCCACGAAGTGAGCGCGCCCCATCCCAACGGAGAGAGTCCGCTGCTCGAGCTCAACGCGATCGACACCTACTACGGATCGATCCACATCCTCCAGAACGTCAACCTGCGGGTCGGCAAGGGCGAGCTCGTCTGCCTGCTCGGCGGCAACGCGTCGGGAAAGTCGACGACCCTGAAGACGATTCTCGGCATCGTTGCGCCGCGGAACGGAACGGTGCGGTTCGGTGGGGAGGACGTCACCACGAAGGTGACCGCCCATCGGATCGCGCGCGGGCTCGCGATCGTGCCCGAGAACCGCCGCGTTTTCGCGCCCATGACGGTGCTCGAGAACCTGCAGATGGGCGCCTACCTGCGGCCCAAGGCAGACCTGAAGGAGGAGTTCGAGCGCGTCTACTCGCTCTTCCCGTTGCTCTACGAGCGGCGCAGGCAGCTGGCGGGGACGATGTCGGGCGGCGAGCAGCAGATGCTCGCGATGGGCCGGGCCCTGATGTCGAAGCCGAAGCTCCTGCTGATGGACGAGCCGTCGATGGGCCTCGCGCCGATCCTCGTCGAGCGGAGCTTCGAGATCATCAGCCAGGTGCACGAGTCGGGGGTCGCGATGCTCGTCGTCGAGCAGAATGCGAACGTCTCGCTCTCGATCGCTGACCGCGGCTACGTCCTGTCGACCGGCCGCGTCGTGCTCGAGGGGAAGGCCGCCGACCTGCTCGAGGACGAGGATCTCCGCAAGGCCTACCTTGGTCGCTAGACCCGACCCCGGGACGCGGCCCGGTGAGGCGATCCGGGAGCGCTTCCCTGTCTTCCGCGACAAGGTCTACGTCAACTCCTGCTCCCAGGGCGCCCTGTCCGACTCGGTGCGCGCGGCCTACGAGGAGTACCTGGCCGGCTGGGACGAGCACGGGGCCGAGTGGGAGCACTGGGTCGAGCGCTCGGAGGCGGCGAGAACGGCCTTCGCGGCGTTGCTCGGCGTGGGGTCGGACGACGTCGCGATCCAGACCTCGGTGTCGGCGGCGGTCAGCGCGCTCGTCAGCGCGCTCGATTTCCGCGGCCCGCGCAACCGAATCGTGATCTCCGAGCTCGAGTTCCCGACGATCGGCCAGATCGCACACGCGCAGGAGCTGCGTGGCGCTGAGGTGGTGCACGTGGCGGCCGATCCGGAGTCGTACGCGGCGGCCGTCGACGAGCGAACGGCGCTCGTGTGCGCGACCTTCGTCTCGTACCGCACCGGCGCGGTGCACGATGTCCACGCGATCTACGGGATCGCGCGCGAGCACGGCGCGCTGATGCTGGTCGACGGGTACCAGGGAATCGGCGCGTTGCCGCTCCAGGCTGCGGAAGCGGGCGACGTGGTCGTCGGCGGCACGGTCAAGTACCTGCTCGCGTCGGCGGGGCTCGCGTTCCTGGCGTGCCGGCCGGGCCTCGTCACCGAGCTGCTGCCGACACAGACCGGCTGGTTCGCCGACGAGAACGTCTTCGACATGCAGATCGAGCGATACCGACCGCACGCGAGCGCTCGCCGGTTTGACGCGGGCACGCCGCCGGTGCCGAACATCTACGCGGGCCTCGCGGGCGTCAATCTGATCGCTGAGGTGGGCGTGCCGCAGATCCAGGCGCACATCCGCAGCTTGGCGACGCGGTTGTGCGAGGGTCTCGACGAGCTCGGCGCCGCGGTCGCAGCAGCGCCTGACGGCCCGCTCGTCTGCATCCGGTCCACCGACGCACCGGGGCTCGTTGCGGCGCTCGCGCACAGCGGCATCGTCACCTCCGAGCGCGACTCGAACCTGCGCGTCTCGCTCCACCTCTACAACACGGAGGACGACGTGGACGCCGTCCTCGCCGCGATCGCCCGCCAGCGGAAGCTCCTAGCGTGAGGTGTGAGCACGCGCGTCCTCCTCTACTCTCTGCTCGCCCTGGCGCTCGCCGGGTGCGGCCGGCCCGACGGAGGAGAGGTGGAGACGGTGAACGAGCAGGGGACGATCGTCGTTGCGGCCCTCGGCGACTCGATTCACGCGGGCTCCCCGTACTGGGATCCCGATCCCGACGTCCGTGCCTCCTACGGCGACGACCTCGACGAGCAGAGCCAGTGGGAATACTGGGCGGCGCGGAAGGACGCGCGCCTTAGCTTCCGGAACTGCGGCGTCTGGGGTGAGCGCACGGACGAGATCGCCGAGCGGCTCGAGCGCTGCGCGGGCGGCGCCGAGGTGCTCGTCGTGCAGGGCGGCATCAACGACATCGCACAGGGTCGCGACGTCGAGCCGGCTGCAGAGAACCTCCGCTCGATGGTGCGTCGCGGGAAGGAGCTCGGCCTGCGGGTCACGATCGCAAACGTGCTTCCCTGGAACCGGGGTTGGCCGGCGGCGCAGGAGCCGATCTCCCGCCTGAACGAGCTGATCGACGAGCTGGCGCGCGACGAGGGTGTGCCCGTCCTCCCGTTCTACGCCACGCTCGAGCATCCGGACGAGGAGGGACGGATGCGCGACGAATGGACCTCGGACGGGGATCACCCGTCCGTCGCGGGCTACCGGCGGCTCGGCGAGCTCGCCTTCCGTCTCCCATGACTTCGCTCCCGGCGTCCCTGAACCCGTACGGCTGCCGGTCGATGACGGCGACGCTGCGGCGGGTGCTCGTACGGCCGCCGCAGCCCGCCGACTCGGCCCGCTGGCGCGAGTACGGCTGGCGTTCCGAGCCCGACGCTGCCGCTGCCGCTGCTGAGCACGAGGCGCTCTGCGCCATCCTCGAAGGTGCCGGCGCGGAGGTGATCGTGGCTGCTGGCGAGGCCGGCAACCCGGATGCGATCTATGCCTACGACCCGCTGCTTGTCGGCGGCGACGGCGCTGTACTGCTCCGTCCCGGCAAGGCGGGGCGGCTGGGCGAGCCCGAAGCGCTCGCGGCCGACCTCGAGGCGGCCGGCGTTCCGGTTGCCGCCCGCATAGAGGCGCCCGGAACCGTCGAGGGCGGCGACACCATCTGGCTCGACGAGCGGACGCTCCTGGTCGGCCGCGGTTACCGCACGAACGCCTCGGGCGCCGAGCAGCTCGCTGCGGTGTTCCCCGACGCCGAGACGCACTCCTACGACTTGCCGCACTGGAACGGCGAAGCGGAGGTGATGCACCTGATGAGCCTGATCTCGCCGCTCGACGTCGATCTCGCGCTCGTCTATCCGCGGCTCGCGCCGGTCCGGCTGCTCGAGCTCCTCTCCGAGCGCGGGATCGCGACCGTCGAGGTGCCCGACGAGGAGTTCGAGACAATGGGGCCGAACGTCCTGGCCCTCGGGCCGCGCCGCGCGCTGGCACTCGAGGGCAACGACGGCACGCGGCGGTTGATGCAACGCGCAGGTGTGGACGTTGTTGTCTATAAAGGCAACGAGATCTCACACAAGGGTGACGGCGGACCTACCTGCCTAACGCGGCCGCTGCTGCGGCGGGCATAGTGGCGCCATGACCAGCGAGCTCTTCGAAGCGATCCGCGGCGGTGATGTCGAGCGGCTGCGCGAGCTGCTCCGCCTACGCCCGGAGCTGGCGGCTGCGCGGAACGAAGAAGGCCTCTCGGCCGTCCTCTGCGCAACCTATCGCGGAGCCGACGAGCTCGTGGCGGCGCTCCTCGACGCCAACCCTGCCCTCGACGTCTTCGACGCGGCCGCGGTGGGTCGGACTCGCGGACTCGCCGAGCTCGTTGACGCCGAGCCAAGTCTCGCCTCAGCTTGGTCAGCCGACGGCTTCACGCCGTTGCACCTCGCTGCGTACTTTGGTCAGCGAGATGCGGCGGAGCTCCTGCTCGACCGCGGTGCCGAGCTCGACGTGATCGCCCGTAGCCAGAGCCTCCGGGTGGCGCCGCTCCACAGCGCCGCTGCGGGCGGACACGCCGAGATCGTGAAGCTCTTGGTCGAGCGCGGGGCAGAGGTAGATGTGCGGCAGCGAGGCGGCTTCACTCCGCTTCACTCGGCGGCGCAGAACGGAGACCGTCCGAGCGTCGAGCTGCTCCTCGAGCGAGGGGCCGATCCGGCCGCACGGAACGACGACGGAGCGTCCGCGGCCGACCTCGCCCGAGCGGCGGGGCACGCCGACCTGGCCGACCGTCTCGCTAGTCTTCCAGGCTGAGCTGGCGAAAGTCAGAGAGGCCGGAGACGCCGACGCCGACGAGGCGAAGCGCGCCGGGTCGGTCGCGCAGACCGCGGTCGAGCAGCGAGCAGGCGAGCTCGCCGAGCTTCCCCGCGTCGTCGATGCCGACGTTCAGGCTCGCCGACCGGCTGCGGATCGAGAAGTCGGCGTAACGAAGTTTCGCCGTTACGGTTCGCGCCGACAGGCCCTTCTTCCGCAACCGCTGCCCGAGCTCTTCCGCCATCCGGCGCAGCTCGGCGTGCAGCAGCGGACGCTCGTGGACGTCGCGCTCGAACGTCTCTTCGACGGAGATCGAGCCGCGCTCGGTCGAGCCCGCAAGCCCGCGCGCATCGATGCCGCACGCGCGGTCACGGAGGATGCGGCCCACCGACCCCGGGAGGAGCGCGCGCAGGTCCTCGTCCGGCAGCGCTGCGAGCGCGCCGACCGAGGTGATGCCGGCTGCCGCAAGCCGCTGCTCGGCGCGGGGGCCCACACCGGGGAGCGCGCGGACGGAGAAGGGCGCCAGGAAGGCGGCTTCGCTTCCTGCGGGTACCACGGTGATTCCACCGGGCTTGCGCCGGTCGGAGGCGACCTTCGCGACAACCTTGGTCGGCGCCACGCCCAGGGAGCACGTGAGGCTGGTGGCCGCTCCGACAGAGGTCTGTACCGCCTCGGCAACGACACGAGCACGAGTGAAGTCGCGCGCAAGGTCTCCAAAGTCGAGATAGCCCTCGTCGAGGCCGACCCTCTCGAACCTCGGCACGACCTCCCCGACTGCCGTCCACACCGCCTGGGAGTACTCGCCGTAGAGGGTGTGGCGGGGCCGAACGAAGACGGCGTGCGGACAGCGCCGGAGCGCTTCTGCGCAACTCATCGCCGAGCGGATCCCGAAGCGTCGGGCGACGTAGTTCGCGGTCGAGACGACGCCGCGCCCCCGCGGATCGCCACCGACGACGAGCGGCCTGGTCCGCAGGTCAGGCTGCTCGAGCTCCTCGACCGCCGCGTAGAAGGCGTCCAGGTCGAGGTGAGCCAGCACGGCCATCAGCGAAGGCTACGAGGCGAGCATGATGTAGGAGCTACCAACACGATGGGGCTCCGAGCCGGCGGCGTACGCGGGCGGCTCGATCGTGTTAGAAGCTGCAACGATGCTCGACGCGCCTGCACTGCCGCCGCCCGGGATTGTCGCGCCCGCTCCACGCGAGGCGTCGTTCGGTCGGGTCGCCGGGACGGCGCCAGAGGGAACCCGGCGCGTGATCGTCCGGGTCGGGGAGCGGGTGCTGGCCGACCGTCGCCTGCGGGGGCGCCGCTTCACCCTCACCGTCGAGCTGCCGCCGCGGGAGGTGACGGTCCGCGTCACGGCGGTCGATTCTGTCGGCCGGAGCGCGTCCAGAACCGTCGCACACGTGTACGGGCTTCAGCCGGGAGCGGCTCCTCGAGCCGTGCGGGCCAGGCTCGACCCGGTCCTCGCGCAGGAGATCCGGACACTCGTTAGCGGGTTCCGTGGCACGAGCGCGGTGTACCTCCAGGATTTGCGCACCGGTCGCGGGGCCGCTTGGAACGCCGCCGCCCGCTTTCCCGCCGCGTCCACGCTGAAGCTCGCGATCGCAGTTGCGGTGCTGGGACGGCACGACGGAAAGCCCTCGGCGGGATCCCGGCTGCACCTCCTGCTCCGCCGCATGCTGGTCGAGTCGCACAACGAGTCGGCGAACGACCTCGAGGTCTGGCTCGGCGGGTCGACCGGCGCCGGCTCGGGGATCGTGAACGAGACGATGTGGAAGCTCGGCCTGACGGACTCCCTCATGTATGGCGGCTACCTGCCGAGTCCGTTCCGCAAGCTGGCAGGCGTGACGCCGATCCCGATCCGGGTCGAGGGCCAGCCGTCGTTCGGCCAGGGCAAGTACACGAGCGCGGCGGATCTGGCGCGCCTGTTTCAGGCTGTCTTCCTCGCCGCGGGCGGAAAAGGGCCGCTCCCGCAGCTCGGCGTCTCGCCCTCCGAGGCGCGGCACCTGTTGTGGCTGCTGGCCGCTGTCGGCGACCGCGGGAAGCTCGGCCGGTCGCTCGTCGGGCCGGTGACGTTGTTGCACAAGGGCGGCTGGCTGGCGACCTCGCGCCACGATGCGGGGCTCGTACTCTGGCCCGGAGGCGCCTTCGTCGCCGCCGTGATGACCTGGTCGCCGGGCGGCTTGGGCAGCTCAGCCGACGTGCTCGCGGGAGAGATCGCGGCGCTCGGCCGGAGGCGCTTCGGCTAGTCGCGGCCCTCGGCGTCGAGCTCGCGTGCAAGCTCACGCAGGTGCCTCAGCCCACGCTCGTCACGAGGATCGTCCGCCGTCCGCAAGAGGTCGTCCGAATAACGGAACGTGGCATCGCCGCCGGAGGATTTCGCGCGCACGAGCGCCAACCCGGCCAGCGCGAGCAGCTCGTCGGCATCGTCGACGTCAACGAGGTCGATCACGCCCGCCGACGCGGTCACGTTGCCGACGCCCGCGAACGGAGTCGAAGAGATCGACCGGCGGGCGCGCTCGGCGGCGATCCAGCCGTTCAGGCCCTCCGTCTCCGGGAGGATCCAAGCGAAGTGATCTGCACCGATGCGCGAGACGATCTCCCCCTGGCGCACCGACGCCGCGAGGCGGTATGCGGTCTCCCCCAGGATGCGGTCGCCGGCGAACCGGCCGTGCGCCTGGTTCAGGCGACGGAAGCCGTCCAGGTTGACGAGCACGAGCGAGAGCGCTCGATCGTGGCGCCGGGCGCGGCGGACCTCGGCTCGCAGCTGCTCATGGAAGATGCGGTGGTCGAGCAGGTTCGTGAGCGGGTCGCGCGTCCCGAGCAGGCTCAGCCGCGCGCACGCGTCGGCGTAGGCGAGGGCACCGGCCGCGGCATCCGCGACGGCGACGAGCCGATCGGCCGCGACGCTCTCGCCGATGAGCACTCCCCAAGGCTTGTTGCCGATGCGGATCGGCGCGCCACCAGGCGCGGGGCGGCCGTTGGCGTAGATCCGGCCGGCGACCGTCGAGGCGTCGAGGTCGACGGTCGTCCCCGGAACCGCAGTCGGCGTACCCTGTGCGTGCCAGCCGCCGACAACCGTGCCGAAGCCGGCCGGCTCGAAGCGGACGACGGTCACCTCGGGAGCGTCTAGCTCCACGCTCGCCTCCGCGGCCACGATCGAGAAGAGCTCGATCGGATCGGGCTCCGCCGCAACCGCCGTCGCCAGTCGCGCTGCGAAGGGACGCGCCGGGCTCGTGAGCGCGAACACGAGCAGCATCAGGGCAACCGCGAGCCCGACACCCAGGGCGAGCAAGGCAAGCGCGACCGACGACGCCGCGACGAGGCCGATCGCCCCCGAGAGGGTGAGGCACAGGACGAGCGCGATGGGCAGGCGGAGGCGTGCGGGCACAGTTCTGCAACGTGTGATCGGCACTGCGGAGCCGAACTTGAGGCTCTTGGCTCGGATGAGGCAGGTCGCCAATCGCATCAGCTATCTTTTTTGTACTTAGTGCTGACGAGGAAGTAAGAGAAGGAGTTGGTTGACGTGAGCAAGCTGTTGCTCGTCCCGCTGGAGGACATCGTCGTCTTCCCGAACATGAGCGTGACGCTGACGGTCGATGTGGGACCGGAAGATCGTGTTCTCCTCGTCCCGCGCCACGAGAACGACTACGCCGGCATCGGCACCGTGGCCGAGGTGACGGATCGCGTGCGGCTGCCGGGCGGGGGCCGGGCGGTAGCCCTCACCGGTCTGCACCGCGGCGTTGCCGGCGCCGCCGAGTCGGATGCGCGCGGCCGTTTGCGCGTTGAGGTCGAGGAGCGTCCGGACGCCGAAGAGGCCGACGGACGGACGCGTGAGCTCGAGCGCGAGTACCGCGCAACCGTCGAGGAGATTCTTGAGCTGCGCGGCGACGACGGCCGTATCTCGGCCTTCGTCCGCTCGATCACCGAGCCGGGAGCGCTCGCCGATACGGTCGGCTACTCGCCCGACTTCACGTTCGAGCAGAAGGTGGAGGTGCTCGAGACGATCGACGTCAACGAGCGCCTCGAGCTCGGGATCCGCCTCCAGAAGGAGCGGCTCGCCGAGATGCAGGTGCGTCGACGCATCCGCGAGGACGTCGAGAGCGGAGCGCAGCGCCAGCAGCGCGAGTACATCCTCCGCAAGCAGATGGAGTCGATCCGCAAGGAGCTCGGCGACGACGATGCGTCGCTCGTTGACGAGTACCGCCGGAAGCTCGATGAGGCCGAGCTGCCCGAGGCCGTCAGTGAGCAGGCCGAGCGCGAGCTCGGGCGGCTCGAGCGGCAGGGGGACAACTCGCCCGAGGCCTCGATGATCCGCAACTACCTCGACACCTTGCTCGGGGTGCCGTGGGGGAAGCGCTCCGAGGAGCGCCTCGATCCGCTGCACACGCGCGAGGTGCTAGACGCCGACCACGCGGGTCTCGAGGACGTGAAGGACCGGATCGTCGAGTACATCGCCGTCCGCAAGCTGCGCGAGGAGCGGGGCATCGAGCCGGACAAGCGCTCGGGTGCGATCCTCACCCTTGTCGGGCCTCCGGGCACCGGCAAGACCTCGATCGGCGAGTCGATCGCACGTGCGCTCGGCCGCGAGTTCGTGCGCATGTCGCTCGGGGGCGTCCGCGACGAGGCCGAGATCCGGGGCCACCGGCGGACGTACATCGGGGCGCTGCCGGGCCGGCTCGTACGCGCTCTACGTGACGCGGGAACGATGAATCCGGTGATCCTCCTGGACGAGGTCGACAAGGTCGGCGCCGACTGGCGCGGCGACCCGTCGGCCGCGCTGCTCGAGGTGCTCGACCCGGCGCAGAACCACTCGTTCCGCGACCACTACCTCGACGTCGAGCTCGACCTGTCCGAGGTCGTCTTCATCGCGACCGCCAACGTTGCCGACTCCATTCCGGGGCCGCTGCTCGACCGGATGGAGGTGATCCGCTTCGACGGGTACACCGTTGATGAGAAGGCTGCGATCGCCCGCGGGTATCTCTGGCCACGGCAGCGCGAGCGGAACGGCCTGCGAGAGGACGAGGTCGCGATCTCCGAGGTGGTGCTCGAGGTCGTCATCTCCGACTACACCCGTGAGGCAGGTGTTCGGCAGCTCGAGCGCGAGCTCGGCAAGCTGCTGCGCAAGACCGCGACGCAGATCGCGTCCGGAGGCGTCGAGACGCCCGTCGAGCTAGGGCTCGAGGACGTGCGTGACGCGCTCGGCCGGCAGCAGTTCTATCGCGAGGCGGCGGAGCGTACGGCCGTGCCGGGTGTCGCGACCGGTCTCGCCGTGACGGGAACCGGCGGCGACGTCCTCTTCGTCGAGGCGTCCGCAGCCAAGGGGGCGGAGAAGCTCGTCCTCACCGGCCAGCTCGGTGAGGTGATGAAGGAATCTGCCCAGATCGCGCTCTCGACGCTTCGATCGCGGGCCGAGGGTCTCGGCGTCGACGACGAAGCCTTCGAGCGGGCTTTCCACGTCCACGTGCCAGCTGGTGCGATCCCAAAGGACGGACCGAGCGCCGGCATCACGATGGCGACTGCGCTCGCGTCGCTGCTGTCGGGCCGAGCCGTCAAGCACACGGTCGGTATGACCGGCGAGGTGACGCTCCAGGGGCGTGTTCTGCCGATCGGCGGCCTGAAGCAGAAGGTGCTCGCCGCCCACGCGGCCGGGCTCACTCACGTGATCCTGCCCGAGCGGAACCGCCAGGACCTCGACGACGTCCCTGCGCACGTCCGCGAGGAGATGACGTTCCACCCCGTCATGTCGCTCGACGAGGTGCTCGAGCTGGCGCTCGAGCCTGCCGCTCAGGCGGCGGGTCGAAGCCTCCATGCGGTGTAGGCGTTGCCGACCTGTGCCCGAGGAGGTCCGCCGCACGGCGGGCCTCCTCGAGCGCCGCTGGACGCTGTCGATCCTCTGGGCCTCGGCTGAGGGAGCCATTCGCTTTAACGAGCTGAAGCAGGCCGTCGGAGAGATCCCGCCGCGAACGCTCGCCCAGCGACTCGTCGAGCTGGAGGAGGCGGGAGTGCTGGAGCGGCGGGTGATCGACGCTCGGCCGCCGCGGGTGGAGTACCGGCTGACCGACGAGGGTCGCCGCCTGAAGCTCGTCGTCGACGCCGTCGTCCGCTTCGCCTCGCCCTAACCGCGCGACCAGCGTTGTCAGGGACAGTCCCTGACAACGCTCGTTGCGGCGGAGCGGGCGAGATCGCGATCTAGATCGCGAGCGCGACCTGCTCCGTTGCCGGGCCGTCGTAGCTGGGCTCGTACCCAGCAGGCGGCCGATCGGCGCCCCCACCGCGAGTCCAGTTCTCTGCATCCAGGCGGGCGGGAACGGGAGCCGCAAGTCGTCGAAGTGGGCGTCCGCGATCACGGCGAAGCCGCCGTCGATCCTCGAACGTTCAATGATCCCCGAACGCACCGAGAGTCGGAGTACCGGCCGCCGTCACGGAATCTCGACCAGGAGCAGCGGCTGAGCAGGTGTCGGTGGAAGGGTGGCGAGGACCGGCGCTAGATGGAGATCCGACTCGTGCCCGTCGATCTGGACGTTCGTGACCGCTGCGTCGCCCAGCAACGTCATGCACCGGGCGAGGGCTGCCGCGACCAGGCGTACGCCGTCCGGCTGGTCGCGGCGGATCGTCTCGGCCACTAGGGTGACGGCGCCATCAGGCTCGCGCAGCACGAGGCTGGTCGCGACCAGCTCGTCGCCAATCCAGGCGCCGGTGCTGGTTGCCGGATCGAGGTCGGCTAGTCCCTCGCGGAGTCGTTGGGCAAGGGTGTCCGGCGACGTCACAGGCGACCAGGCCTCGTGGCTCCAAAGATATTGGGCCACCCAAGCCACCGCGAGCGCGTCAGCCGTCACGCCGTTGAGGGGGTCGAGCCGCACGCCGCTCGGTACCGCCTGGATGCCCGCCCAGGAGCGGATTTCCGGCGAGGTCGGATCAGGACGGCGTCCAGGACACTGCTGGTAAATGCGGCCGCCGACAGCCTGGAGAAGTGCCATGGCGGCCAGGTCGGTGGTGTGCGCTTTCGCCGACAACGGCAGCGGCTCGGACCGAAGTCCTCGCGCGACCTCGATCAGGGCCGTCCCGATTCCCTGCCGCCGGTGGTCGGGCCGCACTTCGAGCGAGACGGAGAACCGGCCGCTGTGCGACGGATTTCGGAGCACAGAGATCGCGCCGACCACGTCGCCGTCGGGGGAGACCGCGACCCGGGATCGTCGCCACAGCTCGCCGTCACGGTCCGGGCCGTGCATGGGGTGGTACTGCGCTGCAAAAAGCGCGTCAGGCTCCTCGCCGAGGAGGGTTTCGATCGAGCGCAGGTCGGCTTCGACCAGGGGTCGGATGATCAAAGGAGCGTCCGTCGCACCGCGTCGCGCCACCCGCCGAGGAGGCGTGCCGCCTCCGTCTCCTCGAGCTGCGGCTCGTAACGAGCGGCGCAGCGCCACTTGCCCGCGATCTCGTCCAGACTCGACCACACGCCCAAGCCGAGCCCTGCGAGCGCTGCGGCGCCGAGCGCGGTCGTCTCGCGCTCTGCGGCTACCTCGACGGGGACGCGCGCGAGATCGGCCTGGAGCTGCATCAGGAATCCGTTCGCGGCTGCGCCGCCGTCGGCACGCAGGAGCTCGAGCGGGAAGGCGATCGCCTCGAGGACGTCGCGGGATTGGAACGCGATCGCCTCGAGCGCCGCGCGGACGAGGTGCTCCCGCCGCGTGCCGCGGGTGAGACCCGTCAGCAGGCCGCGGGCCTCCGGCGCCCAGTACGGCGCTCCGAGCCCGGTGAGCGCCGGCACGAAGTACACGTCGTCGTTGCTCGGTAGTGATCGCGCCATCGCTTCGCTCTCCGCAGCGTCACCGAGCACCCCGAGTCCGTCGCGCAGCCACTGCAGCGCCGCACCTGCGACGAAGACCGAGCCTTCGAAGGCATAGACGGGAGCTCCGTCGCTCAGCCGCCACGCGACCGTCCGAAGGATGCCTTCTGGCGCTACGCCGAGCCCGGAACCGGCGTTGACGAGGACGAAGCTGCCGGTGCCGTAGGTCGCCTTCGCCTGCCCCGGCTCGAAGCAGGCCTGGCCGAAGAGCGCCGCCTGCTGGTCGCCTGCTATGCCTGTGATCGGCAATCGCGCACCGAGGAGCTCGCCCTCTGCCAGCTCGCCGGACGAGGAGACGACCTCGGGGAGCACGGAGCGTGGCACGTCGAAGAGTGCGAGCAGCTCGTCGTCCCACTCGAGCGCGCCGATGTCGAACAGCATTGTGCGGGAGGCGTTCGTGACGTCCGTCAGGTGGGCGCCACCGGTCAGCTTCCAGACGAGCCACGAGTCGACCGTGCCGAAGGCGAGGTCGCCGGCGGATCCAGCTGCCCCCAGGAGCCACTCGAGCTTCGTGGCCGAGAAGTACGGGTCGGGGACGAGCCCGGTGCGCTCGCGGATCAGCTCCGCCGGCAGCTGCAGGCAGCGTGCGGCCGTACGCCGGTCCTGCCAGACGATCGCACGTCCGACCGGCCGGCCCGTGCGCCGGTTCCAGACGACGGTCGTCTCGCGCTGGTTCGCAATCCCAATCGCGCGTAGCTCGGTCGCAGCGATTCCGGCATCGCCGAGCGCTTGCCGCGCAGCAGCGAGAGCCGTCCACCAGATCTCGTCTGCGTCGTGCTCGACGAGTCCCGGGGAGGGGAAGTGCTGTCGCAGCTCGTGGTAGCCGCGGCCCACCGGTCGGAGCTCCTCATCGACGACGAGACAGGTCGTGCCCGTCGTCCCCTGATCGATCGCGAGGAGCACGCCGCCGAACTTACCGGGGACCGGATGACCTGGGGGGCGGGCTCAACCAGGGAGCGGGCGGCCCCCAACTCGCCCGCTCCCCAGATGTCGGCAGCTACTCGTACTGCAGCGCGTTCAGGGCGTTTAGCCGCGCAGCCCGGCGTGCCGGCATGACGGCGACGACGATTCCCGCTAGCACCGCCACGAGTGCGAACACCGCGATCGTGACGACCGGCAGCGAGAACGTCGCGCCGAACTGGGCGAGCGACTGCGTGACGAGCGCCGCCGGGCCGATACCGAGCGGGATCCCGAGTGCGGCCCCGATCGGGCCGTAATGACGCTCTCGGAGCGCTCACCGTCGATCACCAAGCGCGTGATCGAGGAGTTCATCCAGCGTCCGCCGAGCACGCTCCCCGCGGCCCTGCCACCGAGGCTGCAGGAGTTGACCGCGCGTGAGCTCGAAGTGCTGGGCTACATGGCGTGCGGCCTGTCCAACGCCGAGATCGCAAAGGATCTCTTCGTCAGCGAGACGACGGTGAAGACGCACGTTGCGCGCATCTTGATGAAGCTCGACCTGCGGGATCGGGTGCAGGCGGTCGTCTATGCCTACGAGACCGGGCTCGTGCAGCCCGGCGCCTCGAGCTAACGACGCCGAACAGCTTCGCAGTCGCGCGCGATCGAATCGTGCCGATCGGCGACCACCCGATCCGCTCCCGCACCGCACCGGATGACATCGCGCTCACCGTCGCGTGCGAGCAGGACGTCGTCGCCCGGGCCGCCGTCGAGCACGTCTCGGCCGAGGCCGCCTGTGAGCGCGTCGTCGCCGCCGCCGCCGGAGAGACGGTCGGCGCCGCGCCGGCCGCTCAGGACGTCCCGCAGGGCGCTGCCACGGAGGACGTCGACGCCGTTCGTGCCGGTCAGACGTCGCCCCACCTCCTCCACCTTCGTCGTGCCGCCACTCACGACCTGCGCGGCGGCTCCCCCGACCTTCAGCGTCAACGACCCCGCGTTGTTCGAGCTGTCGGAGTCCCAGACGTTCAGCGTCAGCTGGGCGCCGATCGACTTCTCGCCGGCGGCGCCGGCGTTGATCGAGAAGCGCAGGATGGTCGTCGCGCTGCCGGGGAGGTAGTCCAGGAAGCACACGAGCGTGCGCGTGCCCGTGCAGCCGGAGCCGCGATCGAACGCCGGCGGGCCGAGCAGCGTCGCGTCTGCGGGAAGCGTCAGCGTCGCCGTGAGCCCCGTCGCACCGACCACCGCCTCCTTGTTGAGGATCGTCGCCTTCACCTCGACAACGCCGTTCGCCGCCGGCGTCGTTGTCGAGGCGTTCAGGCTCACCTCGACGTCCGGCGCGCCGCCACTGCCGCCTCCGCCGCCCGCACCTCCGCCTGCACCAGCGCCCGGGCCTCCGCCTGCACCAGCGCCTGCGCCGCCGGGCGGCTGCTCGGCGACGACGACCGGCGTCTGGGCGCTGTTCTCGCTCCTCGAGCTCCACGGCACGGAGCCGCTGACGGTCACACGGAGCGTCCGGCCGAGATCCTCGGCGCGGACGACATAGCCCACGCCGGTCGCACCGGCGATCGGCGCGCAGAGGGTGCCGGAGGGACTGCACTGCGTCCACTGGTAGGCCAGGAGGGGCACCGGCGGAACAGCGAGCGGCGACACGTCGGCGAGCCACTGGCTCGAACCGGCGGCGAGCGGTTTGCCGACGACCGCAGTGCCGCCGACCGAGATCGTCCCGGGACGGATGGCGGCGATCTCGAGGGGCATCGTGACGCTCTCGTCGCGGCCGCCGGCGATCACCTGGCCCCTGCGTCGACCGCGATAGCGCGGAGGTGGTAGGTGCGACCGGGTTCGAGCCGGACGATGCTCGATGCTGTGTCGACGTAGTCGAGGGCGCGAAGCGGCCCCAGCACCCGCGTGCCGTATGCGGCCGTCGGCCCGTACTCGACCCCGTATCGGGCAGTCACCCCGTTCGCCGAGGCGGCCGCCCCGACCTCGGCCTCCGAGGCGGATGCGAATCGGGGCCGCAGTGTCGCGACCGACGGTCGGTCGAGCAGGGTGGGGACGAGCTCGGTCGGCCCCAGAGTCGTGCCGAAGGCGTTCTTCGCGACGAGGCGGGCGTAGACGGTGCCGGCGAAGTCGAGCCGGTGGCTCGCCCGGAGCGGCTCGACCGCTCCGCCCGAGGGCTCCGGATTGCCGACGAAGAACGCGGTACCGGTCGAGTTGCCGAGAGCCGGTGTCGAGCCGTACTCCCAGCGGTACTCGCTCTGTGAAGGCGAGCTGACCCGGGCGCTAACCGTTGCGACCCCGTCCGCGCCACGCGAGGCGGAGGAGTCGTAGACCTGGGGTGGATCCGACCAGGATCGCACGAGACCGACGCCATAGTCGGTGTCTCCTCCGGGTGCGCCGAGATCGTCGGCGAGGCGGCGTACGAGAGCGGTGAGCTGCCCGACGCCGTGGCCGGGGTGACGTTGCTTCAGCAGCGCGACGAGCCCAGCGACGTGCGGCGTGGCTGCCGAGGTTCCGGCGAAGCCGGTCTGGCAGTCCGAGGAAGCACCGTAGATCCCGTTCGAGACCGCACTCGGACCGACGACGTCGGGTTTCAGCTCACCGCGTCCGTTAGGCCCGCGCGAGCTGTACGGCTGCAAGGCTCCAGTGCGCCAGCACACGGCGCCCACCGTGACCACCGAGCTCGACGCAGCGGGCTCGAAGAGGCCGCCTCGCGGATCTGCGTGCTCGAGCTCGCGAACGCCGCTGACGAACAGATCGATCGGAAGCGAGCTGGAGCCGGCACGATGCACGAGCGCCACGGAGAACGCCTGCGTCGGGCCGCCGTTCGCGAAGCACAGCTCCTCGATCGGGTCGACGGTCGGCCCCCCGTCCTCCGACTTGGCCACCACGGCACCGGTGGCCGCGTTCGTTACGTAGAGGTCGTAGTCGGCGGCGATGCCGGATCCGGGCCAGGCCTGCCAGCGGGTGTAGGCGCAGGCTGTGGCACCTGCACCGAGGGTGAACGAGTTGCCCTCGTCGCCCGCGGCGAAGTCCAGGACGCCGTCTCCGTCCGGATCCGCGAGCGTGCCCCGCCAATGTCGAAGTGCTTCGTTCCCTGCTGCGTTGACCCAGACGATGCCGCTGTCCCGCGCTTGCTTGGCGATGCCGTCGGGCAGCGCGGCGAAAGTCCCGGTCCCGGTGCCGTTGCCGTCACCCCTGATGTAGAAGCCGCCCGACATGTTGATCACGTCGATCCCGTTCTCGATCGCGTAATCCTTCGCGCGTCCGAGGTCGACGACCGTGTTGATGCAGACGAGGTGAAGCTCCGCAGCGGGCGCTACCTCGTGCACGATCTCGGCGACGGCCGTGCCGTGTGTACCTCCAGCGTGGAATCCGTCAGCGCAGAAGCTGCGGGTCGTGAGGGAGCCGGGCAGCTCGCCCGCGTCCTGCTGGGCCAGGAGGTTCGCGAAGCCGGTATCGAAGACGGCGATCGAGACGCCGGCGCCGTTGAAGCCGCCGGCGTGCGAGTCGGCCGCGTCGATCGTCCGGATTCCCTCTCCGGACACGGCTGCTGAGACGAACGTCGCCGGCCGCTCCACGCGGAGGATCTCGGGCTGTGCGGCCAGCGCAGCCAAGGCGGCCGGTGGTACGAGGGCCTGCACGAGCGACTCGTACGTCCCTTCCACGGCGCCACCTGCGGCGTCGACGGCAGCGCTTGCCGCCTGGGGCGAGGTTGTGCGAAGCGTCACGCGCACGGAGCTGCTGCGCGTCTCGAGACCCATGGAACGCGCAAACGAGAGCGCCCGCGCGGGGTCGGAGGCCTGACGGGCGACGAGCGCGAGCGCCGGATCGAGATCGCCGAGAACCGGTGTCCGGGTCGGCGTGGTCAGCTGCTCGCGTGCGAGCTCGCGCCCCGAGGTGCCGGCCGCAGCTCCTGAAACCGCGCCGAGCACGAGCATCGATGCCGTGCACAGCGCGAGGGCCGTGAGGAGCCACGGCCCTTTATCCGATCTGCCCAACGGTCCCCCTGTCCGCCAGCCGACAGACAGGACCTTAAGAGAGTTGACGCGCTTGTCAAGCGGACGCGGAGACGCGTGCGCCCGCCGCCACGACCGCGACCTCGTCCGTGCCTTCCACCACCGCGTCCCCCTCGACGTGCGCCTGCTCGTCCAGGATCGCGCGCGTCACCCGCGCGCCGGCTCCGACGTAGCTGTCGTGCAGGAGGATCGCGTCGCGCACCTCGGCCCCCCTCTCGACGACGACACCGGGCGCGAGTACCGATCGTACGACGGTTCCCCGGACCTGTGCGCCCGCCGCGACGAGGACCCCGTCGAGCGTCGCCGAGGCCTCGATCCGCGCCGGCGAACGCTGGAGGCCCGTCGTCAGGATCGGCCAGGCTGGATCGTCGAGTGTCAGCCGGGGCTCGGCTTCGAGCAAGTCCATGTGCGCATCCCAGTAGCTCTCGATCGTTCCGACGTCGCGCCAGTACCCGTCGAGCTCGAACCCGCGCGCCGACCCTTCGTCCACCAGCCGAGGGAGGAGCTCGTGCCCGAAGTCGCTGAGCCCCGAAGAGTCGCCTTCGTCCGCCAGCTCGTCGAGAGTTTGCAGGAGCCTGCGTGCGTCATAGGCGAAGACCTCCGTCGTCACCACGCCGCTCTTCGGGTCGTCGGGCTTGTACTCGAACTCGCGCACCTTGCCGTCTCCATCGACCTCGACGACGCCGTAGCGCGACGCGTCCTCCTTCGGGACGGTTGTCGTGACCATCGTCACCGCCGCTCCGGACTCGAGCAGATCGGCGACGACGTCCGCGTAGTCGAGCTTGTAGACATGGTCGGCGGAGAGCACGAGCAGGACGTCCGGATCCTCGTCTGCGATTACCTTCCGGTTGCGGTAGATCGCATCTGCGTTGCCCTCGTACCAGCCGCTCTCGGAGTCTCCGAGGTAGGGATGCAGGATGCGGAGCCCGCCACGCGTGCGGTCGAGGTCCCAGGGCCGCCCGTTGGCAAGCTGCTTCGTCAGCTCGTGCGGCTCGTATTGCTGGATCACCCAGACGTCGTTGACGCCGCTGTGGACGCAATTCGACAGAGGGAAGTCGATCAGCCGGTAGCTGCCAGCGAAGGGGGTCACCGGCTTCGCCCGCTCGTCGGTGAGCGGGGCCAGTCGACCGCCTTCGCCGCCTGCGAGCACGAGTGCGAGAACCTGCGGGCGCATCATCTCACGTACTGCCGCTCGACGTCTACGGGCGCCAGAGCGGTCCGGTCACGCCCATGACGTCCTCCGCGTCGGCCTCGTCCGGCCGCAACCCCTCGGTCGGACTTTGAGGCTCGTCCGGCGGCTGGATCGCGCCGTCGTCCTCGTCAGGGTCACTGTGCGCTGTCTCGTTTGTCATCCGGGCCTCCTCGCGTTTCGCTCGCTGTTCCCGCTGCCCGCGACCTCGAACCGGCGTCACCGCACCGACACGACCTCGTAACCGGATGTGTATTGCGCTCGGAGCCGCGTCGTCCTAGCGTCGCCAGCCATGAGAAGACACCTGCTTCCCTTGTTGGCGGCGCTCGTCGCCGCCGCAACGACGGCCGGCTTCGCCGTTGCCGACGACGAGCGGCCCGCGCTCGGCGGCTCCCGGTTCCAATCGATCGGGCTCTGGGGCGACGTGCCCTACTCGGATGCACAGAAGACCATCGGCGTGCCCAACCTGCTCGCGGACATGAACGCCAACCGGCTCGCGTTCTCCGTCCACGTGGGTGACATCAAGAGCGGCGGCAGCCGTTGCGACGACGCCGTCTACGCGACCGCGAAGGGATACTTTGAATCGCTGCGGGCACCCGCGCTGTACACGCCGGGCGACAACGAGTGGACGGACTGCGATCGGCCCTCGAACGGCGCCTACTCGTCGCGCGAACGGTTGCAGTACATCCGCTCGACCCTGTTCGACACCTCCCGATCCTTCGGTCAAGGCCGGTTCGCCCAGGACGTGCAAGCGGCCCCCTACGTCGAGAACAGGCGCTGGCAGATCGGCCGCGTGACGTAC
This sequence comes from Gaiellaceae bacterium, assembly GCA_037721555.1. GTDB lineage: Bacteria > Actinomycetota > Thermoleophilia > Gaiellales > Gaiellaceae > Gaiellasilicea. Next base: position 88,296 of record JBBJOI010000008.1, on the reverse strand, counting down.
GCGACCCTTCATGTGGTCGGATCTGACAACAATCTCGGTGATGTGGCTCCTGATTTCGAGGAGTGGAGACAGCGCGATGCCGCGACGAACGCCTGGCTGCGGGAGACGTTCTCCGTGGCAGAGCAACGCGCGTCCGTGGCCGTGATGCTGTTCATCCAGGCGAATCCCGGCTTCGACCAGTCGGATGGAACGCGAGCGCCGGTTCGCGATCCTCGAACGCTCCTGCCGGCCGATGGGTTCTTCAACTTCCTGACCGAGTTGCGGCGCGAGGTGGTCGCCTCTGACGCTCCCGTCACCCTCGTGCACGGCGATTCGCACTACTTCCGCGTCGACAAGCCTCTCCTCGACCGCGTCGGCAACCGCATAGAGCACTTCACGCGGGTCGAGGTACCGGGCGACAACGCACAGAGCTCGAACAACGACGTCCAGTGGGTCAAGGCGAGCATCGATACCCACGATCCGGAGGTGTTCTCGTTCGAGCAGGAGGTGGTCGAGAGCAATCTCGTTCCCTACGTGCCTTAGCCTCTATCTAGGCAGCAGCGCCGAGCGCGCCGGCCCGCTTGTGGCCGGCGCGAGGCGTGTTGGCGGGTGACATGACGCCCGCTACGCGGTGTGAGTGGGCTCGAGCCCCGCTGCCACGCCGATACCCTCGCGATCCTCCCGCAGCGCCATCCTCGCGTCCCGCTCGTCGTCCATCGCAGATGTCGTCGCCGCTTCCAGCAGCTCCAGCTGATGGTCGAGGATCGGGACGCGATCCGGGAGAGCGACCGACCTCAGGTCGGTGAGTGCCGCCTTCAGTCGCCGGGACACCTGCGGCGAGCCCGCGCCCGCCATCCGGATCTCGTCGAAGGCGAGGTGCACGTAGGCGTCCCAGTTCATCGTCTGCACGACGAGCCTGACCTCACCCGCCTCGTCTCGGTAGACCCCGTCGGGGAAGGGCCTTCGCGCCAACTGGCGCAGACAGTCGTGCAGACGATCGATGGCCTGCACGGCGGTCGTCGGATCCTGGAACGGCGAGTCGGACAGCGAGCGCTCCGCGATGTCGACCAGCATCCTCATCCCATAGGCGGAGTCCTCGTCCAGCGTAGGCTCCAACTTCAGGATCAATCCCTTGGTGAGGTCCTCTTCGTCGAGCCTCGCGCCGTCGCCGTGAACGACGAAGAGCGGTGCCCCCGATGGAACGAACTCTCCGAGCGCCGGAACCAGCTCGAGCACACATTCCGCCTGCGTCGCTCGCTCCACGAGGTGGTCGTGGCCGATCGTCGTGATCACCCCCGACTTCGAGGCCGCAATCACGCGATCGGCACCAGGCTTCTCCTCGACGCCGTCGCCCTTGTCCGGGTAGATCCGGTCGATCAGCGCGCGGGTGTCCTTGCCCACCAGCTCGATCAGCGCCGACACGCGCAGCGCCTGGCCGATGTGATGCACGTACATGACGAGTACGGCGATGCTGACGAGGACGAGGACGAAGGCGGTGATCACCGCGACGCCGGGCACGGTTCCCTCGCCGTCGCCGTTCGGCGTCACCTCGCGAATCGCGAGGATCGCGTGGACGAACGTCGCCACGAACAGGCCGATCGCAATCTGGCTGGGCTTGTCGCGCAGGATGCGCTGAACGATCCGGGGCGAGAACTGTCCCATCGCGAGCTGCACCACGACCATCGTGATCGTCAGGACGAGGGCGGCGAGGCTCACCATCGAGGCCGCGACCGTCGCGAGAATCGTCATCGCCGCATCCGGGCCGCCGACGAGCTGCTCGGGCACGAGCTCGTAGTCGTAGAGGCGGTCGACCGAGATCGTTCCAAATGAGAGTGCCGCGCCGAGCAGCACGCAGAGCACCGGTACGAACCACAGGCTCTGACGGATGTTGGTGACGAGCTTGGAGAGCCTCACGAGAGGCAGTTCCCCGCGTTCCCGAAAACGACGAACATGGCTGGGGGCGCCTAGAGCAGCTGGTCTGCGGCGCGGTGGAGCGTCCACGAGGAAGCGTGGTCTCTCGCCCAGGCGCTGAGCAAGGGGTCTGAGATCACCCACCGCCGCTTGCGGGGCTGCCAGGCGAGCCCAAGCTCGCGAAGCCGAGCCAAGCAATCGTGGACCGTCTTGCTCGCTGCAGGTACCTCATACGGCCCGAGGCCGACGCTCATCGCCGCGACTATCTCGTGGGCTGAAGGATGAACGCGCCGCAGCATGTCCCACTGGCGCGCGTACGCCGGCTCGGTGATCCGTCGTAGGGCCCGCCACCCCGCGAGCGCGAGCGTCTGGCCGTCTGCGGCAACGTCCTTCGGCGCTAGCTCGACAATCCGCCACGTCAGCGCAGGGACGCCGAGGGCGAGCTCGGCGGCCGCGCCCAAGAGGTCGATCGGTACGTCCGTGACGCCGCGTGTGGTGACGAGGTCGCTGGTGAAACGCTGTGGGTTTGGCCGCCGGAACCGGAGCAGCTGGCCCGCTTGGTAGAGCGGATGCTCGCGATCGCCGAGCGCGCTGGCTACCGGCCCGCCGGAGTGCTCGACGAGCAAGAGGTCGAGATCTGCGTGCTCCTGGCGCGCTGCGCGCAGCTCGCCGAGCAGCTTTCGGGTTTCGCCGTGTCCGAGCGCAGCGAGGAAGGTTCCCAGGTGATCGATGGCCAGGAGCGGCTTACCGCCGAGGATCGAGACGGTCAGCGCGATCGCTTCGCGTAGCCGCGTTGTGGGGCTCCCCGACCCTCGACGTAAGGCATCGAGATCGACACTTCCCCCGCTGAGAGAGCGGGCGAGCCGGAGCCCGTCAGCGCTCGTCGGCGACGTCCCCCGCATCCACCAGCCGGAAGCCTTCGGCGCGAAGCCCTTCACCGCGCTGTCTGCGATCGCCATAGCCAGATCGAGCGTGTCGGTGGCGCGCCGCGCGTCGACCACCATCATCGGCTGCAGCGGCTCGGTGGCAGCAGCCAAGAGCCCGCTCGTCCCGCTCCAGGGGTCGGCAGAGACGACGGTCAGCCCCGGGCGCTGCGAGACCACGTCGAGCAGCTCCTGGTACTCGGCAATCCGGCCGGTCAGGATCTCCGGTGCAGCCGTGACGGTCTCAGACATCGAGACCTCCCGGCCCGAGCTGTCGCTGAGCCTCGTCGATGCCCATCGTCGCCTCGAACACGCCGACCGGCGCTCCGTCGCGGAGGCGCCGGGCGTTCAGCGCGGTGTGCCGCGCAGCGAGCATCGTCGCGTACGGCCGGCCGGCCCCGAACTCGACGATGAGCTCGAGCGCCTCGCCTTCGAGCTCGAGGCCGGCCATCGCGAAGCGGCCAGGAAGCGCCTCCCGCCAGACCGGTGGAGGGATGGTCTCGTTGAGCCTCATTCGACTGGTCAGCTTGTCGAGCTGAACGTCGTGCTCGAGGATCTCGAAGGCGCGCTGGTCGCTGCCATCGACCAGCACGGTGACCTGCTCATGACCGCTGTAGAGGTCGACGAGATCACGGACGAGCTGCTCACCGTCGCGGTAGCTTGCTGTGCGCTGCAGCTCGTCGAGGAACAGCACGACCGGCCGATCGAGTACGCGCGCGACCTCGATCGGCAGCGACAGGATGCGCCGCGTGGGAAGCGCGCGCGGCTCGACTCCCAGCTCGGACAGGTCGAGCGGGATCCCGTCTTCCCTGAGGAGCTTCTCGAGAGCTGGCCTGATCATCCGAAGTGCCTTCTTCGCGGCGCCGGCAGGCGAGAGGTTGCCGCACCGCTCGATCATGAGCTGCAGCAAGTCTGTCGAGTCGCCGCCGCGCCGCTCGGGCACTTCGACCCTCACGACGACGGCGCCGACCTTGGCCATCCGCTCGCACCCCGCGTCGCACACCGTGGTCTTGCCGATTCGCCGCTCGCCCTGGAGGAGCGTGTTTATTCCTTCGTCCAGCCGACGGACGATCTCCTCGATCTCGGCTGTGCGTCCGATCACGAGCTCAGGCGGCACAGGCCCGCCTGCGGGGAACAGTGGTCCGACCTGCCTCACCGTCATCTTCATATACTACAAAAAAGTGAGGTTGTTATCACCTATAGGTGATGTCTAAGTTACCCTTCCAGCCTGAGGAAGGTCGCGCGCCCTGAAGCCGACGATCAGCTGCGCCGTCTCGAGCGGGATGTCGAGCTGAGGACAGTGGCCGATGCCTTCGAGCTCCACCAGTCGGCCTGAGGGAGCCAGTCGTTGCAATAGCGCGAGGCGGCAGACGGCCACGGTAGGAGCTGATCGTCCGTCCCCCACACGATTCGCACCGGACAAGTGATCTTCTCCGCTCTGAGGCTGTAGCCCGCGCGGAGCGCGTACTCGAGCAGCGGGAGAACCGCCTTGCAGCTCGCAGCGCTCGAGAGCTGCGAGCTGCTCGACGTGTTATCAGCCGCAAGAAGGGTCCGCGTCACCGGCCCGTTCACAGTCGAGAGCTTCTCGCCGCATCGACCCTCGAGCCGGCTGACACCGCCGAGGAGGTCACCAACGCTCCCGAGCTGACGGAGGCGAGCGGGTTGAACCGGGGTTCCGGTCAGCTTCGCAGCGTGAGCCGGGACGCGCGAATCGCGGGGGTCAACGGGCGGTGAGTCGCGCGCGAGGCGTCTATCTGAGAGACTGCGGGCACAGGACTAGGGGCCCGCCGCCCGGGTTGTGCTGTCCGTCGAAGGAGGTCGTACGCGAGTCGGGGCTCCTCGTGCCGTACCACCCACCTACGACTTCAGGGGGACACCCATGCGAATGTCATTTCGACTCTCCGTCCGGCTCGCTCTCGCAGTGGGAGCACTCGCGCTGCCGGTCACCGCGGCCGGAGCGGTCGCAGAGGCGGTCAGCACCTTCACCTACTCGCAGAACATGCGCCCGCTCGGCTTCTCCGAGCGAGCCGTGCCGTTGACCGGCCCCGGCTCCGGGGTCTTCAACTCCGACCTCGCCTTCTGGGAAGACACCGCGGTCCAGGGCACGTACGAGGGTTTCCGGCTGATCGACGTGAGCGACTCCGAGAACCCGATCCAGCTCGTCAACTTCACGGGCTGTGTCCAGGGGACGACGACGGGCAATCAGGGCGACGTCATCGTCTGGGACGACATCGTCGTCCGCTCGTGGGACTCGCCTGCTCCGGCGGCAGGAGCCGTCTGCGGAGGCATCTTCACGCCCGCCGGCCAGGAGGGCCTCCACATCTTCGACATCAGTAACCCCGCGAGCCCGGTCGGCCTGGCCTTCGTGCCGACGCCGTGCGGTTCGCACACCGCCACGGCGGTGCCCGATCTCGCGCGGGGGCGTCTGCTCGTCTACAACAGCTCGTCGAGCGGAGCGACCGGCTGCCGCGGAATCGACATCGTCGAGGTCCCGCTCGGGAACCCGGCGGGCGCGCGGTACCTTCGCTTCGAACCGTCCGGCACTGCGCCGGGTCCGCACCAGGTCGTCGTCAATGCGCCGTCGTCGGCTGCCGGCACCTATGTGGCCGCCGGTGCGGCGTTCGGCCCGCTGCCCAGCACCACCGGCGTCTCGGGAGCGTTCGTGCTCGTGAACGACGGCGTTGCCCCGACCAGCGACGGCTGTTCGCCGTTCACCGTGCCTGCAGGTGCGATCGCAGTCGTGGATCGCGGCGGCTGCGAGTTCCAGGTCAAGGCGCAGAACGCGCAGAACGGAGGTGCGAGCGCGGTCGTCGTCGTCAACAACGCCCCCGGCGCACCCTTCACGATGGGCGGCGTCAACCCGGCGATCGTGATTCCGGCCGTGCAGGTGTCACAGGAGGACGGTGCGAAGATCAAGGCAGGCCTGCCCGCCACGGGTCGCGTGTTCTCACCCGCCGGCGCGGACCGCTCGTGCCACGACACCGGCGTCATCCTCGGCGACGCGATGACCGTCGCGTGTGCGGGCGGGAACGGGGTCAGCGTGTGGACCATCGACCCCGCCAGGGGAGGCTCGCTCGAAGATCCTGCGCTGCTGTACTCGCGCGTCATCCCCGGCGTCTCGATCGGGCATTCCGCCGCCTTCACCTGGGACGGCCGGGTGCTGATCTTCGGGCACGAGCCCGGCGGCGGCAGTCAGGCCCGCTGTCAGGCGACGAGCTCGGTGGTCGACCGGACGCTGTTCTTCCTCGACGCCGCGACGGGCGACACGATCGGCACGTTCCTCCATCCGCGACCTCAGTCCGCAACCGAGAACTGCACCTGGCACAACCTGAACGTCGTGCCGACCCAGCTCGGGTACGTCCTCGTCTCCGGGAACTACCAGTCCGGCATCTCGGTCGTCGACTTCACGAACCCCGCGAACGCACGGGAGATCGCATTCGCCGACCCCGCTCCGCTCGTGAATCCGACCGACCCGAACGCCGTCGTCCTCGGCGGCGACTGGTCGACCTACTGGTACAACGGCCGGATCTACGAGTCGGACATCAGGCGGGGCCTCATCATCTGGAGGCTCGGCGACATCTTCACGCCCGAGGGGAGGATGGTGGCGGCCGCGAGGACGCTCTCGCACCTGAACCCGCAGACGCAGGAGATGACGTTGCTGCTCAGGCGGCGCGGCTGAGCAGGATCGGAGGAGGGCGGCCCGTCGCGGTCGCCTTCCTCCACGCATCGACGCTCGAGGCTACCGGGGCCCCCGTCCCCGGTAGCCTTCGCGTGTGGCCTGACGCAGAGGGCGGCCGAGCGGCGGGATCGCCGTGCCGCCCGCGCTCTTGAGATCGCGAACGCTAGACCGGTTCGAGGCGCTCGTCGTGCGGGTCTGGCGGTCTCGCATGGGGCTTCACTGCACTCCCGGGTCTCGTAAGACGCGGCGATGGCCGCCGGTGCGGCTCCAGGAGCCGGCGCAGGGTCGTCGGCCTGTGCGAAACGCTCAGACACGGGCCCCGGTGAGGTACGTCCCGGTGGCCCGCATGTCAAACAGCGAGCGCGTATCCGCTCGAGGCGGAGACCACCTCATCTAGCGCGGCCCGAACACGACGCCTCGCAGGCGAGGCGCCTGTCGCACGGCTGGTTCACTTCTCGTCTACCATCGTCCCCTGTGATTCTCCTGCGCCACTCCATTAAGGCAGGGCTTCGGCATCCGCTGCTTGGCCCTTTGCTCCTGATCTTCCTCGGGCTCATCCTCGCCTTCGTGGTTCTCCACACCGTAGAGCACGGTGTCGAAGGGGTGCTCTTCTCGTGCGTGATCATTGTGGCGGTGAGCCTTCGACTGGTGGTTGTGCTTGGTCGCACGTGGCGTGGAGCGACCGATCAGCTGCCGCTTCGCGGTCGGGCGCCGCCGAGGCGGGCGCTCCGTTTACTTCCGCCGAGCCGGCTACCGCCTGTGCTCGCCGCTCTCCCTCTTCGACTCTGACGCGCGAGCGCCGCAAGGCGCTGCTGTTCGTCTGTTGTCGATGAGGAGGGACGAGCTTGCGTTTCGGTCAACGAAGGACTGCACGTTGGGAAAAGAGGATCGGAGTTCTGCTCGCGGCGTTTGCCGCGGCTAGCGCCGTTCTGTTCGGCTCCGCAGCGGCGAGCGCGGAGCCGATCGAAGACAAGCGACGTCAGGCTGAGCTGATCCTGGCGCAGGTGCAGGAGCTCGATGCCGAGGTCGGCGCCGCAGCCGAGCGTTTCAATGGAGCCACCTACAAGCTCGATCAGCTAGCGAGTCGGCTGCAACAAACTCGGACCGACCTGAAGCGGGCGCGGGCGCAGTTGGGGACAGCGCGCGGCCATGCCAGCGACCGACTCGTTCAGCTCTATGTAAGCGGCGCGAGCACGTCCACCCTCGAGATCATCCTGGGTGCCGAGAGCCTCAGCGAGGTGCTCGACGCCGTCGAAGCGAATGAGCGGATCCTCGATCAGGACGCGCGGATCATCGGCGACGTGAAGCGGCTGGGCGAGCGCACGAAGAGGCGCGAGAGCCAGCTGGTGGCTTCCCGAGCAACCCAACGCCGGCTGGTGCGCCAGCTCGGCTCGGAGCGAGACGCAATTGCCGCGAAGTTGAGCGAACGCGAAGAACTGCTCAAGACGGTTCGGGTCGAGGTTGACCGGCTCGAAGCGGAAGAGCGCGCCCGGCAGGTCGAGTTTCGACGTCGCGCGGAAGCCGAGCTCGCACGGCAGCGAGCGGTTGCCGCAGCGCAGCAAACCCGCGCGGAAAGCTCTCCCAGGATCCAGGCGGCGGCGCCTGTTGCTCCTCCGGCCCTTCCAGGCCCGACCGTCGAGGCGCCGCCGGAGCCCGAGCCTACGCCGCCGCCGGCTCCGCTGGCGGACGGGAGCCGAGGCGCTCAGGTGGTCTCGATCGCCATGCGCTATCTCGGGGTGCCGTACAAGTGGGGTGGCGCCTCCCCATCGAGCGGTTTCGACTGCTCGGGCTTAACGATGTACGTGTTCGCGCAGATCGGCGTTTCGCTGCCGCACTACGCAGCGGCCCAATACGGCCTTGGCAGCCCCGTCTCGAAGAGCGAGCTGGCTCCCGGCGATCTCGTCTTCTTCCGCGGCCTCGGCCACATGGGGATGTACATCGGCGGAGGTAACTTCATCCACGCTCCGCGCACAGGCGACGTCGTAAAGATCTCGAGTCTCAGCGAGCCCTACCGCGTCGCGAACTGGGTCGGCGCAAGGAGGGTGCTTTGAGGCTCGGCGCTCGGTTAGCCGCTGCTGCTGCGGTTGGGCTCGTGCTCGCGGGTTGTGGCGGCGACGATGAGGGGGCCGCCCCCGCGCAGTTCACCGGGGTGCCGCTCGAGGCGCAGGATCCGGGGCCCGTCCACGTGCACGGCCTCGGCTACGACGCGAAGCGGGACATCCTTTACATCGCCACGCATACCGGAATGTTCGAGCTGCTTGCGGATGCCGAGAAAGCGCGCCGTATCGGCGACAGCTACCAGGACACGATGGGCTTCACGCTCGTCTCACCTGACTTCTTCCTCGGCTCCGGGCATCCCGATCTCCGCGAGGAGCTGCCCTCCCATCTGGGGCTGATCAGGTCGACCGACCGCGGCCGTAACTGGGATCCCGTCTCGCTGCTCGGAAAGGCCGACTTCCATGTCTTGCGGGCGCAGGGGAAGACGGTGTACGGGTTCGACTCCCGCTCCGAGCGCCTCATGGCGAGTAAGGACGGCGGGAACAACTGGAAGACATCGACTCCTCCGGAAGCGCTGCTCGACCTGGCGATCGATCCAAAGAACCCCAAGCATCTGCTCGCGTCGGGCGGCTCCGTCATCTACGAGTCCCAGGACAGTGGACAAACTTGGAAGGGAGTCGCGATCGGGCTCGCCGGCCACCTTGCCTGGCCGGCTTCCGGTAGGGCTTACCTGGCGGACCTGACCGGCTCGTTCCGCACGGCACCCCGCGCGAGCGGCCCTTGGCGATCACGCGGCGCGCTCGGGTCACCCCCGGCGGCCCTGCTTGCGGTGGACGAGCGAACGCTCTTCGTCGCCCTCCACGACGGAACGATTGTCCGTTCCGGCGACGGAGGAGCGACGTGGAAGGTGCGGGCGACACCGTGACTCCAACTCTGAACACGATGAGCAACCCAAGGAGAAGAGCGAAGCGATGACACTTACACGTGGATGGATGGCCGCTGGAGTCGCGATGGGGACGGTCGTGCTCCTCCTCTCCGCCTGCGGTGGGGGCGACTCGAGTGCAGACGCTGGCGCGACGCCTTCCGGTGACGCGTTCGACAAGGCCTTCATCGACGCCATGGTGCCGCACCATCAGTCGGCGATCGAGATGGCGACTGCCGCGAAGGAGGCCGGGCTCAGCCAGCCTGACCTCGTCAAGGTCGCCGACGACATCCTCGCCACCCAGCAGGACGAGATCGACCAGATGAAGGACTGGCGGGGCGAATGGTTCGGCTCGAGCACGATCGACCCCAAGGGCGCGGTCGCCCTCGGCCTGAGCGACTCGCAGATGGGCATGCAGCACGACGCCGACGCGCTGATGAATTCCACGGCTATCGACACCGATTTCGCCCAGATGATGATCACCCATCACCAGGGCGCGATCGACATGGCGAAGCTCGCCGCGGACAACGCCGAGCACGACGAGCTGAAAGAGCTCGCGGAGGAGATCATCAGCGCTCAGGAGCGTGAGATCGACGTGATGCGCCCGCACGCGAGCGGAGCGATGGATCACGGCTAGGCCGGCGAATTGACACCCAGCTCTCTCATGTCCAGGAAAGCGGCCCACCTGCCGCTGGCCGTCTCGGCGGGCCTCGTCGTCGGTCTCGCGTTCGCCCTCGCCGGCCTTGCGCACGCCCAAACGACGAAGAGCCGGCATGACCTCGAGCACGGAGCCTCCGAGGCTAGAAGCCGCGCGGCGGAGGCACGGGCGGACGAGCAGGCGCTGGTCGGCGACATCGCCGCGCAGAGCGAGCGCATCGACGCTGTCGAGAGCGACATCGGCGGCGTCACGGGGGAACTGGCACAGCTCGAAGGTCGACTGGGCCGGTCGAGAGCGCGCCTGCGTGCGCTCGAGGCGGAGGTCGCCGAGAAGACACGCACGCTCGTCCGGGCCCGAGCGCAGTTCCAGATCGCACAACGCCACTTGAGCCAGCGCGTCGTGGACATCTATACGTCGGACCAGCCGGACGCCGTCGCTGTTGTCCTCGGAGCCAAGTCGCTCGACGAGCTCATCGACCTGGTTGACATGCAGTCACGGGTGGTCGAGAACGACGCCGATCTGGTCGATCAGATCACGGCCCTACGCACGCGTGTCGCGAAGGAACGATCGCGCGCCGCCCGGCTGCGAAAGGAACGGGCCGCAGAAACGGTGGCGACCGAGCGTCACACCAATGAGCGCCGCGCCACCCTGCAGAGCCTCGTCGCTCGGCGAGACGCGCTGGCGAACTTGCGCTCTGCCCGCCAGCGGTCGCTTGCGTCCGTTCAAGTGCAGCGGCGTCAGTGGGAGGAGCAGGCGGATGCCCTCGAGGCCGAGAGCGCTCGTGTCGCATCGGTGATCGCGGCGGCGCCCCCGCCCGGCTCAGACGATCATCTGCCGACCCCGAGCTCGGCAGCGCCGTCGTCAGCGGGCTTCGTCTGGCCGGTCGGCGGGACCGTCGTCTCGCCCTACGGTCAGCGTTGGGGGCGACTCCACGCCGGCATCGACATCGCGGCGCCAGCCGGGACACCGATCGTTGCGTCGGGCGCAGGCCAGGTTGTCTACGCGGGCTCGATGAGCGGCTACGGACTCCTCGTCGTCATTCAGCACGCCGGAGGCATCGCGACTGCCTACGCGCACAACTCCAGCGTCTCCGTCTCGGTTGGCCAATCGGTCAGCCAGGGGCAGGCGATCGCGGCAGTCGGCTGCACGGGGCACTGTTTCGGGGACCACGTTCACTTCGAGGTCCGTGTCGGCGGAAGCCCGGTCGATCCGATGGGATACCTCTGAGCAGAGGCCGCGATCGGCGTGTTCTCAGTGCTGCTTCAGGAGGCAGGACGCTGTTCCGCCGCCGTAGCCGGCGCGCACTCAAGGCCGCGTGGCTCTTGATCGTCGTGGCAATTGCCTGCCTTCTGGTGGGTCTCGCGGGCCTCAAACCCGCGGTTGGAGCCGCGTACGGCTGTGCGTTCGTCGCATCAACGATGCTCGCCGCAGGTGTCCTGATTCGACTTGCATTGCGTAGCGGCTGGCGCCGCTGACTCTTCCATGAGACGGGCTTTGCGCTGGCTCGGAACGCTGTTGATCGTGGCCGGCATCGCCGTGCTCGTGTGATCCTTCGCCGTCTGGAGGTGGCAGGACCCGTTCACCTACCTGCTGACCGAACGCGAGCAGCGCGCGCTGTCGACGCGGTACGAGCAGCGGCGTGCGGCCTTCGATCGATCCGCGGTGTTCTCGCGACCGGCGGCGCCGGCGCGGCCGCTCGACGCCGTCCGGACGGATCTGGCGGCAGTCGCGAGTGCCTATCGTCGCTCCTCGACGGAAGGCGATGCGATCGCCCGGATCGAGGTGCCTCGGATCGGCGTCGATCACGTCGTCGTGGAAGGCACCGAGACGGACACGCTAAAAAAGGGGCCGGGCCGCTATCGCGGCACGTCGATGCCCGGCGAGCTCGTCTACATCGCAGGTCATCGGACGACCTATGGCGCGCCGTTCTCTCACATCGACAGGCTCGAGCCCGGCGACAGGGTCACGGTCGAGCTTCCGTATGCGACGTTCGAGTACGCGGTAACGGGAAGAAAGATCGTACCGGCCGACTTCTTGCAGGCGCTCGACTCGCGCGGGCGCGAGGAGGTTGCTCTGCAGGCTTGCTGGCCGCGCTTCTTTGCCTCGCAGCGCATCATCGTGTACGCGAAGCCCATCAAGATCACGCTGCCGGGAGAGCAGCCGTTCAACATCCCCGCGGTTGACGGGTCGGGTCCGTTTCGGCCGTCGAGAAGCGACGGTTGACGGTCGAGCTCTAGAGTTTGCGGGAGCCGTCGCAGTCGGAGGAGCGCAGGACCTTCCGTGCCGAACCCCGCGCGAAGATGCGCCAGCGCTCGCCTCGTCTGACGTCGAGGCTGACGGAGGTGATCGTGCCGGTGCCGTCGGCGCGCTTGGTGTGCCCTGTGCTCACGCGCACGACGTGCGGTCCGCTTCCTTTGAGGTAGCGGCTCACTCTGAACCGTTGCACGCCGGTTGCGGTCGGCCCCTCGAGCGCGACACCGTCGAAGATGACGGCCGCACGAGTTCGCTGCTGCGCCGCCGTGGTCGGAATACAGGAGGCCTGAGCGGCTGACGTCAGAACCGAGGCTGCGATAACGGCTGCCGCCGTAAGCGAGATCACGAGACGCTGCATCACAACGTCAGTACGCCACCGACTGGGATCACATCACCGGGATGCCGGATCAAGGCGAAGATTGGGGCTGCCAAGAGCCGGGCTTCACGCGATACTCGTGACCGGCTGCCGTCGACGCGCTTAGCAGCGCCCGGCTGACGGCCTCCTGCGAGAGGTCAGGTGCGAAGGCGACTCGAACGCCGGCGCAGTCTGCCGCCTCGTCCACGTCGATCTCCTGCACGTCGGCGATCGGGGTGAGCGCCTCCCTCACGATTGCAGCGCAGGATGCGCATCCAGCCTGCTCGACGATGAACCGGATCTCGTTCACGTCGTCAGTGGTACTGGTGCACGACCGCGTGGCCGCGGCCGCGCCGGATCAGATACCGATTCGCCGGGTACGCGACAGCGCCGGCGATCAGCAGTGCGGCGGTGAGGCTGCCCCAGAAGAGGACGTTCGTGAGACCGGCCTCCATCGCGCCGGGAATCATCAGCATGATCGCGTTGTCGACGATCTCCATGATCGCGATCGAGATCGTGTCGGCGGCGAGGGCGACTGGGATCGCGGCGGCGAGGGCGATTCCGCTGCGCAGCAGTGGGAGCATCGTCAGCGAGTAGCCGAAGAAGAAGGCGAGCACGACCGCGAGCGCGATCGTCTGGAAGTCGCCCCAGCCGAGCGCCGTGCCGATGATCATGCCGAGCACCTCGCCGATGGCGCAGCCGGTCAGGCAGTGGACTGTCGCGGAGAAGGCGACGCGGTTGAGCGACTGCTCGACGGCGTGGGCGCCGTGTCCCTTGTGCGCCGCCTCCACGGCTAGGACTTGACCAGCCGGCCGACGGCGGCCATCAGCTCATCCATTCGTTCCGCCTGCGTCTCGCCGGTGCTGCCGACGACGCAGTGGCGGACGTGGTCGTCGAGGAGGCCGAGCGCGACCGCGTCGATGGCCTTCTGAACCGCGCTGATCTGGGTCAGCACGTCGATGCAGTAGCGGTCGTCCTCGACCATCTTCGCGATTCCGCGCACCTGCCCTTCGATCCGGGCGAGCCGCTTGCAAAGGGCTTCCTTCTCCGCGGAGTAACCGGGGGCTCCAGTGATCTCGGTGGTTGCCATGCGCTTGATTGTAGCATACCCCCTCGCGGTATGTTAATCGCGCAGGGTCTACGATTCGGCGCCGGGCTGCAACCCGGCCAGCGTGACCGTGACGAGCCGGTGGACCGCTGCCTTCGACGGCAGGCTGCCAGCTGCGCCGAGCGCATGGAGGCAGTAGCTAGCCAACTCTTCGGGCGCGACGTCGACCCGGAGGGGTCCGGTCTCCGCGACCCCGATCAGCAGGTCTCGGATCATGTCGCGCAGCTGCCGTTGCGCTCGGGCGACCTGTGCGTCTCGATGCAGAAATGCCGCGAGCTCGGTGTCGTGGTGACCGTGGGACTCGTGCGAGATGAGCGCGTAGGCCTCGAGCACGGCTTCGAGCTTCCCGCGGGCATCACCGGCCCGGTCTCGGACACCGGCGAGATATTCAAGGTGCCCGATGATCTGGCGTTCGTGCCAGGCGAGCAGAATCGCCTCGATGTCCGGGAAGTACTTGTAGAGCGTCGCGCGGCCGATGCCGGTCCTCTCGGCGATCTGCGACATCGTCGCCGACCGCAGTCCGTGCTCGGTCACCAGCGCAGCAGCGGCGTCCAGGATCGCCTCGCGCACCTCTTGGCGGTGGGTCTCGATCGTCTGGTTCCACAGCCTCGGCATCGCTCGTACTATACGTGCTGACCCGAGACGATACATAGCGAATTGACAGTGGACAGTCTGTCTCGTAAACTCGGTCTCATGGTTGACCCGACGCCCTCTCCCGACACCGGCACGAGCCCAGGTAGAGAGACCCCTGCCGGCACGCCGCGCTGGGTGAAGGTGTTCGGGATCGTCGCCCTCGTCGTGGTCGTACTGTTCATCGTCGTCCTGCTCGTCGGCGGTGCTGAACACGGTCCAGGTCGCCACTCACCGTCCAGCGACCCGGGTGGCCACGCGCCGCCCGCCGGCGTCACCCACGGCGACCAGCAGCCATGATCATGACGCCCCGCCTCCGCAAGCTCGCGCTCACAGCGCACGTCACTGCGTCGGTCGGATGGGTCGGCGCAGTCGTCGGCTTCCTGGCTCTCGCCGTCGCCGGTCTGACCAGCCAGGATGCCCAGCTCGTGCGAGCCGCCTATCTCGCGATGGAGCTGACCGGCTGGTTCGTCCTCCTGCCGCTGGCCGTGGCGTCGCTGTTGACCGGACTCATCCAGTCGCTGGGCACGAAGTGGGGGCTGTTCCGGCACTACTGGGTGCTCGCAAAGCTGCTGATCAACGTCTTTGCCACCGTCGTGTTGCTGCTGTACACGCAGACGCTCGAGTTCTTCGCAGACGTAGCGGCAGAGACGACCTCGTCCGGTGCCGTGCCCAGCGAGCTGAGGAGCCCGTCCGCCGTGCTCCATTCCGGTCTCGCACTGTCCCTGCTGCTCCTTGCCACGGTGCTGGCGGTGTACAAGCCGCGCGGAGTGACCCCGTACGGGCAGCGTAAGCAGCACGAGCAGCGCACACTGTCGCAGCCCTAGAGGTCGCGCTTTCTCGCGTATGCACATACCCCCCGAAGGTATGTGTGCTACAACTTGGGTGTTCTCGAACTCTAGGAGGAGCAGATGAGCGTCCAGGAACTGAGCTACACCGTTGCCGGCATGAGTTGCGGTCACTGCAAGGCGGCGGTGACCGAGGAGGTCGAGCAGGTCGCCGGTGTTGCTGCCGTCGAGGTCGACCTCGACTCGAAGCAGGTCGTCGTTCGTGGAGACGACGTCTCCGACGACGCCGTTCGGGCAGCGATTCGCGAAGCGGGCTACGAGGCCGCATGACGAGCGGCGCCGGCAATCGGCAGGACCGGGTGTGGATGGCGAGGCCGCTCGCGCGGCTTGCGGCGTTCGCGATCGTGCTTGCTGTGCTCTCAGGTCTTGCCGCACTCGCCGGTCGAGCGAGTGGACTCGAGGTGGAGGAGTCGGCCGGTCACGATGGCTCCGGCCAAACCCCGCACGGTGCTGATGCTCCGGCAGAGACGCGTGGGAACGGGCTTTCCGACGCCACCGCGGGCCTCCGGCTACAGCTCGAGCCGACCAGGCTGGAGGCAGATCGCAGCAGCCGCCTCGAGCTCGCGATCGTCGATCGCCACGGCGAGCCGATCGGGCCGCTGCACGCAGCGCACGGTGAGCCGCCGCTCCATCTGATTCTCGTCCGCCGCGATCTGACCGGCTATCAGCATCTCCATCCGAAGCCGAGCGGCGAGAGGTACGTCGTCGACCTGGCGCTGCCGCTACCGGGCATCTGGCGCGCCTACGCCGACTTCGAGGTCGACGGTGAGAAGGTCGTGCTCGGCCGCGACCTCTTCGTTCAGGGCGACTTCACACCACAGCCACTTCCGGCAGTGGCCGACAGCGCGCGTGCCGGCTCCTATGACGTCGAGCTCGGCCGGCAGGAGCTCCAGGCGGGCGCTGAGACAACGCTGCGGTTCCGGATCGGCCGCGACGGAGAACCGGTCGAGGCGCTCCAGCCCTACCTAGGCGCCGCCGGCCACCTCGTCGCGATCCGCGAAGACGACCTCGCCTATCTGCACGTGCATCCGCTCGAGAGCTCGGTAGCCGGTGCAATCGACTTCGGGGCCGACTTCGCCGAGCCCGGCCGCTACGCCCTCTTCCTGCAGTTCAAGCACGAGGGCCGCGTCCAGACGGCGCGCTTCACCGTCGAGGTGGCCCGATGAGCACGACGAGCCCGGAACGTCTCGAGCTACCGATCGAAGGGATGACCTGCGCCTCCTGCGCGACGAGGATCGAGAAGCGGCTGAACAAGCTCGAAGGCGTCGAGGCGACCGTCAACTACGCGACCGAGAACGCCGCGGTCATGTTCGACCCGGCGCGGGTGGCGCCCGAGGATCTCGTCGCCGCGGTCGAGGCCGCTGGTTACCACGCCAAGCTCACCCAGGAGGGAGCTAAGCCCGAGGAGCAGCTCGAGCTCGATCCGACCGCGGCGCTCCGGTGGCGGCTGCTCGTCTCCGCGGCCCTCTCGCTGCCGGTGCTGCTGCTCGCGATGATCGAGCCGCTCCAGTTCGATTACTGGCAGTGGCTGTCGCTGCAGCTGGCGACCCCGGTCGTGCTCTGGGGCGGCTGGCCCTTCCACCGCGCTGCCTGGCTCAACCTGAAGCACGGAACCGCCACGATGGACACGCTGATCTCGGTCGGGACGCTGGCGGCGTGGGGCTGGTCGCTCGTAGCCCTGTTCTTCCTCGGCGCGGGCGAGACCGGGATGACGATGGGCTTCGATCTCGTTCTCAGCCGCGCCGAGACGGCCGAGCACCTCTACCTCGAGGTGGCCGCGGTCGTGACCACCTTCATCCTCGCGGGCCGCTACTTCGAGGTGCGGGCAAAGCGGCAGGCCGGAGCCGCGCTGCGGGCACTTCTCGAGCTCGGCGCGAAGGAGGTGAGCCTGCTCGACGCCGACGGACGCGAGCGGCGCATCCCGACCGACGAGCTCCAGGCAGGCGACCGCTTCGTCGTCCGGCCCGGCGAGAAGATCGCAACCGACGGCGTCGTCGACGAGGGCAGCTCCGCCGTCGACAAGTCATTGCTGACCGGCGAGAGCGTCCCTGTCGAAGTCCAGCCCGGCGACGAGGTCTTCGGCGCCACGATCAACGTCGGCGGGCGTCTCGTCGTCCGCGCCGTCAGAGTTGGCGCCGACACCGCGCTGGCTCAGATCGCCCGGCTGGTCACGGAGGCGCAGTCGGGCAAGGCGCCGGTGCAGCGGCTCGCCGATCGCGTCTCGGGGATCTTCGTGCCAATCGTGATCGCGATCGCCGTCGCGACGCTCGCGTTCTGGCTCGGCGCCGCGAGCGGCGCCTCGTTCGCCTTCGCCGCGGCCGTTGCCGTCCTGATCATCGCCTGCCCCTGCGCGCTTGGGCTGGCCACCCCAACGGCGCTCCTTGTTGGGACCGGCCGGGGCGCGCAGCTCGGCATCCTGATCAAGGGCCCGGAGGTGCTGGAGTCGACTCGGCGGGTGGACACGATCGTGCTCGACAAGACCGGCACCGTTACCACCGGGAAGATGGCGCTCGCCGCGGTCGTGCCGGCCGCGGGTGTCGACCGTGATCAGGCGCTTCGCCTGGTCGCCGCGCTCGAGAGCGCATCCGAGCACCCCGTGGCACGAGCAATCGCCGCTGCAGGCGGAGAGGGCCTCCCGGCACCCGAGAGTTTCCGCAACCGAGAGGGGCTCGGTGTCGAGGGCGTCGTCGAAGGACACGCAATCGTCGCGGGTCGCCCGTCGCTGCTCGCAGAGTGGGGGATTGAGCTGGGCGAGGAACTCGCCGCCGCGCAGGCTCGAGCCGAGCGTGACGGGAAGACGGCGATTGCCGCGGCCTGGGACGGCGAGGCGCGGGCGCTCTTCGTCGTCGCAGATCAGATTAAGCCGACGAGCGCCGAGGCGATCCGCCGCCTGCGCGAGCTCGGCCTCCGCCCCGTCCTCCTCACCGGCGACAACCAGGAGACCGCGCGCGTGATCGCGGCCGAAGCCGGGATCGACGAGGTGATCGCCGAGGTGCTCCCGGCTGGGAAGGCGGACGTCGTGCGCCGGTTGCAGGCCGAGGGACGCGTCGTGGCGATGGTCGGCGACGGCGTCAACGACGCGCCCGCACTCGCCCAGGCCGACCTCGGCCTCGCGATCGGAACCGGCACCGACGTCGCCATCGAGGCCAGCGACCTGACACTCGTCTCCGGCGACCTGCGCGCCGCCGCCGACGCAATCCGCCTTTCGCGCCGCACGCTAAAGACGATCAAGGGCAACCTCTTCTGGGCGTTCGCCTATAACGTCGCCGCGCTTCCACTCGCCGCGGCCGGTCTCTTGAACCCCTTGATCGCGGGCGGGGCAATGGCCTTCTCGAGCGTGTTCGTCGTCTCGAACTCTCTGCGACTGCGGGGCTTCCGCAGCCAGCGCGACGCGGACTGAGCGCACACTTCGCGTCTTGAGGACGCGGGGGGCGGCAACCTCAGTCAGACCAGCGATGGCGAGGCAAGTATCGAGGAGTGCTTCGCGTGCGCTGACGCCTGCCTCAGCGAGGAGAAGGTGGCGGAGCTCGTCTGCTGAATCCGCCTCGATCTCGATTGCGCTGACGTCTGCGCCGCGACAGGCACCATCCTCGGCCGCCGACGGAGACGACCTCAGGGCTCGCCGTCATCCGGTGTGGCACGAGCTCGACGTAGCCCGGTCGGTTCAGCGGTCCGTCGCGCTCGAGTACCGGCGGTGACCTTGGGATTCTTCGTGTGGTGAGGGCCTTCGTGAGCTCTCGGGCTCTCTGGGTCGCCTGCGGCAGTGCCTCTCGGTTGCTCTCGGATGCGATGGGCCGTGCTGGGATCGAACCAGCGACCTTGGGATTAAAAGTGGATGCTGGTGCAGTGGCGTCAGCTCGGGATGGCTGGCAAACGCGCATGGTTGCGCGCGATCGGCTCGGGACGGCTCGGGCGGTTTCGTAAGCGCTTGTTGACCCTGCGTTGACCGTGACGCGGGGTGACGCGTGTTCAGCCGGGCAGCTCCTGTGCGACAGGTGTCCTGAGCGGGCCGCGGGCGCGGAGGCGACCACGCGCGGCGTCGCGCCCGTCGTCGCCGTCGTCGACGCCGAGGGCGAGCTCGTCTACCTGTGGCGGCCAGACGCGGCCCAGGTCGCGAGCGTCGGCGTCGCCACCGACAAGGCCCGAACCGCTGCGATCTATCGACGCCCCAGCCGCGACTTCGAGCAGCAGGCCTCCGGCGGCCGCCCCTCGGCGCTCCACCTCGCGCGTGCGGCGCCGCTCCAGGGAGGAATGCCGATCGTCGAGAACGACTACGTGATCGGCGCGATCGGCGTCAGCGGCGCCTCGTCTGCCGACGAGGACCAGGAGCTGGCCGAGATCGGCCTGGCCGGCGCCTCGAAGGGCAACGGCAAGGCGACGTTCTTCCCACGCACGGTCGTCGAAGCGGGCGGCGGGATCCTGCTCGACGCGAAGCGGTACAAGCTCGACGCCGGTCTCCGCGAGGCTCCAGGCGCCCCCGAGCTCCACGAGTCCGACGTCGACGTGATGCACGTGATCGAGGGCACCGCGACGATCGTCACCGGCGGCGAGCTGCACGAGTCGTCGATCGCGGGCGGCACCGAGCAACAGCTCGCCGAGGGCGACGTGCTCACGATCCCGAGTGGCGTCCCGCACCAGTTCATCGACGTCTCCGATCCGTTCCGCTACTTCGTCGTCAAGGTCGAGGCCTAGAGATGGCCACTGTCGAGACCAGCACCTCGGCAGCACGGCTTCCGGGGCCGCCCGAGCTCCTGCCCGGCCGTCCGGACGCGATCGTCGACCTGCAGACGCCCGCGGGTGCTGCTCTCGTTGGCACAAGCTGGCGCTACAGCGACGCCGACGTCGTCGAGATCGACTTCGTCGACGTCGGCTCGGAGGCCGACCCGCTCGGGCCAGGCGGACGGCCGAACCGCACCTACGACGTCGTCCCCCATGCCGAGGCCACCGACTACGACGACTCGGGCTGGGAGCTGCTCCAGCCCGAGGAGACGCTGCGCCGGCTCGCGAACGGCCGCGTCTGCTTCAACTGGTACCGCCTCGCGGTCACGATCCCGGAGCGGATCGGCGACCTCGATCCGAGCGGCGCGACCGTCGTCTTCGAGGTCGTGGTCGACGACTACGCGGAGGTCTGGGTCGACGGGCAGCTGCCGCCCGCGCTCGGCCAGACGGGAGGACAGGTCGTCGGCGGCTTCAACGCTCCGAACCGCGTCGTCCTGACGAGCGACGCGCGGCCAGGGCAGACCTTCCAGCTCGCGGTCTTCGGGATCAACGGTCCAATCTCCGCCTCCGCAGAACTACATCTGGCTGCGCTCGGCCACGCTCGACGTCTACGCGGTAGAGCGCACCCGCGCCGAGGAGGCGCCGTTCGAGCTCCAGGGCGCCGGCGGCGGGATCGTGCCCGCGGACGCCACGCTCGAGCGGATCGCCGGCGGCTTCGAGTTCACCGAAGGCCCGGTCTGGACGCGCGACGGCGCCCTCCTCTTCAGCTCGCCGAACACGAACACGATCTACCGCTGGCAGGAGCCCGGCGGGGTCACCGTCTTCCGCTCGAAGAGCGGCTACACGGGCCTGGACGTCGGCCGCTACCACCAGCCGGGCTCGAACGGCCTCACCTTCGACCCTGACGGGCTCCTGACGATCTGCCAGCACGGCAACCGCCGCGTCATCCGCGTGGCGACACGACGATCCTCGCCGACGCATACGAGGGCAAGCGGCTGAACAGCCCCAACGATCTCGTCTACCGCTCGGACGGGACGCTCTTCTTCACCGACCCGCCCTTCGGCCTCGCCGATCCCGCCGATGCGGAGCTCGGCTTCAGCGGCGTGTTCAGAATCTCAGGCGGCGAGATCGCCCTCGTCACCGCCGCGCTCGCCGGCCCGAACGGGCTCGCGCTCGCGCCCGACGAGCGCTGGCTCTACGTCGGCAAGTGGGAGCCCGACCGGAAGATCGTCCTCCGGATCGACCCCGAGACCGGAGAGAGCGACGTGTTCTTCGACATGACCGATGCGTCGGGCGAGGATGCGATCGACGGGATCAAGGTCGACGTCGAAGGCAACCTCTACGTCTGCGGCCCGGGCGGCGTCTGGCTGCTCTCCCCGGACGGCGAGCACCTGGGCACGCTCGTCCTGCCGGAGGCACCGCACAACCTCGCCTGGGGCGGCGCGGACGGCCACGCCCTCCACATCACCGCCGAGACCAGCGTCTACCGGATCCGGCTGAGCCTGAAAGGAACCCAATGTCCGAGAACCTGACCCCCGGGAGCGGTTTGCGCGATTTCGAGCTCCCGGACGAGGCGGGCGAGCTGCACCGGCTGTCCGAGCTGCAGGGCGACGACCTGCTCGTGCTGATGCTCGGCCGCGGCGAGCACTGCCCGCGGGAACGGCAGCACCAGAGGGAGATGCTCCGCTTCCACGAGTGGAGCTCGGTCGCCTTCACGCAGCTCGTGACCGTGCTCCCGAACGACCTGCACGACGTCTCCAGGCTGAAGCTCTCGACCGGAGCGCACTGGACGTTCCTCGCCGACGCAGATCTCGAGCTCCAGACCGCGCTCGACATCCGCGAGTACACCGACACCCATCACGCCGCGACCGTGCCGCACACGTTGATCCTGGAGCCGGGCCTGAAGATCGCGAAATCCTACGTCGGCTACTGGTTCTGGGGCAGGCCCTCGCCCTACCAGCTGTGGCAGGACCTGCAGGAGGTCTCGATGCGGATCAAGGCCGACTTCGACCCGACGACGGCTGCGGCTCGGGCGGCGTTCGCGACGTAGTGCGGGGCGGCGGCGGGGGGCCCCCCCCCCCCCCCCCCGCGCGGGGGGGGGCCCCCCGCCCCCCGGGGGGGGGGGGCCGGGGGGGGCGTTCGCCAGTTGGGGGGGGGCGGGGGCGCCGACACGCTCCAGAGCCTCCCGGAGCGTGTCGGCAGCCGCTTCGACCGGGCCTGGCTGCGCGAGCGGCGCCTGCCGCAACGCGGGGCTTGCCGCAACGCGGGGCTTGCCGCAACGCGGGGCTTGCCGCGTCCCGGCGACTTGCGTAACGGCGGCGGTGCGTACCGAGACGAAGCTCGCTCTCTATCAGAGGTTCCTCGCGAGCGCGCGGCCCCTTCGGCCGGTGTCGTCCGTGCGCCACGTCACGTCGTTCTGCACCGAGACGATGCCCGGGATGCGAGCGACGAGCCGCCCGAGCAGCCGGGTGTCGGTGCGGCGCTCCACGTCGCCGGTGAGCATGACGGCGCCGCGCTCGACAGTGATCGTGACGCTCTCCGGCTCGAGCCAGAGCGAGCGCAAGACGACGTCCTCGCGGATCTCGCGGGCGATCTCCTCGTCCGAGCGGGTGAAGGCGCGGACGAGGTCGGCGCGCGTGACGATACCGACGAGCGTCTCGCCCTGAACGACCGGCAGCCGGTTGACGTTGCGTTCGATCAGCTCGCGTGCGGCTTCGGCGACGAGCCGCTGCGGGTTGATCGTGATCGCGGGGGCGGTCATCGCCTCGGCCGCGGTGGTCGCCGCCGCCTTGAGGACGGCGGCGTCGCTCCTGCCGTCAATGAGCCAGGCCAGCGGGCCGCCGAGACGCTGCCCGGGCTCGTACTCCTTGAAGAGAATGTCCGCCTCGGAGACGACGCCGAGCACGCGCCCGTCCGCGTCGCACACCGGCATGCCCGAGATACGGTTCTCGACGAGGACGGCGGCGACGTCCTTGAGCGTGGTGTCCGGCGTAACCGTCCGGACGCCGGTGGTCATGATCTCCTTGACCTTCATCGCGTACCTCCTTGGTGGGTTGAAGTCATGCTCGGCGAGACGCTGCTTCCGGGCATCGGGGCGGACGCCGATTCGGCTTCGGAGAACTACGGAACGCCTAGATGATTGATTCCACAGCGTTAGGCGGTGTAGTCGACGATTGCGCGGCTGGGTCGGCCGAGTTGGTGGTTGAGGCTGACGCAGGCGGCGAGTGCGAGCAGGCTGGCGCCGACGCGGGCGAGCAGGTCTTTGCAGGTGAAGAAGATCGACTCGATCCGCTGGCGGATCGGTGCCAGCCGCGGCCCGCGCTGGGACTCGTCGCGGCGGGCTGGACGGACGATCCGTCCGCCCAAGCGGGCGACTGCTTCGGAGAACTCGCGGCCGGAGTAGCCCTTGTCGCAGACGATCGTCTCGCCGCCACGCAATGCGTGCCCGAGCAGCGGCAGCGCAACCTCGCGCTCCGGCCGGTCGGCACCGACAAGCGCTGCCGCACGCGGGGTGCCATCGGCTGCGCTCGGAGCGGCGCTCGCGCGCTAGCAGCCGAAGCTCGACACGGAGGCGATCAAGTTCCTCGGCTCGGTCGTCCTCAAGCACCACGGCCGCGCGGCGGCCTGGGCGTACCGGCTGTGCGTCGACC
Source organism: Gaiellaceae bacterium (assembly GCA_037721555.1). Lineage (GTDB taxonomy): Bacteria > Actinomycetota > Thermoleophilia > Gaiellales > Gaiellaceae > Gaiellasilicea. The sequence goes on along the minus strand of JBBJOI010000008.1, from coordinate 64,663 downwards.
AGCCGACGACGACCAAGCAAGGGAAGGTGCTACCCGGTACCCGCGCGGTGCGGAGGCCGAGCGCGAGCACCACGCTGAAGCAGTTGCCGCCCTCGCGCGCACCCGCACCCAGGAAGACGCGGTCGCGGTGGTGCTGCGCCTGCTCGTCGCGCAGCGGCTCGTCGAGCCGGAGGGCCTGCCGAACGCCGACCGGCAGGGAATCTACGAGCCCGAGCTTCCCGCGTCCTCCGAGCATCGGCAAGCTCGCCCGCCGCGTCGCACCTCACTCGATATCTAGGGAAGTAGGTTGGGCGGACGGCCGCTCACTTCCGGCAGGTTTGCAACGAGGTTCGAGAGAGCGTTGACGTCGTAGAAAGTTGCCTCGCCCGTGCGCGCGTTCACGAGGTACTCGACCCCGCCGAGATCCATGCCGGCGGCGATGATTCTCTTTGCGTCCTCGACGGCGGCGGCGAGTTCCGCCATTTCAGCGGCCCAGGGTTCGCGCTGTTCCTTCCAGAAGGGCATGAACCTTGGCCAGTGGGTTCGAATCGAACGTAGCCCGCTTCCTCCATGGCGCATCCTGATCGCGCGTTCGAGTTCATGACGATCTCAGGACAGTTCGGCCTCGGCGAACGGTGAGGGAAGCAACATTTTGAGCGGACGGATCGGGGCGCGGCGCAAGGCCACGCGTAGCACCTGGCCCGCATGTGTTCCGCGATGTCGATGCGATCAGTCCCGGTCAGGATTTCACGGCGCGGTTGGACCGCCCACGCAAGTATGTGAAACGGAAATCAGACATCCGCTCACAAGCTGACGTACCCGCGGACAACAAAGTGTCGTCTTACACGACAACAGAATTGCCTAATTTGCAGGACGTTCGTAAGCCGACGCGCGGACTCGAACCGCGGACCCCTTCATTACGAGTGAAGTGCTCTACCAGCTGAGCTACGTCGGCGCGTGATACCTAGACGGCCTGCAAATCCGGCCTATCGTGTCATCCTCCTGCGTCGCGGTCGCATCCGTTGGGCAACTCTTGGGACAACCGTGCTTGCCGGATGGTGTGCTCCGCGCTCTTGCTCGGCTTGCCCCGGTAGCGGCGGATGACGTGGGAGTAGACGGCGAGAAGTGTAGCGAGGGAATGGCCCAGCTCCTCCGCAATCTCGACCGGGCTCACACCCTCGCGCAGTAGCAACGAGGCGAAGCCGTGGCGGAGGTCGTAGGGACGCGGCGAGACGACGCCGACGCGCTCGGCGGTGGGCACGTAGACGCGCGCCCGCCAGTTGCGGAACTGGCTGTCGCTCCACGGCTGGCCGTCCTGTGCCGGAAAGATGAGCGCCGTCCGGGGTTTGGTCGCCCTGTGCGAGGCTCCATTCTGCGAGGTCGGCGGCGAGGCCCACGCCGGCAGCGGCGCGATCAGCCTGCGCAGCGGGGCTTCAGCCGCCCCGCAGGTGCTGCCAAACCTTCCGGAGGATGGGATGTCTAACTGACCGTGCCCAGTGCGCTACGCGAGGACGGGGAGCCGTGCGAGGCTGCCGGCATCGGGCGACCCGTCGTCGCGCTGCTCGGCTCAACGGCGCGTTTTACGGCGCAGTCCTTCACCAAGCTTGCCTGCTCATCATGCTCTCCTTGGATTCCGCGGGGCGGCGCAGCAAAACGCTGCGCCGCCCCGCGAGGTTGACTGGTCGGCTCGCGGTTCCGGTTGACGGAGGACGACCCGAGGCGGGTGGTCGAGATGCCGCCGGGGGGGGTCTCCCCGGCCTTGCGCGCGCGGACGAAGAGGACGAGTAGTTGCTGCCGGTCTGCAGCAGGAAACCCGCCGAGCTGATTCATCGTGATCAGAGCGAAACCGTCCGAGCCGGTTGTTTGCTCGCCCGGTGACGAGAACTGGTTGAACGGCACCGCCGCGGTTTCGACGAGCGCGCCCTGGACCGACTTGCCCTTGCAAGAGACGTGAACGCGCACCGTGAGCGTGAGGGTCGAGCGGGTGACGACGCTGGGGCTGAGGAGCACCTGGTCGACCAGTAGGCGGTCCGGCTGCGCGATGTTGGCGATCTGAAGCGGCGCGTTACCCGCGCAGCCTGTAGCCGGCTGTTGCGGGGGGGCGGGGGCGGGGGCGGCAGCGGCGGGACGGACCACCGCCGTCGGTACCGACGTCGCGTTCGCAGAGCCATCGCTGTTGGTGGCGGTGACGCGGACACGGATGGTCTTGCCAACGTCGGTAGCCGTGACCTTGAAGATGCGCTGCGTCGTGGAGCCGCCGGTGAAGCAGCCGCCGCCGTCCTTGTCGCAACGCTGGAACCGATAGACGTAGCTGATCGGTTCCGTTCCACTCCAGCTGCCCCTGTTGGCAGTGAGGGTCTTTCCGACCTCTGCCATTCCCGAGAGCGTGGGCGGATTCTGGTTCGAGGGTGCAACCTGACTTGCGGCGGAGCCGCTCCCGGCGAACCCTGCCGCTGCCGCCAGGACGAGCAGGACGGCTGCCGCCGCTCCTATCAACACCGATCGGTTCATGCTGCGTTTCATCGTTGCTCCTTCCGGTCTGGGTGGAACGTTCCTGGGTGGAACGTTCATGGGAGGCGCAGTTGGTGCGCCCGTGGATGGGGAGAGCGTCGCGCCTTCCCCCATAGATCCTCGGATTACCTCACCGACGCCCTCACGCGGTAGATGAGCTCGCAGCCGAAGACGCGGTCGTTGATGTCGGCGTAGACGGTGTCGCGGCCGGGGCCACAGCCGACCCGCTCCTGCACGGGACCGCCGTCCACCGCGATGATCGTGTCGTTGCCGGCGCCGGCTTCGAAGCGGTCAATCCCGGCGCCGCCGTCGAGGCGGTCGTTCCCGTCGCCGCCGGCGAGGTTGTCGTTGCCGTGGCCGCCGTTCAAGCGGTCGTCGCCCTCGGCCCCGAAGAGGCGGTCGTTGCCGAGGCCGCCTTCCATGTCGTCGAGGCCCGCCTCGCCGTTCAGCTGGTCGTTGCCGAAGCCGCCGGAGAGGTAGTCGAAGCCATCGCCGCCGAAGACGATGTCGTTTCCGCGGCCGCCGCTGAGGTCGTCGAGGCTCGGTCCGCCGCGGAGCTGATCGGCGCCCAGGCCGCCTTCGATGAGGTTGAAGCCATTGCCGCCCGAGATCACATCGTTGCCGCTGCCGCCGGAGAGGTCGTCGTCGCCGTCCTCGCCGAAGAGGCGATCGTTCCCGGATGCGCCAGAGAGCTGATCGTCCCCGATCCCTCCGTCGAGACAGTCGTTACCCTGCAAACCATTCAGAAGGTCGTTGCCGGCCCCGCCGACGATGCGATCGGCCGCCGGCGTCCCGTTGAGCGTGTCCGCCTGCGCCGTGCCGGTCGTCGTCGGCGTCGAGCAGCGCAACGGCGGCGCCTGCGCGCCGACGCTCCCCGCCAGGCCTGACAAGGCGGCGGCTGCGGTCAGGAGCAGCGCGCCTGCGGTGATACCCGTCCTGCGTCCTGCTCGCTCCATGAGAGCCTCCTTCTATGCTCCTGCTCCCGCAGAAGGTTCGTAGTACGAGCTTCACCAAGTATGCTCGTGTTACGAGCGATCTAACGGCATGCGCGGAAAGTTGATCGGATGCGAACAAAGCCCTCACAACACGACTACGAGACCGTCGCCGCATTCCGGATCGCGCTCCGACGCTTTCTCCACGAGACGCACCGAATCTCGCGGGCGAACGGCCTCACACCACAGCGCTACGACCTCCTCCTCATAATCAAAGGCAGCGAGTCCGGGCGCCTCAGCATCACGGAGCTAGCTGCGCAACTGTCCCTCGCGCCGCACTCGGTCACGGAGCTGGTCGATCGTGCCGGAGAGACCGGACTCGTGCGGCGGGTGCATGACGAAGACGACCGGCGGGTCGCACGGGTCGTCGTCACGGCCGAAGGGCGGAAGCGCCTCGACCGAGTGCTGATTGCGCTGCGTCCAGAACGCCAAGCCCTCTTCGATCTGCTCGGCGGCGCCTACGGAGAGGTGATCGAGGACGTGGGGGCCAACCACGGGGACGAAACCTAGGTCGATCGATTCCGCCCGGCGCCCGCTCAGGCGACGACGAGCGCCAGCACGGCCTTCGACGTGTGGAGGCGGTTCTCGGCCTCGTCCCAGACCGCGCTCTGCGGGCCGTACAGGACGTCGGCCGCGATCTCCTCGCCCGGGTGCGCGGGCAGGCAGTGAAGGACGATCGCCTCGCGATCCGCGAGCTGGAGCAGCGCGTGGTCGACCGTGTAGCCGGCGAAGGCCGCGTGCCGCTGCTCCCGCTCGGCCTCTTCCCCCATGCTCGTCCAGACGTCGGTGACGACGACGTGTGCGCCCGCGACCGCCTCGCGCGGGTCGGCGACGAGCGCGATCGCACTGCTCTCCGGCTCGTAGCCGGCCGGTGCCGCGCAAACGAACTCGGCGCCGACGACCGCGCAGCCCTCGGCGAGCGAGGCGCAGACGTTGTTGCCGTCGCCGACCCAGGCGACGCGGACGCCTGCAAGCGCCCCAAAGCGCTCGCGGATCGTGAGCAGATCGGCTAGTGCCTGCAGCGGATGCGCGGCCGCACTGAGAGCGTTCAGCACCGGCACGGTCGCCGACGCCGCAAGCTCCTCCACCTCCGCGTGCTCGTGGGTGCGGATCGCGAGCGCGTCCAGGTAGCGCGAGAGCACGCGGGCGGTATCTCCGATCGACTCGCCCCGCGCGAGCTGGAGCTGCCCGCAGTCGAGGTACAGGGCTGTCGCACCGAGATGCGCTGCTGCGACCTCGAGCGAGACGCGGGTGCGCGTCGAGCTCTGACGGAAGAGCAGGCCGAGGGTTCGGCCTTCGAGCAGCCGGTGTGGCTCGCGCAGTGCCTGGAGGGACTTCAGCTCGAGCGCGAGATCGAGCACGCGGTCGAGCTCTGACGGCATCCAGTCGCGCAGGCGGACGAGCGAGCGGCCGGCGAGGTCGACCTTCAGCGGAGGTGGGAGCGTCACAGACCCCACCGTATCCGGGCGGCCCCGACCGCTGCCACCGCGCCACCCGGCCCCGGCGCTGCGCGAACGCCTGCCGGCGGGGGCACGAACGTCCCGGCACGAACCTGCGCTGCGACCTCCTCGTGCGCGTCGCGGAACGGCACTCCGGAGGCGACGAGCACCTCTGCCGCGTCGGTGGCGAGCGCGGCCGGATCTCCGGCCGCAGCCGCGAGCCGGCCGCGGTCGAGCTCGAGCTCGCGAACGAGGACGGTCAAGGCACCGAGGGCGCCCGCCACGTCCCGGCGAGCTGCGAAGACGGGCGCCTTGTCCTCCTGCAGGTCACGGTCGTACGCGAGCGGCAGCCCCTTCACGACGGCGAGCAGCCCCGTCAGCCGCCCGATCGCGGTGCCGGCCTTGCCGCGGGCGAGCTCGGCAACATCCGGATTCAGCTTCTGCGGCATCATCGACGACCCGGTCGCGGCCGACTCGGGCAGGACAACGAAGCCGAACTCCGAGCTCGCCCAGAGGCAGAGCTCCTCACCGATGCGCGAGAGGTGCCCGAAGAGAACGGCGACTGCATAGAGATAGTCGAGTGCGAAGTCGCGATCCGCGACTGCGTCGAGCGAGTTCCGCATCGGTTCCGCCGGCGGTGGAAGCCGCAAGGTCGAGCCGGCGAGGGCGCCGGCGCCGAGCGGAGAGGGCCGCGCCTGGGCGGCCGCGAACGCGAAGCGCGTCCGGTCGCGCTCGAGCATCTCCACCCACGCGAGGAGGTGGTGGCCGAACGTGACGGGCTGCGCTCGCTGCAGATGCGTGTAGCCGGGCATCGGCGTCTCCGCCTCCTCCTCGGAACGGTCGAGGAGGACCGCGGCGAACGCCAGCAGCGCCTCGTCCGCCTCCGCGCAAGCGTCGGTGACGTAGAGCCGGAACGCGGCGGCCACCTGATCGTTCCGCGAGCGGCCGGCGTGCAGCTTGCGCCCGACCGGGCCGAGCAGCCGCTCGATCGCCGAGTGAACGTCCTCGTCGCTCTCCTCGACCACGCCGCCAGCCGCGATCGCAGCGAGCCCGACGCGCGCCTCCTCGAGCTCCTCCGCAGACAGGATTCCGCCCGCGGCAAGCCGCCGCGCATGCACCAGCGTCGCCTCGCAGTCGTACGGCAGGAGCTCCGCATCGTCGGCGCGGAGGAAGTCCCAGACGGCCGGGGCGAGCTCGCCGCCAACCCTCCCGGCCCAGAGCGTCACGCCAGCGCGACCTTCCGCTCGCGCGCCGCCGCCAGCTCGGTCTCGAGCGCGCTCACCGTGATGAAACCCTCGGCGGCCGCGTGCGGGAAAGTCTCGCCCGCGCCGTAGGAAGCGAGTGTCTCCGCGTAGAGCGCGAACTCCGAGCGCCGCCCGGTGACGGTGGCCGCGCCCGGCCCGAGCCGCACGCGCACCTCCCCCGTCACGAACAGTTGAGTCGTCGCAACGAAGGCGTCGATCGCCTCGCGTACCGGGCTGAACCAGAGGCCCTCGTAGACGAGCTGCGCCCACTTGGCAGAGAGCTCCCGCTTGAGGTCGAGCTCGGCTTTCGTGAGCACGAGATCCTCAAGCGCGCCGTGCGCCTCGATCAGCGTCATCGCGGCCGGCGCCTCGTACAGCTCCCTGCTCTTGATCCCCACAGCGCGGTTCTCGATCATGTCGATCCGACCGATCCCGTACGGGCCGGCGAGAGCGTTCAGCGATGCGAGGAGCTCCGCCAGCGAGAGCTGCTCGCCGTCGATGGAGACCGGAAGGCCGCACTCGAAGCCGATCACGACCTCCGTCGCCGGGGGCGCCTCGAGCGGCGAGCCGGTCAGCTCGAAGGCGTCCTCGGGCGGCGCCGCCCAGGGGTCCTCGAGCACGCCCGCTTCGATCGCGCGACCGACGAGGTTGTCGTCGACCGAGAACGGCTTCTCCGCCTTCGCCTCGACAGGGATGCCGCGGGCTTCCGCGAAGGCAATCTCTTCGTCGCGCGTCCAGATCTTGTCGCGCAGCGGCGCAATCACCTTCACGCCGGGATAGCGCGCCTTGAAGGCGAGCTCGAAGCGGAGCTGGTCGTTTCCCTTGCCCGTGCAGCCGTGCACGACGGCTTCCGCGCCGAGCTCCTCCGCTATGCCGGCGACGCTCTCGGCGATCACCGGCCGCGAGAGGGCCGACACGAGCGGGTACTTCCCTTCGTAGAGCGCGTTCGTGAGAAGCGCCTTGGCCACCTGGTCGTCTGCGAAGGCGTCTTTCCGGTCGACGAGCACGACTTCGGTCGCGCCGGCCGCGTACCCGCGCGCGATCGCCGGCTCGAAATCGGCGTCCTGCCCAACATCCACCAGCACCGCCACGACCTCGTCGAAGCCGTAATCCTCCTTCAGCCACGCGATCGCGCAGCTCGTGTCGAGCCCGCCCGAATAGGCGAGCACTGCTGTCCTTGCCCCTAATGACCCCATCGCTACGTGTCTCCTTCCAGGTGGTGTCGAAGCCCTTGAGCGAGCTCGGAGCCCGTCGTGCCCTCACGCGCCGCGACGAAGATCGTGTCGTCGCCGGCCACACAGCCGGCGACCTCGGGCAGGTCGGCGTCGTCGAAGGCGCGCCCGAGCGCGTTCGCGTTGCCCGGTGCCGTGCGAATGACGACGAGGTTGCCGGTCGGCTCCAGCCCGACGACGAGCCGGCGGAGCGCCGACGTCAGCTCGCTCAGGCGATCGAGATCCGCTGCGCCGGGAAGGGAATAGACGAGCCGGCCCTGCGGGCCGCGCACCTTCACGAGGCCGAGCTGGGCGATGTCGCGGGAGATCGTCGCCTGCACCGCCTCCAGCCCCTGCTCGCTCAGTGCGCGTGCGAGATCGGCCTGCGTCGACAGCTCCTGCGCCCGGACGAGGCGCAAGATCGCGCCCTGGCGCTCGAACTTGTTCACGCGAGCACCTCCTCCAGCAGCTCGAGCCCGTGCCGCACCTCATCAGCCGAGATCGTGAGCGGCGGCGTCAGCCGCAGCGTGTGCTCACCCGCGGTACCGACGACGAGCCCGGCCGCAAGCGCCGCGGCGGCGACGGGAGCGGCGGGCCGGTCGAGATCGGCGCCGAGCATCAGACCCCGCCCGCGCGTCGCGACCACGCCGGGGAGCGCAGAGAGCCCCGCCGCCAGTTGCGCTCCGCGCGCCTGAACGGCTGCGAGCAGCCCATCGTCGATCATCTCGACGACGGAGCACGCCGCGGCTGCAGCGACGGGATTTCCGCCGAAGGTGCTCCCGTGGTCGCCAGGCTCGAATCCGGTCGGCGACTCGTCGGCGACGAGCAAGGCGCCGATCGGGAGGCCGTTCGCGAGGGCCTTGGCGAGCGCGAGCGCATCCGGCTTGACGCCGAGCTGCTGCCAGGCGAAGAACGAGCCGGTCCGTCCGAGACCGCATTGCACCTCGTCGAAGAGGAGCACCGCACCGTGCGCGTCGGCAAGCGCGCGCGCAGCCTCGACGAACCCACGCTCGAGCGGGATGATGCCGCCCTCGCCGAGGACGGGTTCGAGCAAGATCGCGCCGACGTCGCCGCCGAGCGCGGCCTCGAGCGAGACGAGGTCGTTCGGATGCGCGAAGCGCGCCGCCGGTGCGAGCGGCTCCCAGCCGGCTCGCTTCGCCGGCTGGCCCGTGACGGCGAGCGCACCGTGGGTGCGGCCGTGGAACGATCCCTCGAGCGCGACCACAACGGGCCTGCCGGTGACCTTTCGTGCCCACTTCAGGCCCGCTTCGACTGCCTCCGCACCGGAGTTGCAGAAGAACGCGCTCGAGCCGCCAAAGCGCTCGGAGAGGAGGCTCGCGAGCCGGGACATCGGCTCGGTCGAGTAGAGATTCGAGACGTGCCAGAGCACGTCGAGCTGGGCGTGGGCTGCGCCGAGAGGCGCCGGATGACGGTGACCGAGCGAGACCACGGCGATCCCGGCCAGTAGGTCGAGGTAGCGCCTGCCGTCGGCGTCGACGAGCCAGGAGCCCTCACCGGAGACGAAGGTCAGGTCGTGCCGGACGTAGGTCGGCAGCAGGGCTGGAGCGTGACCGACCGTGCTCACGCGGACGTCACCCGTGGCTTAAAGCTCCGGACACGTCCCGAGCGGACGTCCTCGTTCACGCCACCACCGCCGTGGCGCCGATCTCGGCGCGGACGCCGTTGCGCGTGGCGCCGAGCGCCGCTTCGAGCTTGGGCACGATCCCGCCGGAGAGGACGTTTGCATCGAGCAGTCGCTGCGCCTCGGTGACGCTGATCGCGGCGGTGACGGCGCCTCCGAGCAGCAGTCCCGGGACGTCGCTGACGAAGAGCAGCCGCTCCGCGTCGAGCCCGACCGCCAGCGCCGCAGCCGCCTCGTCGGCGTTCACGTTCAGGGGGCCGGCCGCGAGCGGCGCGACAACCGGGATCAGGCCCGCACTCAGGGCGATCGTGATCGCGGGCGGCGCCGATGGTTCCGCTTCGCCGACGTAGCCGAGCTCCGGGATCAGCGTCGCCCGAAGGCCGATCTCGTCGCCGAAGAGCGACACGGCGCGCTCGCCGAGAGCTGCGCAGACCGCGGCGTTGACGTCGGCCAGGGACGCGCGCACGACCTGGAGCGCCGCCGCGGACGTCACCCGCCGGCCCGAGACGAAGCTGACTTCCAGGCCGCGTCGCTCCAGCTCCGCCGAGATCTGAGCCCCGGCGCCGTGAACGACAACGACCGGCTGGCGCCCGGCGAGCGCCAACACGAAGTCCGCCGCAGCCGCGGCCACCGCACCGCCGAGCTTGACGACGACGGGTCTCATGTCCGGTAGTCCGCGTTGATCTTCACGTACTCGTAGGAGAGGTCGCTCGTCAGGTAGCTCGCGCTCCCGGAACCGAGTCCGAGATCGAGCTCGATGCGATACCCGCCGGTCGAGACGTCGGGCTCGACGCCCTGCGGCGTGCCGTGCTCGAGCACCGTAACGCCGTTGTAGGAAAGGCTGACCCGGTCGGGGTCGAGGTGCGCGAAGCCGCCGTTGTACGGCGCCGATCCGGCCGCCGCGAGCACGCGCCCCCAGTTCGCATCGCGACCGAAGAGCGCCGTCTTGACGAGCGGCGAGGTGGCGATCCGGGCGGCGATCGCTCGCGCCTGAAAGGCGTCCTCGGCGCCCGTTACCTCGATCTCGGCGACGGTCGTCGCGCCCTCGCCGTCGGCGACGATCTGCTCGGCGAGCTGCTGGCACACCCGGCCGAGCGCCAGGGTGAAAGCGGCGTCGGTCGTAGGCGAGCGAGCAACGCCGCTGGCGCCGTTTGCGAGCAGGCAGACCGTGTCGTTCGTCGAGCACTCGCCGTCGACCGAGATCGAGTTGAAGCTCTTGTCGACAGCCGGCCGGAGGAACGCGCCCGCCTCGCCTGACCCGAGCGGGTAGTCGGTCGTGAGGATCGCGAGCATCGTCGCAAGCTGCGGGTGAATCATTCCCGAGCCCTTGGCCATGCCGCCGACCGTGAAGCCGTCGAGGCTGACGGCGGCCTCCTTGGTGCAGGTGTCGGTGGTCAGGATCGCGGTCGCCGCGTCCGCGCCGCCCTCCACCGTCAGGGCCGGGACGGCCTCGCGCAACCCGGCGAGCACACGCTCGAGCGGGAGCAGCGGCCCGATCACGCCAGTGGAGAGCACGAGCACTTCCTCGGTCTGCAGGCCGAGCAGGCGACCCGCCTCGGCCGCCGTCGCGATCGCGTCGAGCAGCCCACGCTCACCCGTTGCCGCGTTCGCCACGCCCGAGTTGATCACGACCGCCTGTGGCTCGGCGGCCGCGAGATGATCCCTCGTGACGAGCACGGGCGCCGCCTGCACTCGATTCACCGTCAGCATCGCGGTTCCAACGGCAGGCACCGTCGAGCGAACGAGGGCGAGATCCCTGGCGCTCCGCCTGATCCCGGCATGAACCCCAGCGGCGACAAAGCCCTTTGCGGCCGTGACGCTCACACCGGCACCCCGCTCAGCCGGAGTCCGGCCGTCTCGTCGAGACCCAGGACGAGGTTCGCGTTCTGGACTGCCTGCCCGGCGGCGCCCTTCCCGAGGTTGTCGAGCGCGCACACGACGATCGCCGTTCCGGTGGAGCGGTCGCTGAAGACGCCGATCTCGGCGCCGTCTTTGCCCTGCACCCGCGAGAGCTCGGGTGCGATGCCCGCCGGCAGCACGGTGACGGCCGGAGCGGCCGCGTACGCGGTCTCGAGCGCGTCGCGCACGTCGCCGCGGGGCTGAACGTAGACGGTGGCGATCAGGCCGCGGCGGATCGGCAACAGGTGCGGGACGAAGCAGACCGGAAAGCCGAGCGCCTGCTCGATCTCGGGCGCATGCTGGTGCTCGCCCACCTTGTACGGCGTCACGTTCTCGAGTACAACCGCCGCGTGCGAGGCCGGTTTCAGCGCCCTGCCCGCGCCCGAGACGCCCGACTTCGCGTCCACGACGACCCCGTGCGGCTCGATCATATCGACGAGCGGCACGAGCGCGAGCAGCGCGGCCGTCGCGTAGCAGCCAGGGTTGGCGATCAGGCGCCCCGCGGGCGGCCAGAGCTCGGGCAGGCCGTACGACCAGGCGCCCGGACGAGGATGGTCGAAGCCGTACCACTCCGGGTAGAGCGCAGCATCCGTCAGCCGATGTGCCCCGGAGAGATCGATCACGGCGGCGCCGCCGGAGGAGCGCTCGAGTGTCGCCGCGCGCTCGTGGTCGAGACAGCAGAAGACGAGTTCTGCGCTCGCGGCGAGCGCCTCGTCGTTCGTGACGAAGGCGGGCAGCTCGCCGTTCAACCGCGGGTCGAGCGTGGAGGCCGGCGCGCCCGCCAGAGAATCCGACCCGAGCGCCACGAGCTCGAGCTCCGGGTGGGAGAGGACGCGATCGAGTGTCTCCTGCCCGGCGTACCCTGCGGCGCCGAGTATTGTCGTCGCGATGGACATCGCGATATTATGCAGATAATATGACTGATATGCAAGCGGCCCTCGTGCTCGAAGACGGCACCATCTTCACCGGTCGTGCCGCCGGCGCGGCCGGTGTTGCCGCGGGCGAGGCCTGCTTCTCGACCGCGTCCGCCGGTTACGAGCAGGCGGTGACCGACCCGAGTTATGCACGACAGGTGCTGACCTTCGCGTACCCGCTGATCGGCAACTACGGCGTCGACGAGCGGCTACTCGAGTCCGACCGGGTGTGGACCGAAGGCGTCGTCATGCGCCGCTCGCGCCCGGAGTGGTCGGATTGGCTCGCCGCGCGCGGCGTCGTGGCGCTCGAGGAGGTCGACACGCGCGCGCTCGTGCGGCGGCTGCGTACCGACGGCGCCCAGCGCTGCGCACTCGGCACCGCGTCGCCCGAGGAGCTCCACGCCCGCGCCCTGGCGCAGCCGCACCTCGACTGGCCGCGGATGCAGGAGGAGCCGGCCCTGGCCTCTCCCCCGCCGGCTCTCGAGGCTTGCACACCGAGGCCGTACTCGCTCGGCTCGGGCCCGCGGGTCGTCCTGCTCGATCTCGGCTGCAAGCGGTCGATCGTGCGGCGGCTCGTCGACCGTGGCCTGGAGGCCGTGGTCGTCCCGGGAACGTGGACGGCCGGGGCGATCCTCGATCTGCATCCCGCTGTTGTCTTGATAGGCAACGGCCCGGGCGACCCGGCCCAGCTGGAGGGCCCGGTCGAGACCGTGCGAGAACTGCTCGGGCGCGCGCCTCTCTTCGGTATCTGCCTGGGTCATCAGCTCGTCGCGCTCGCACTCGGGCTCGAGACGTTCAAGCTCCCTTTCGGGCACCGCGGGGCGAACCACCCTGTCCGGGTCGCCGGCACCCGCCGCGTGCTCGTGACGGCGCAGAACCACGGCTTCGCCGTTGCGCCCGGCGCGGGCGCCGAGGTGAGCCACGTGTCGCTCAACGACGGCACCGTCGAGGGTCTCACGGGCGACGGCTTCGCCACGCTCCAGTTCCACCCCGAGGCGGCTCCGGGACCGCGCGATGCCGTTCCCTTCTTCGACTGGATCGCCTCGACATGCCGAAGCGCACCGACCTTCGCAGCATTCTGATCGTCGGCTCCGGGCCGATTCGGATCGGTCAGGGCTGCGAGTTCGACTACGCGGGCGTGCAGGCCTGCCGCGCCCTGCGGGGCGAGGGCTACAGGGTCGTTCTCGCCAACTCAAATCCCGCGACGATCATGACCGACCCGGAGTGGGCCGATGCGACCTACCTCGAGCCGCTCGACGCCGAGACGGTGGCGGAGATTGTGGCTGCCGAGCGGCCGGATGCGCTCCTCCCCACGCTCGGCGGGCAGACCGCGCTGAACATCGCGGTCGAGCTCGCGACAACCGGCATCCTCGACGAGTTCGGCGTCGAGCTGATTGGTGCGAACCTGGAGGCGATTCGGACGGCGGAGGACCGTGCCCTCTTCCGCGCAACGATGGCGGCCGCGGGCCTACCCGTGCCGGAGAGCGTCGTCGTCACCTCGCTCGCGCAACTCGAAAGCTGTCCTGTGCCTGCAGTCGTGCGGCCCGCTTTCACGCTGGGCGGGCGTGGCGGTGGCCTGGCGCACAGTCGGGCCGAGCTGGCCGCTCGGATCGAGCACGGTCTCGCCGCCAGCCCGATCGGGCAGGTGCTCGTCGAGCGCTCGCTCGAGGGCTGGCAGGAGTTCGAGCTCGAGGTCGTCGCCGACACGGCTGGCAACTGCGTCGTCGTCTGCTCGATCGAGAACCTCGATCCCGTTGGCGTTCACACCGGCGACTCGTGGACTGTCGCGCCGCAGCAGACACTTCCGGACGGGGAGCTGCAGCGGCTACGCGACGCCGCGTTTGCGTGTGCTCGCGCGGTCGGAGTCGCAACGGGCGGAGCCAACGTCCAGTTCGCCTATGAGCCCCTGACGCGGGAGCTGGCGCTGATCGAGATGAACCCGCGCGTCTCCCGCTCGTCGGCGCTCGCCTCGAAGGCGACCGGCTTCCCGATCGCGAAGCTCGCCGCTCTCCTCGCCGTCGGCTACACGCTCGACGAGCTGCCGAACGACATCACGGGCACCGCAAGCGCCGCGTTCGAGCCAGCGCTCGACTATGTCGCGGTCAAGGCGCCGCGCTTCGACTTCGCGAAGTTCCCCGGCAACGATCCGACGCTCGGGACCGAGATGAAGGCGGTCGGCGAGGCGCTGGGGATCGGACGCACCTTCCCCGAGGCACTCCTGAAGGCGCTCGAGGGCGTCGAGGCCGGGGACGCGCTGCCGGAGATACCCGGCCTGCACCCGTACTTCGTCGCCGAGCTCGAATCGATCCGCGCGGCTGAGGCCGAGCTTGCGCGGACCGGGGACGTGAGCGCCGCCAAGCGTTTCGGCCTGCCCGACGCGCGGGTCGCTCGCCTGCTCGAGGTACCCGAGGCCGAGGTGCGGGCTCGTCGCGCGCCCCCGGGGCGCCTCGCCGTCGACTCGTGCGCGGGCGAGTTCGAAGCGCAGACGCCCTACTACTACCTGTCGCACGAGCTCGGCGACGACCTGCCTTCGGCGAGCGGCGCGATCATCGTCCTCGGCTCCGGCACGAACCGGATCGGTCAGGGGATCGAGTTCGACTACTGCTGCGTGCGGGCGGCACAGGCGTTTCGCGCGCTCGGGCACGAAGTCGTGCTGGTCAACTCAAATCCGGCGACCGTCTCGACCGACTACGACACCTGCGACCGGCTCTACCTCGAGCCGGTCACGCTCGAGCACGTGCTCGACGTCGTCGAGCTCGAACGCCCGCTCGGTGTCGTCGTCTCGCTGGGGGGACAGACCCCGCTCTCGCTCGCGCGCCGCCTCGCGGACGCCGGCGCGCCCCTTCTCGGCGATCCCCTGCCGGCGATCGAGGCGGCGGAGGATCGCGCCCGCTTCGGGGCGTTGCTCGGAGAGCTCGGCCTGCGCGCGCCCGCCTGGGGCCACGCAGAGACGACCGAGGAGGCGCTCGCCGTTGCCGCGCGGATCGGCTTTCCCGTGCTCGTTCGCCCGTCCTATGTCCTGGGCGGCCGCGGGATGCGGGTGATCCGCCGCGAGGAGGAGCTGGAGCTGAACCTCCCGGCGCTCGTCGACCGGTTTCTGGAGGGTGCGCTCGAGCTCGACGTCGACATCCTCTGCGACGGCGACGATGCCTGGGTCGCGTCGATCCTCGAGCACGTCGAGCGGGCCGGGGTGCACTCGGGCGACTCCGCCTGCGTGATTCCGGCTCCCTCCGTCGGGCGCGGCCTCGAGGCGGAGATCCGCGAGCTCGCGGTGACGCTGGCACACGGCCTCAGGGCTCGCGGGCTCCTCAACCTCCAGCTCGCCCTGCACGGGGGCGACATCTACGTGCTCGAAGCGAACCCCCGGGCCTCGCGGACGATCCCGTTCGTCGCCAAGGCAACCGGGGTGCCCCTTGTGGATCACGCCTGCCGGCTGCTGCTCGGCGACAGGCTTGCGGAGCTTGGCCTGCCGGAGCGCGCGGTACCCGACCGCGCGTGGGCGAAGGAGGCGATCTTCCCGAGCGAGCGCTTCGCCGGGGCAGCCGATCGGGGCATCGAGATGCGCTCGACCGGCGAGGTGATGGCGAGCGGCCCGACGCCGGCGGCCGCCTACCGCCGGGCACTCCGCGCTGCCGGTCGGGCGCGCGCTGCGGGCCAGGCGCCGCGGCCGCTCGTTCCTCGGTAGCCCTAGAATGAGACCGTGCCCGTGGCACGGTTCCGACTCGCCGTCGAGCAGGACATTCCGACACTCATTGCGATGAGGCGTGAGTTCACTTTCGAGGACACAACCGGAGGTGACGAAGCCGAGTCACCCACCTACCTAGACGACGCTCAGAAGTTCATGCGCGACGCGATCGAGTCCGGGCGGTGGCACGTCTGGGTCGCGGAAGTGGACGGGCAGATTGTTTCGCACGCGTTTGTTGCTTACGTCGACAAAGTGCCACGGCCGACACGGGAGCGCAGGCGAATCGCCTACCTCACGAACGTCTACACACGACCCGACTTTCGAGGTCGCGGCATTGGAGGTGCGCTGATCGAACGCGCGCAGGCGCGTGCGGCCGAGGCCGACGTGGAGCTGATGATGGTGTGGCCGAGCGACGAGAGCATTGACTTCTATCGCCGACAGGGCTTCGCACCTTCGGAGGAGCCGGTGATCTGGGTCGTTCCGGAGCCTCCGCACGCGTGACGAGATTGACGGGTACCTCAGTCGTCCTGCTCGTCTCCGATCACGCACGGCGGTCGACTACGACGGTGACCGTCTCGCCACGGCTCTCGTGGGGGGTGCCGCCCGGTGTCGGTACCGCCGCTCAGGTACCGGGCGCGACCGTGCGAAACCCCGCGAGCCGAGCTGCGGCGGCCTGACGCTCGTCGTAGCTGACGAAGCCGTCGATTGGAGAGAGGATTGCGGCGACGACGACGTGGATCGCATCGAGCGATCGCAGCGCCGGCTCTGTGACCGCTCCGGCTGCGAGCAGCACGGCCCGCTCAAGAGGGTGCAGGCCGAGCGCCTCGAGGATCTCGCCGGTGCGCGACAGCAGCAGCTCCAGCGGCAGGCGGGGGTCGTGGGAGGCCGCACGCCTGATCGCCCGCGGCAGCTCCGTCAGCACGAGCTCGGACGATACGAGGTCGGCGTCGGCCAGGAAGAGACGCAGCGGCCCGCTCTCGGGCTCGTCGCGGACGAGCTTCACGAGCGCCGAGGAGTCGGCGTAGAAGATCGCCACCTCGACGCGTTCTTAACGCTCGTCGCGGATCTCGTCGAGCGCGCGGCTGAGCGCGTACGGATCGCCGTCGAGTGAGAGCGGCGGAGGTAGAGCGTGTCGTAGGGGGCGCGAGACGCGGCCCTCAGCGATCAGGCGATCGAGCGCGGCGCCGGTCGCGGGCGGCGGGCCGAGCTCGGCGACAGGTCGATTCCGATCAGTGACGAGCAGCCGCTCGCCGCGCTCGACGCGGCGGAGATAGCGGCTGAGGTTCTGCCGCAACTCGGCGATGCCAACTGCCTCGGTTATGTACATGAATGTAGCATAAGCAACCGTTAGCGTGACGCCGATAGGCTCCAACATGGCTTCGGTCGACGTCCCGGTTGCGCTGCTCGGCTACGGCACCGTGGGTGCCGCCGTCAACCGCATGCTCGCGGAGGGCGGCGACGAGATCGAGCGGGCAACCGGTCACCGGCTGCGGGTCGTGAAGGCGCTCGTCCGCAACCCCGACAAGGAGCGCGACTTCCCCACCGGCGAAGGGGTGCTGACAACCGATTTCACATCCATCCTCGAGGACACGTCGATCGTGCTCGTGGCCGAGGTGATGGGAGGACTCGAACCTACCGGCGGCTACGTGCTCGACCTGCTGCGGGCGGGGAAGCCCGTCGTCAGCGCGAACAAGCAGCTGCTCGCACGTCGCAGCGCGGAGCTCTTCGCGGCGGCGTCCGGGGCCGGCGTGCAGCTCAGCTTCGAGGCCTCCGTCTGCGCTGCGATTCCCGTGATCAAGGTGTTACGCGAGTCACTCGTCGCCACGAACGTTCACCGGGTGCTCGGGATCGTCAATGGCACGACGAACTTCATCCTGACGCGGATGGAGAGCGGCGCCGCCTACGAGGATGCGCTCGCAGAGGCGCAACGGCTCGGGTACGCCGAGGCCGACCCCGCCGAGGACGTGAACGGCGCCGACGCCGCCGCCAAGATGGCGATCCTCGCCACGGTCGCGTTCGGCTCGCGGGTGCTCGTCGACGATGTCGCGTACGAAGGAATAGAGAGTCTCCGTCCGGAGCACATCGAGGCAGCCCGCTCGCTGGGCGCGGTCGTCCGCCTCGTCGGCACTGCGACGCTCCTGGACGACGCCGTGGACGTGCGCGTCGGCCCCGCACTCGTCGCCCTGGAGCATCCGCTCGCGTCGGTCGCGGGCGCGTTCAACGCCGTCATGCTGCAGGGGGACGCGATCCGTGAGCTGATGCTCGAAGGCCCGGGTGCCGGCGGGATCGAGACGGCGTCCGCCGTCGTCGCCGACCTGGTCAGCGTGCTCGGGACGACTGGAACCGGGTTCCTCCAGGGCGACGCCAGCTGGCGCACGCTCGAGAAGCTGCCGCCGGGAGACTTGCCGGCTGCCTACTACGTCCGGATCGAGGTCGCCGACCGCCCCGGCGCCCTCGCGCACGTCGCCGAGCGCTTCGCCGACGAGGGCGTCTCGATTGCGCGCCTGACACAGCACCTGGTCAACGGGTCGGCGGCTCTCGACGTCGTCACACACACGGCACCGTCAGGGAAGCTCGAGGCGGCGCTCGACGCAATCGCGGCGCTGCCGGAGGTGCGCGGGAGGCCGGATGCCCTGCGCCTCGTCGTCGAGCGGGGCGTCTAGTGCTCGAGCGCTACCGGGCCGCGCTGCCGCTCTCCGAGACGACGCCGCTCGTCACGCTGGGCGAGGGCTCGACACCACTCATTCGGGCGAACCGGGTCTCGGAGCGACTCGGACTCGAAATCTGGCTCAAGTGTGAGGGCGCGAATCCGACCGGGTCGTTCAAGGACCGAGGCATGGCGGTCGCCGTCTCCAAGGCCGTCGAGAGCGGCGCGCGGGGCGTTGTCTGCGCCTCGACGGGCAACACCGCCGCCTCGGCCGCAGCCTACGCGGCGCGCGCCGGATTAGAGGCGGTAGTCGTGCACGCGGCCGGTGCCGTGGCCGCCGGCAAGATAGTGCAGGTGCGAGCGGCGGGCGCGCGCCTCCTCCCGGTCGAAGGCTCTTTCGAAGACGCCTTCGCGGCAGCGCTCGCGCTCGCCGAGGACGAGGGCCACACGTTCGTCAACTCCACAAACCCGCACCGGCTCGAGGGCCAGAAGACAGCGGCGTTCGAGATCGTCGAGCAGCTCGGAGGCCCGCCCGACATGCTCGCGCTCCCGTACGGCGGCGGTGGGAACACGGCGGCCTACTTCAAGGGCTTCTCCGAGCTCGGCGATCCTCTACCGGCGATCGTGCCGGTGCAGGCGGCAGCTCGGCTCGAGACGGTCGCCTCGGCAATCCGGATCGGCGCTCCCGTGCACGCGGACGAGGTCGCCGAGGCGGTGGCGAAGACCGGCGGCCGGGTCGTGACGGTCGGGGACGCGGAGATCGTCTCGGCCTGGAAGTCGCTCGCGCGGGACGAAGGGCTCTTCTGCGAGCCGGCATCGGCGGCTGCGGTCGCGGGCCTCAGCGGCAGCGGAGCCGAAGCCGGTCAGCGCGTCGTCTGCGTCCTGACCGGGAACGGGCTCAAAGACGCGGCCGCCTTCGAGCAGCTCGCCAATTGAGCTGAGGTGAGATGAGGATCCGGGTCCGTGCCCCGGCAACGACGGCGAACCTCGGTCCCGGCTTCGACTGCGCGGCGGCCGCCCTCGACCTCTGGAACGAGCTGGAAGTTCGTGTCGCAGCGTCACAAAGTCCCGATCCGGAGCACCTCGCGGTGCACGCGTTCGCGCGCCTCGCCTCGACCGAGGGGCTCTCGTTCACGTTCACCGACCGGATCCCGCGGGAGCGCGGGCTCGGATCGAGCGCGGCGACCGTGGCGCTGGGGCTCGTCGCCGGCGCGATCGCCGCCGGTCGCGAGCCGGTGCCGGAGGAGCTGCTGGCGCTGGGCGTCGACCTCGAAGGGCATCCCGACAACCTCGCAGCGGCACTCACGGGCGGCGTCTGCCTGACCTGGGAGGGCAGGATCGTGCGAGTCGCGGACGACCTGCCGGCGCGCGCGATCGCGTTGATCCCGCCGGAGCGAGTTGGCACTAAGGCCGCGAGATCGGCCCTTCCCGAGCAGGTACCGCACGCGGATGCGGCATACACGGCAGCCCGCGCGACGCTGCTCGGCGCGGCACTCGCCGGCGGCTCCGCAGAGCTCTTCGCGGCGGCGGCAAACGACCGCATCCACGAGCCGTATCGCGCTGCAGGAGCACCGCTGCTGGCGGTCGTCCGAGCACGGCTGCCGGAGGGTGCCGTCGCCGCGACGATCTCGGGCTCCGGGCCGACGGTGATCGTGTGGGCGCGGCCGGAGGCCGTCGACACCTGCGCAGTCGAGCTCAGGGAGCGTCTCGAGCGGACGAAAGTCCTGCCACTGAGGGTCGCGTCGGCGGGCGCAGGAGCGTTCTAATGGCGAGGCTCACACGGTCTCAGCGGTACTGCTCGTGGCCGACACGGGCGGGTCGTCGAGCCCCCTTGCACGACCTTGTGGCTCGGAGCCACGTGGTCGCCATGGGTTGCGGCGCGGCGGTCGGCGCCAGCGCCGCGTCCGGGCACCGAAGACGTGCACGCAAGAACCTCTCCAGCAGCTCCGGGCGAGGTTGAGGTACGTCTACTCGCGGTTGCTACAACCGGCGCCCGTTCCCTCGAAGTCGGGACGTCAGCAATCGGGGCACGCCGACTGACTCGGACTACGCCTCGCAGACGAAATGCAGCCGCGCGGATTTGCTGGACGGTCGCGCGCGCTGCCGGTCGTACACTCTGACGCGGCGGAACCGGTCGCCAAGGCTGCCTTTGATCCGCTCGACGCTAAACGAGGTCTCGGGGATGCGCTCCGAGTGGAATCGGTAGAACGAGCCGTCCTGATGCTCGAACACCTGGAGGTGCCAGTCGACGACACCGCTGTCCTCGCCAGCCACCACGTCTATCAACAGGAGGTCTCGGTCGCCGAACCAGACCGCCTGCTGCGGCTGCGTGACGAGCTCAGCGAGCTGGTAATCCGTGTTGATGTCGAAGACGAAGATCCCGCGATCTGAAAGATGCTCGCGGGCCCGGTCGAAGAGCGCCTCCCACTGAGAGAACTCCAGCAGGTGATTGACCGAGTCGTAGAGGCACAGGACCACGTCAAAGGCCTCACCGATATGAACCTCGGTCATGTCTGCCTGCACGAGCCGCGCCTCAGGCACTTTCTCCGCGGCGACAGCGAGCATCGGCCCTGACAGATCCACGCCAGTCACCTCGAAGTCGGGCTGCAGTTGCACCAGGATCGATCCGGTGCCGCAAGCGAGCTCGATCGCGGTGCGAGCGGTTGGATGGTGCTTCTCGATCAACCAGCGCACGTAAGCAGCGTGGTCGGCCCGGTCACCCTGAACCGGGTCATAGAAGCGGGCGAACGTGTCATAGCTCTGCACGGCCGGCTACTCGTACAACACCAGCCGGTCGCGGTGCACCGCCTCGAGCCCGCGAGGGCGGTTGCGGAGCTCGGCCGCGCCTGCGCCCGCGAGGCCCTTGCCGATCACGGTGCCGTCGAGCGCGACGAGCTCGACGGCGTCTCCCGGAACGAACGTGCCCTCGCAGCGCACCACACCCACGGCCAGCAGGCTCCGGCCGTCCTCGGCCACCGCCGCGCGCGCGCCCTCGTCGAGCACGAGCCGGCCGCTCGGCGGCTTCGCGTACCGCAGCCAGAGCCGGAACGCGCTCGCCGGCGAGGACGCGGCGGGGAAGCGCGTGCCGCGCCCCTCCCCGGCCACGATCGCCGCGAGGACGTCGGTGCCGCGACCCGAGGCGATCACGGTCGGGATCCCGGCCGTCGCGGCGAGCCGCGCGGATGCGACCTTGCTCGCCATCCCGCCCTTGCCCTGGATGCTTCCGGCACCGAGACGAACGCCGTCGAGTGCGTCGCCACTCGCGACCGGCCGCGCGTCGGCGTGGGCGGGGTGCGAGCTGTAGACCCCGTCCACCTCCGTCAGCAGGACGAGCAGCCGCGCCCCGAGCAGCATCGCCACCTGCGCCGCCAGCGAATCGTTGTCGCCGAACGTGATCTCGTCGGTCGCCGTGGCGTCGTTCTCGTTCACGACGGGCACGACGCCGAGCCGGAGGAGTGCCTTGAGCGCGTTCCGTGCGTTGACATAGCTCACGCGCTCCGCGAGGTCTCCGGCGGAGAGCAGGATCTGAGCCGCCTCGAGGCCCTGCGCCTTCAGCGCCGCTCTCCAGGCGAGCTGGAGCCGGACCTGACCGACCGCCGAGGCTGCCTGCAGCTGTGGCGTCGACCGCGGGCGCCGCTCGAGGCCGAGCCCGGGTAGTCCGAGCGCGATCGCGCCCGAGGAGACGACGCACACCTGCTCGCGGCCGCGGACGAGTGTTCCGATCTCCGTCGCGCGCGCCTCCAGCAGCCCGCGCCGGACGCGCCCGCGCTCGTTCGCGACGAGCGAGGACCCCAGCTTGACGACGATGCTCACGCGCGGGCGAAAGGAGGTTGAAACAGGCGCCTCACGGCGCAGCGACGATGCGGTACTGGCGGATGCAGAGGTCGCGGTAGGTGACTGGGCCGCGCGGGCCGGGGGCCCAGCCGACGCCGATGCCGGTCTCCGGTGTGCCGAGGAGCTTGAAGCCGTCCGTGAGACGGGTGGTCGCGTTCCAGAACGCCGCGGTGCCGCGGTACGTCTCTAGGAAGCGCTCGGCAGCGGCCCCGTCCTCCGTCACGATCGTGGCCGCGAGGCCCGACGTCTCCTCGTTCGCGATCCGAACCGCCTCGTCGAGGTCGTCGACGAGATCGAGCGTGATCGAGGCAACGCGCTCGGCCTCCCCCGCCCATTCGTGACCGCGCGGCCGGTCGAGCGGTAGCACGCCGTCGACGCCGCCGGCCCGCGGGGTCCCGCGCACCTCGACGCCGCTGGCGCGGCAGGCGTCGACCAGCGTCGGCACGAGCGCCTCCGCTGCCCGGTCGACGAGCGCCAGGTTGAGCCGGTTGCAGACCCCGAGCCGGTCGAGGCTCGACTCGACGACCTCCGCCAGCGTGGTCGCCGAGCCGGCGCCGTGCACGTAGATCACGCCGCCTCCCGCGGCATGCGCCAGCGTCCGGACGCCATTCGCGGCCGCAATCCGCTCGAGCGCTGCAGTCGACTCGCCGCTGCCGCGCAGGATCACGAGCGGGATCAGCGCCGGCAGCGAGACGAGGGCGTCCGCGCCGGCGCGTTCCGAGGAGCGCACGAGGCCCACGGCGGCACTGGGGAGCCCGGCCCGCTCGAGTGCGGGCCGCAGCACGTCGTCGACGAGCACGGTGACGGTGCCGAGCGCTGCGCCGCCTGTGCGCAGCACGACCGCGTTCCCGCTCTTCAGCACCTGCGAGGCGACGTCGACGGCGACGTTCGGCCGCGCCTCGAAGTTCGCGCCGACGACGCCGACGGGAATCCGCCGCTCGGACGCCCGGAGCCCTCCGGGCAGTGCCCACGACCGGACTTCGCGCTCGATCGGCGGGAGCGCCGCCGTTGCCCGGAGCCCTTCGGCGATCGCCTCGAGTCGAGCCTCGTCGAGACGGAGCCGGTCGAGCGCACCCTCGTCGAGCCTCCCCCGCCCGGACTCGACGTCGGCCTCGTTGGCCCGCAGCACGTCCTCGCGACTCTCCGCCAGCAACTGCACGGCCTGCCCGAGTGCGTCCTCGACGCGCTCGTCGGAGATCCGCACCAGAGCCGCCCGCGCGGCAAACGCCTCCCGTCTGACCAACTCGAGCGTCACGCGACGAGAGCTCCCAAGAATGCCCCCCGCAATCGGACGAAGAGGGCCTCGAGAGCGAGCTGCGGCGCCAGGTTGAACTCCTCCATGGCCCGCCAGGTCTCGCGCACGATCTCTGCTGCCGCCTCCGCGTCGACCGCTCGATCGCGCGTGGCGTCCTCGCGCAACTCGGCGAGGCGATCGGCATGGACAACGGCCGACTCGGCGCCGGCCTCCAGCACGACGAGGTCGCGGTACCAGTAGGCCAGCTCCTCAAGCGACGCGAGCAGCTCTTCGCGCTCCGCGCCGCGCTGAGAGCGTCGCAGCCTCTGGTCGGCCTCGCGAGCGGTCAGGTCGAGACCCTCCAGCTCGGACTCGACCTGCGCACGGGCCGCCGTACCTCGCGCGCGAGAACCTTCCAGCAGCGCCACCGCCGCAGCGGCCGGCTCGAACTCGGGATCCCCGTAGACGGCGCGGGCGACCCGCAGCAGCTCGGTGCGCCGCGCGGCCGCCTCCGGGTCGAGCAGCCGCTCGGCCCGGTCGAGCCGGCCCGCCGCGACCCGCGCGAGTGCCGTCCGCTCGGCCTCCGGAAGCCCCGGAGCGCGGTCGGCCAGGAACTCCCGCACCGCCTGTCCCGACAGCCGCCTGAAGGGGACGAGCTGGCACCGCGAGCGGATCGTCGGCGGCAGCTGCCCGAGCTCGTCGGCCACGAGAACGATCACCGCGTAGGCGGGTGGCTCCTCCAGATCCTTCAGCAGCGCATCGGCGGCGTCCTCGTTCAACAGGTGTGCGGACTCGATCACGTAGACCCGGCGCTCGGCCTCATACGGGCGCATGTGCAGATCCCGGTGGAGCTCGCGGATCTCGTCGATCCGGATCATCTCGCCGAGCGGCTGGAGCACGTAGAGGTCGGGGTGGCTCCGCGCCAGTACGCGCCGCTCCTCGCCCAGGAGCCCGGCCGCGAAGGCGAGCGCAGCTTTTCGCTTGCCGACGCCGGGAGGGCCGTGCAGCAGATACGCGTGCGCCGGCCCCTCCGAGAGCGCTGCTCTCAGCAGCCGCTTCGCCTCCGGCTGCTCAGGCAGGGTGCCGAAGCTCATCGTGGATCCTCTCTGCGAGCGTTGCGACCGGAAGTGTGCCGTCGAGGAGGACGACGCGCTCTCCGTACAGCTCGGCAAGCCGCCGGTAGCCCGCAGCCACCCGCGCGTGGAAGTCCGTACTCTCCCGCTCGATCCGATCCGGCCCGCTGCCGACCCTGGCCCCCGCGAGCCGAGGGTCGACCTCCAGGACGAACGTGCGGTCGGGCAGCAGGCCCCGCACCGCGTGCAGGTTCAGCTCGAGCACCTCCTCGAGGCCCAGGCTGCGGCCGATGCCCTGGTAGACGACCGAGCTGTCCAGGTACCGATCCAGGATCACGTCTGCTCCCCGCTCGAGCGCCGGCGCGACCACCTGGGCGACGAGCTCCGCGCGAGCAGCCGCGTACAGCAGCGCCTCCGCCCAGGCCGTCATCTCGGCGCCGTGCAGGACGAGGTCGCGGATGCGCTCCCCGAGCTCCGTCCCACCCGGCTCGCGCGCAGTCACGACCTCACGGCCGGCCGTCGCGAGCGCTTCGCGCAGCTGCTCGACCTGGGTCGTCTTGCCGGAGCCGTCCAGGCCCTCGAAGCTCACGAACATCGAGCCTCTAGGATACGGCGCGTGCGGGCTGTCGTTACCGGAGGGGCCGGGTTCATCGGCTCTCATGTGGTTGACGCGCTTGTTGCCCGTGGAGACGACGTCACGGCCGTCGATGATCTATCGACCGGCCGGCGTGAGTTCCTGAACGAAAGCGCGCGGCTCGAAGTCCACGACATCCGAGAGCCCTTCTCGGTCGAGGCCGACGTCGTCTTCCACCTCGCAGCGCAGGCCGACGTCGGCACGTCGATGGAGCGCCCGAGCTTCGACGCCGAAGTGAATGTTGTCGGTACTGTAA
Source organism: Gaiellaceae bacterium (assembly GCA_037721555.1). Taxonomy (GTDB): domain Bacteria; phylum Actinomycetota; class Thermoleophilia; order Gaiellales; family Gaiellaceae; genus Gaiellasilicea. The sequence continues at coordinate 39,469 of JBBJOI010000008.1, read as the reverse complement.
ACACACTCGAGGCGGCTCGAGCTGCTGGAGCAGAGATCGTCTTCTCCTCCACGGGCGGGGCCATCTACGGCGATGTCGAGCGGCCGGCGACGGAGGACGACCCGAGACGGCCTCTTTCGGCGTACGGCATCGCCAAGCTCGCGGCCGAGGCGTATCTGGAGGGCTGGAACCGCATCCACGGCAGCGGGCACACCGTGCTCCGGTTCGCCAACGTCTACGGCCCGCGCCAGTCCGCCTCCCTCGAGGGAGGCGTCGTCTCGATCTTCATGGAGCGCCTGCAGCGCGACGAGGAGACCCTCGTCTTCGGCGACGGCGAGCAGACCCGCGACTACGTCTACGTCGGAGATGTCGTGCGCGCCGTGCTGGCTGCAGTTGGTCGCGGCGGCGTCCACAACGTCGGCACCGGGGTGGAGACGAGCGTCAACGAGCTCCACCGGCTGTGCGCGGCGGCCGCCGGGGGCGGGCAGCAGCCCCGTCACGTGGAGCCTCGCGCGGGCGATGCCCGCCGCAGCGTGCTCGATCCGTCGCGGGCAGGGCGCGAGCTCGGCTGGAGGCCGGAGACCGCGCTCGACGAGGGCCTCCGGTTGACGTGGGACTCTCTCCAGCACTGAGCCGCTCCGTCCGCACGCTCGTGGCGATCCGCGTCGCCGTCTGGGTGGGAACAGCGTTGACCCTCGTCTGGGCGCCGTTCAACGGCCTCGTCTTCGGCGACGCCTACGGCACTTGGTCGAACCTCCTCTTCCGAGCGTTCGCCCAGTGGGATGCGCGCTGGTTCGTGCAGATCGCCGACCGGGGATATGCCGAGGTACCCGAGGCGGCGGCCTTCTTCCCGCTCTACCCCGCTGCGGTGCATGCCCTCGCCTGGGTGACCGGCTCGACCCTCGTCGCGGGCACCCTGATCTCGCTCGCCTCTGCCGCCGTTGCGGCGGCCGTCCTCGCCGAGCTCGCCCGCTTGCTCCTCGGCGAGCGGGCCGTTCGCGACACCGTCCTCTACGTCGCCCTCTATCCCGTCGCTTTCGTCTTCACGGCGGTGTACTCGGACGCGCTCTTTCTCGCCCTCGCGGCAGCGTCGTTCCTCGCCGCCGAGCGCGGTAGGCCCGTCCTGGCCGGTGTCCTCGTCGGGCTCGCCACGGGGACGCGGCTGATCGGGCTCGCCCTCGTCCCCGCACTCGCGCTCCTGCTCTGGCGCGGCCGCGGCCGCGTTGTGCGGCTCGCACCGCTCCTGCTGGCGCCGGCGGCCGTGGGGCTCTACGCGCTCTACCTCGGGCGCACGATCGGCGACGCAGAGGCGTTCGCGCGCGCACAGGTCACCTGGGACCGTCACGCCGCCACCCTGGGCCCGTTTGGCGGGATCGTCGACGCCGTGCAAGCGGCCGGACGCGGCCTGAAGACGCTCGCCTCGGCCGATGCCTTCGGCCAGGAGCACACCGTCTCCCTCTGGAACGTCTCCCATCTCGCGCTGCTCGTCGCAGCCGTTGCCCTCACGATCGTCGCCTGGCAACGCATCGGGCCGGCCTACGGGCTCTACTCGGCAGTCAGCCTCGTCGTCATCCTCTCGGCTCCAGCAACCGGCTTCCCGCTCGTGAGCCTGCCGCGACTGCTGCTCGCGGACTTTCCCGTCTTCCTCGCGCTCGCAGCCCTCACGCTCGATCGGCCGCGAGCCCGCGAGACGATCCTGTACAGCTTCGCCGCCGCCGGCGCGGCCGCCGCAATTGCCTTCTCGCGCGGCATCTGGATCGCTTGAGGCCTCGCACGAGGAAGGAGGACGGGGAGCGGGACAGAAATTGAGGCCCCGTGGAGCACTCCCTCACTTCGATCCAGAGCCCGTGGCGCACCGCGACCGTCGTGCTCGGCGCGGTCGCCGGCCTGCAGTTCGTGATCCTGATCGTGCTGCTCGTCGCTCTGCTCGCCGAGCCGGTGACCCAGCATGTGGCGAGGGCGGCCGAGGAGCAGGTGCTCGCTCCGGTGGCGCCGAAGCCCGCACTCAAGGCTGGGCGCGCTACCGCACCCAGCCTCGCACGGTCGGAGACCTCCGTGATCATCCTGAACGGGAACGGTCGCGCAGGAGCCGCCGCCACCACCGCCGAACGCGTTCGCAAGATCGGCTACACGATCGGGAGCGTCGGCAACGCACCCAGCACCGACTACGAGCGAAGCCTCGTCATGTACCGGCGCGGCCACGCGGGTGAGGGCAGGCGGCTCGCGCAGGATCTCGGCATCAAGGTCGTCGGCCCGCTCGACGGCATGAGGCCGTCGCAGCTCCTCGGTGCCCACGCCGCGGTCATCATCGGGTCCTAGCGGCTCGCGGGCTCAGCAGCTGCCCGGCGTGTTGACGCGATCGCGCGCGCGGTCGAGTGGGCCCCCGGGGAACCAGCGCAACGAGTTCGGGTCGAGCGTGTAGGCCTCGTTCAGATGGACGTAGGCCTGGCAGAGCGAGCCGACGTCGTGCTCGTACAAGCCGAGGAAATACCAGGCGTCCGGATTCTCCGGCTGGAGCCGCACCGCCTTCGCATATCCCTCGCGCGCGGCGTCGGCGTCACGCCTGCGCTCCTCGACGGCCGCCTGCCGCAGGATCGCCTCGAGCGAGAGCGGGTTCAACGATCGGGCCCGCTCGGCCGCTTCTGCCGCAGCCGCCAGGTCTCCACGGTCGAGCTCCCTATTGACCTGGCGGATGCTGCGCTCGGCGAGCCATGGCGTCGCGACCGCGAGCAGGATTCCGAGCGCGAGCGTGACGACGGCGGCGGCCGCGAACGGACGGCGCACGGCCGGAGCCGACCCACTGCCTGCCCCTGCGAGCGCGCCGGCGGCCAGCAGCGTCGGTCCCGTGACGGCGGGGAAGTCCCAGTCGTAGTCGACGAGCGCGTGCAGGAGGTAGGCAGCCGGAACGACGGCGAGCGCAGCGGCTGCCGCGCGCTCCGCGTCCGCGAGCCTTCGGAGGGCTCCCACGGCACCTGCGGCCGCCGCCGCCACGACCGCGAGGAACAGCCCGAACCCCACGGCGCCCGTGTCGGCGAGGAACTGGAGTGGCACGTCGTGCGGCTCCGACGCGTCGAGCGCGTCGGAACGGTGGCGCTTGCGCGCGATCTCGAAGGTTCCGGCACCGGAGCCGATGACGGGATCGGCTCTGAAGATGCGCCACGCCTCTCGCCAGAGCTCGCCGCGATTGTTCAGGCCGACATCGCCGAGACGGGTCGGATCCTGCCCGACCGCATTGCCGCTCTCGAGTGGATTGCCAGCCGCGGCAACCGCGCCGGCCGCGGCGAGTGCGACGACGATGGTGATGCCGGCGAGAGCGCGCCCGAGCCGGAGACGCGTGCGCTCATCGGGCCGGTACCGCTCGACCGCACTCACTGCGAGCGCAACGAGCTGTGCCCCGAGGAGGAAGACCAGGCCGAACCAGCGTCCGTCGGCAACGCGGACGGCGTACGCTGCTCCGTCCTCGACGAGCCCCTCTTGCGTGAACGCCCACCCGGCGACGCCGAAGGCAGGTAGGACGATGGCGAGCGTGACGATCGCTCGCTGGAGGCGGCGCTCGGAGAGAAAGAGCCAGAGCGCGACGCCGAGCAAAGCCGCGAGGAGGCCTGCTCGCGAGACGGTGAGCAGCACCGCGACGACCGCCGCGTAGCCGAGGATGGCGCCGCCGAGTCGGGCCGGCCGCACGAGCGTCCGGCTCGTCGCGAGCCACAGCGACAGGACGAGCACCGCGTCGGCCGCGAGGGCGAGCGCGTTCCAGTATCCGATCGGATCCCGCAGGCGAGCCGCCCGCCCCCCGTCCGGGAAGAGTGAAGGGTCCACCTTCCCCGCGAGCGCCCAGACAAGAGCGGCGCCGAAGGCGAGGGTGACGAGCGCGGCCGCAAGCCGGCAACCGCGGCTTCCGCCGGACGCGGCCAGCATCACCCCGAGCAGGGCGAACGACGCATAGACGAGGCCACGGTTCAGCTCATCCCAGGAGCGATCGGCGCCGATAGACCACCCGATGCTCGCGCCACTCCACACAGCAAGCCCAACCAGGGACGCGACGAACGCCCAGGCCCAATGCCCGGACCGGCTCGTCGGCCCAGGTGGCAGCGGCAGGACTCCCAACAATCCCGCGACCAGAGCTGCACCTGCGACGAGCACGGCCGCGGCGGCGACCCAGAAGGAGTCGCCCGCGAAGACGACACCAAGGAGCAGCAGCCCGCTTGCAACAGCAAGCCCCGCCCGCGGCATGGCCGCGCGTGGGGGGAACCGCCACATCGGGGGCGAAGCTACCATAGGCTCCGGCGGCCACCTCCACGGCCTTACAAAGCGTTTACCGCCCCCACACCCGGCGATCAACGTCGTCCGGGAGACTCTGCACACTAACTGTCCGCAGGCACGCGGACGAGCCCTGAGAAAGCGACCTTTTTGACGACGACCGGCAGGCGACAGCTCGATCCGGGCCTCCAGCGCCTCGTAGTCGCGCTCGCATTCGGACTCCTCGCTCTCTCCGTCGCAGGCCTGACCGCCGCAGGCCCCGCCGCAGCCGCGAACCCGTGCGCGAAGCGCGTCATCGACGATTGGTACGGCGACGGTCGTGTCGACGGCAACTATCCCCTGCACTGCTACGACGACGCGATCGAGGCGCTCCCGAACGACGTCAAGAACTACTCAAGCGCCCCCGAGGACATCGAGCGCGCGATGCAAGCCCGCCTACGCGGTGAGGAAGCTCCGCCCTCGACTACGGATCCGGACGGCGACTCCGGCACCGGCGGGCCGACAGCGCCGAACGACCCCGACGCGCCGACGAGCTCGGCGGACGATCCGACGAGGGCTGCGGACGGGCCGAAGAGGTCGGCCAACGGGCCGACGGTCGGTGACAAACCGGGCGAGACGGCAACGGGTCTCGAGCCCGAGGTCGCCCCGCGGCTCGACCCGACGGCCGCCTCCGACTCCGTTCCGGTGCCGTTGCTCATCCTGGCCGGCCTCGCATTCCTGCTCATCGCAGCGGGCTCGGCCGGTTACCTCGTGCGGCGCCTGCAGGCCCGCCGAGTGCCCCCCCACTCTCTCTGAAGCCTCTGAGCTGCTGGCTCTGCTCTGCTGGCTCTGAGCTGCTGGCTCCAAGAGGTCCACGCGGGCTCTGAAAGATTCTCGCGGCAACGTCCGCGAACAGCGCCGGCGGGTACAATGGTGGCACTCGGAGAGGCGATTTGAGGGCGCTCATCTGCTCCGTCCGATGGCGCTACTAACTTCGTCAGTCCGCTCGGCTGCCCACCCGGTGACCGCGCGCACCCCAGCACCTGAACGAGCGTTCCCGGGAGGGAGATCATGGCGACGAATGAGGCAGGATCACACGTGACGGAAGTAACACATGTGACAGAGGTCGAGCAGGAGGTCAGGAACGTCGTCGTCGCCGAGGGCGCGAGCGTTGCGCCCAGCCGTTTCTTCACGATCCCCGGCCGCGATCCGTTCGACGAGATCGACTGGGAGCTGCGCGACGCGCTGATCCCGGGCAAGGACGGACCGGCCTTCGAGCAGCGCGGCGTCGAGTTCCCGAAGTTCTGGTCGCAGACGGCAACCAACATCGTCGCGCAGAAATATTTCCGCGGGCGGCTCAGCTCACCGGAGCGCGAGCGCAGCGTCAAGCAGATGGTCGGCCGCGTCGTCGACACGATCGGCGGGTGGGGCAGGCAGGGCGGCTACTTCGCCTCCGATGAGGAGGCCGCGACCTTCGAGGCCGAGCTGAAGGCGATCCTGGTCAACCAGTACGCCTCCTTCAACTCCCCGGTCTGGTTCAACGTCGGCTTCGAGGAGCGCCCTCAGTGCAGCGCGTGCTTCATCCTCTCGATCGAAGACTCGATGGAGTCGATTCTCGACTGGATCCGCCGCGAGGGCATCATCTTCCGCGGGGGCTCGGGCTCGGGTCTGAACCTCTCGAAGCTGCGCAGCTCGAAGGAACAGCTTGCGAAGGGCGGTTACGCCTCGGGCCCCGTCTCGTTCATGCGTGGCGCCGACGCCTCGGCCGGCACGATCAAGTCGGGCGGCAAGACGCGCCGGGCAGCGAAGATGGTCGTGCTCGACGTCGACCACCCGGACATCGAGGAGTTCATCTGGTGCAAGGCGAAGGAGGAGCGTAAGGCGCGCGTCCTCGAGCAGGCGGGCTACGACATGTCGCTCGACTCACCCGACTGGGCCTCGATCCAGTACCAGAACGCGAACAACTCCGTCCGCGTCACCGACGCCTTCATGGAGGCCGTGCTCGAGGCGAAGGAGTGGAACCTGACCGCGCGCACGGACGGCTCGGTCGTCGAGACCGCCGATGCCCGCCGGCTCCTGCACGACATCGCCGAGGCGTCGTGGCAGTGCGCCGATCCCGGTGTCCAGTACGACACGACGATCAACGGGTGGCACACGCTGCCGAACACCGGGCGCATCAATGCCTCGAACCCGTGCTCGGAATACATGAGCATCGACGACAGCGCGTGCAACCTCTCATCGATGAACCTGATGAAGTTCCGCCGCGAGGACGGCGAGTTCGACCTCGATGCCTTCTCACATGCCGTCGACGTGATGTTCCTCGCACAGGAGATCTGCGTCGGCTACTCGTCCTACCCGACGCCCGAGATCGACCGGAACGCGAAGGCGTACCGTCAGCTCGGGCTCGGCTACGCAAACCTCGGCGCGCTCCTGATGGCGCGCGGGCTGCCGTACGACTCCGACGACGGCCGCGCGTACGCGGCGGCGATCACGGCGCTGATGACTGGTCGCGCCTACCGCAAGTCGGCGGAGATCGCGCACCGGATGGGGTCGTTCGCCGGCTATCAGCCGAACGCGGCCGCGATGATCGGCGTGATCGCGAAGCACCGCGCTGCCGTCGGCAACATCCAGCACACGGACTCCGTGCCGGACGACCTGCTCGCCGCCGCCCGCCAGGCGTGGGACGACGCGCTCGACCTCGGTGAGGTGCACGGCTTCCGGAACGCACAGTCGACGGTCCTGGCGCCCACCGGCACGATCAGTTTCATGATGGATTGCGACACGACCGGCGTCGAGCCCGACTTCTCGCTCGTCAAGTCGAAGAAGCTCGTCGGCGGCGGTGAGATCACAATCGTCAACAAGACGGTGCCGATGGCGCTCGACAAGCTCGGCTACGCGCCGAGGGAGGCGGACGAGGTCGTCGCGTTCATCGACGATCGCAACACCGTCGTCGGCGCCCCGTACGTCAAGACGGAGCACTACCCGATCTTCGACTGCGCGATCGGGGCGCGTTCGATCCACCACATCGGTCACGTAAAGATGATGGGTGCGGTTCAACCGTTCATCTCGGGCGCGATCTCGAAGACGGTGAATCTGCCGGAGACCGTCTCGGTCGACGAGGTCTCGCAGCTCCTGATCGAGGCGTGGCAGCTTGGCGTCAAGGCAATCGCGATCTACCGGGACAACTGCAAGGTGGCGCAGCCGCTGTCGGGCCAGAGCCAGGGTCAGAGGGACGGCGAAGGGGCGGTCGCCCTGCTGCCGCCGGTGGCGCCGGGCCCGCAGCCGAAGCGGCGGCGGCTCCCCGACGACCGTGTCGAGGTCGGCCGCAAGTTCAAGGTGGGCGAGTACGAGGGGTATATCCACGTCGGCCTGTTCGACGACGGTACGCCCGGCGACATCTTCGTCGACATCGCGAAGGAGGGCACGACCCTCGCCGGCCTGATGAACTCGTTCATGATCTCGGTCTCGCTGGGACTGCAGTACGGCGTGCCGCTCGAGGTGTACGTCTCGAAGTTCAGCCACATGCGCTTCGAGCCCTCGGGCATGACGAACGACGCAGACATCCGCGTCGCGAAGTCGCTCGTCGACTACATCTTCCGCTGGATGGGGAAGAAGTTCCTCACGACCGACCAGCAGGAGGAGGCGGGCATCCTCTCTCCCGAGGTGAAGGCGCGGCTTGCGCAGGCCTACGGTGCGCTCGACGGTCGTGAGGCTGTCACCGCCGAGCCGCCGCCTGTGGGCCAGACGGCGCTCTTCAACAACTGGGAGGACGCCGTCGAGTGCGCCCGTTGCGGCGGTCGCATGGTGCGCACGGGCTCGTGTTACACCTGCCGCGACTGCGGCACGAACACCGGCTGCAGCTAGACGGTGGGCGGGCCGAGGCGGCTACCTCGAACCGAGGACGCCTTCGGCCCGCCCAGAAATGCCGGCAACCAAAGACCCGCCAGCAGAGACGCCGGCAACACGGGAAGTGCCGGCGTCTTTCCTGGCGTCTCTTAGCGTTGACGCTGCGCCGAGCGGAGGTTGGACTCGGCGTCGAGCTACCCCGAGAGCTTGGCCGCGATCACGTCGAGCTGCTTGATGTCCGGTGGCTGGGCGAAGAGGTCGGGCGCTTGCGCCATCAATGCCTCGGCGACCTTTCCCGAGAGGTGCGCCTGGCGGCCCGAGTCGTCCGGGAAGACGTCGAAGATGGCGAACTCCGACGAGCTGAGGCGCACCGCGAACCAGGCTGTCGTTTCCGGCTCCTCGTCGACGAGCGCGCGGCCGCTCTCGAGGAATCGCGCGACGTCCTCCTCCTTTCCGGGCTTTGCCTGCAACGGAACCCAGAGTCCAACTGTGACCATGTCTCGTCCTCTCTCGCGGGATGTTCGCCTCTCGTGTCCGGTCGGCGCAACCGGCACACATGGATGCGGCCCGCTGAGAAGGGGACGTCGTAGGATGCCGCGCTGTGACCGATCACGCTCGGCGGGCGCGGGACTCACCGGCGGCGCGGGGCAGCCTGGCGGCGGCGTGCGTCGCCCTCGGCGTGTGCGCCGGCGCCTGGGCAGCCGCCCCGCAGACGTTCACCGAGAAGCAGTCCTCCCGCGGCCTCGCGGCGACGCTCACCTATTCGGAGCGGTCTGACTTCGGCTACCGCGACCAGCGTCTCGTCGTTCGACGCGCAGGTCGAGCGGCGCTCGACGTGCGCCTGACGCCGGAGAGCTCACGCTGGCCGGTACCGCGCGGCGGCGCTCTCTCGCTGCGCGACCTCGACGGCGGCGAGCCGGAAGTGCTCGTCGGCATCTTCACGGGCGGCGCGAACTGCTGCTACGGCCTCTATGTCTTCCGTCACGCCGACGGGCGCTACCGGGGGAGTTTCTTCAATGCCGGCAAGGGTGGGCTGGTCGTCGCGAACCTCGACCGCCGGGGGCCGCCGGAGCTCCGCGGCGCCGACGAGCGCTTCCAGTACCTCTTCTCGTCCGGGATCGAGTCGATCACACCCGTGCGGATCTATCGCTTTCGAGCCGGACGCCTCGTTGCCGTCACGCGCGAGTTCGACGCCCTCGTCCGCGAGTCGGAGCGGGAGACGTGGCGGATCGCGCGCAAGCTGTGGCAGATGGGCGGCAATCCCCACACCGCCCTTGCGGCCTGGGCAGCGACCAAGTACCTGCTCGGTGAGGGCTCGGAGGTATGGCCGAGGCTGCAGCGGCTGATCGGGGCGCGGACGATCGAGCCAAACCTCGAGCGGAACGGCCCGCCGTACCTGCGCTCGGTCCGCAGCGCGCTCCGCGAGTTCGGCTACCTGTCGCTCCCCCAGGCCGGGTAGCCGTAGGTGGCGAAGATCACTTTCATCGGTGCCGGCTCGACGGTGTTCGCGCAGAACCTGATCGGCGACATCCTCGGCCACGAGTCGCTGCGCGACACGACCACGCTCGCGCTGATGGACATCGACCCGGAGCGCCTGCGCACCTCCGCTATCGTCGGCCAGCGCGTTGCGCAGGCGCTCGGCGCCCGCGCCGACATCGTGGCGACGACCGACCGCCGCGCGGCGCTCGACGGTGCCGACTACGTCTTCACGATGATGCAGGTCGGCGGCTACAAGCCGGCCACGGTCACCGACTTCGAGCTCCCGAAGCGTTACGGGTTGCGGCAGACGATCGCGGACACCCTCGGCATCGGCGGAATCATGCGCGGGCTGCGGACGATCCCGGTCCTGCTCGACATCTGCAAGGAGATGGAGGAGCTCTGCCCGGATGCGCTCCTGCTGCAGTACGTGAACCCGATGGTGATGAACTGCTGGGCGGTCACGCAGGCATCGTCGATCAGCACCGTCGGGCTGTGCCACTCCGTACAGCACACTGCCGGGCAGCTCGCCCGCGACCTACGGGTGCCTGCGGACGAGGTCGATTACCTCTGCGCCGGGATCAACCACGTCGCCTTCTACCTCCGGCTCGAGCACCGCGGCGAGGATCTCTACCCGCGGTTGCGCGGGGTGGCGGCCGAAGGTCGGATCCCGGACTGGAACCGGGTGCGCTACGAGGTGTTCCACCACTTCGGCTACTTCCCGACCGAGTCTTCCGAGCACTTCGCCGAGTACTGCCCCTGGTTCATCAAGGACGGCCGGCCCGATCTGATCGAGGACTTCAAGATCCCGCTCGACGAGTATCTCGTGCGCTGCGAGCGGCAGATCGCCGAGTGGCAGGGGCTGCGGGCGGCGCTCGAGCTCGGCGGTGCGATGACGGTCGAGCCGAGCAACGAGTACGGCGGCCGCATCGTGGAGGCGATCGAGACCGGCGAGCCGTTCACGTTCAACGGCAACGTCCCGAACTCGGATGCCGACGGGATGCCACTGCTGGACGGGCTCTCGCCCGAGGCGATCGTCGAGGTGCCCTGCGTCGCCGGGCCGCAGGGGATCGAGCGGCAGCGGGTCGGGGCCCTGCCACCCCAGCTCGCGGCGCTCATCCGGACGAACTTGAACGTGCACGAGCTGACGGTGCGGGCCGCGCTCGGGCGCACGCGCGAGCACGTCTACCACGCGGCGATGCTCGACCCGCACACGGCAGCCGAGCTATCGCTGGCAGAGATCAGGTCACTCGTGGACGAGCTGCTCGACGCGCACGGCGACCTCATGCCGACCCTCACCTAGAACAAGCGGCCTGGATCAGCGAAGCGCCGCTCCCGCATAGGATCGACGCATGGAGCATCGGGCGCTCGGACGCGGCGGCATCGACGTCTCGCGCATCATCCTCGGGTGCGGGAACTTCGGCGGCATTGGCTCCGTGCCGGCGTTCTTCGGACAGGGAGAGACCCGTGACCAGGCGTTCGCGATCATGGATGCCGCCTGGGCCGCGGGGATCACGACCTTCGACACAGCCGATGCCTACGGCGGCGGCCACAGCGAGAGCTACATCGGCGACTGGCTGCGGACGCGAGGGGTTCGGCCCGTGCTGTCGACGAAGACGTTCAACCCCATGAGCGACGGAGCCGACAGCGGCCTGTCCCGGGTGCGGGTCCAGCGGCAACTCGAGTCGAGCCTCGACAGGCTCGGCGTCGAGCGGGTCGACCTCTTCCTCGCCCACGCGATGGATCCGGCGACGCCGCTCGAGGAGACGGTGGCCGCCTTCGACAAGCTCCAGAGCACTGGCCGGATCGGCGCGTGGGGCGGCAGCAACGTCGACGTCGCGTGGATCGAGCAGGCACAGCCGTCGTGGGTGCAGAACTCCTTCTCCCTGCTCGACCGCGAGGACGAGGGGGGCGTCCTCGACGTCTGCGTCCGCGACGCCATCGGCTACACGCCCTTCAGCCCGCTCGCCGGCGGCTGGCTGACCGGCAAGTATCGGCGGGACGAGGAGCCTCCGGCCGGCTCACGGATGACGGTGCGGCCCGAGCCGTACGCGCACCTACAGAAGGATGGAACCTTCGACGCCCTCGAGGCCTTCGAGCGGCACGCGGAAGAGCGCGGGACGACACCGGCCGCGCTCGCCGTAGCGTGGCTGCTCGCCCACCCTGCGGTGACCGCCGTCGTGATTGGGCCACGGCGCCCCGAGCACCTCGCACCGCCGCTCGCTGCCGTCGACCTGAACCTCTCCCCCGGCGAGCGGGACTCGATCACGGAGCTCTTCTCGTGAGCGTTCTTGTCCTCGACGCGCGGGAGGTGGAGGAGCTCCTGACGATGGCTGAGTGCATCGAGGCGATGAAGGACGTCCTGTCGGCGCTCGCGCGCGACGAGCTCCACCAGCCGCTCCGCCCTGTCGTCCGCCCTTCCCAGGCCAAAGGCCTGATGGGCCTCATGCCCGCGCACCGCGGCGGCGCGAGAGCTGTCTACTCGCTGAAAGAGATCGTGATCACGCCCGACAACCCGACGCGGGGACTCGACGCCCATCAGGGCGCGGTCCTCCTCCACGACGGCGAGACAGGCGAGCTGCGCGCGATCCTGAACGCCTCTCCGATCACGGCCATCCGGACGGCGGCCGTCTCCGCGGTGGCGACGCGGGCGCTTGCACGGCCCGGGGCGCGCTCGGTCGCGATCATCGGCTCCGGCGTCCAGGGCCAGGCCCACGCGGAGGCGATGCGGGCGGTGCTCGACGATGCTGAGATCCGGATCTGGAGCCGCCGCGACGGCGGCACCGCTGAGGAGATCGTGCGCGCCGCCGACATCGTCTGCACCTGCACGACCTCGCGCGAGCCGGTCGTCCGACACGAATGGCTCGCTGCCGGCGCACATGTGAACGCGGTCGGGGCGAGCGTGCCGACGAGCCGCGAGCTGACGGAGGAGACCGTGCGGGCGGCGACGCTCGTGGTCGACCGCCGCGAGTCGGCGCTGAACGAGGCCGGTGAGCTGCTGATCCCTGGGCTGGGCGAGGATCAGATCGCGGCCGAGCTCGGAGAGGTGCTCACGGGGGCGCATGCCGGCCGCAGTAGCGACGACGAGCTGACGGTCTTCAAGTCGCTCGGACTGGCCGTTGAGGATCTCGCGGCGGCGGAGCTCGTCGTCCGCAAGGCGCGGGAGCGCGGCGCGGGCACCGAGGTCTCGTTCTGATCCCGCTCCACGAGATCGAGCGCGCACGCGAGACGATCCAGGACGTCGCGATCCGGACGCCGCTCGTGCGGCTTCAGGTCGACGGGCCCGAGATCTGGCTGAAGCTCGAGAACCTCCAGCCGATCGGCTCCTTCAAGATCAGGGGCGCTGTCAATGCGATCCGGCAGGCGCCGCGGCAGGCAACCTCCCGAGGCGTCGTCACGGCAAGCGCGGGCAATATGGCGCAAGGGGTGGCCTGGGCCGCGCGGGAGCTGGGTGTTCCCGCGACCATCGTCGTGCCGGAGCATGCGCCGCAGACGAAGCTGGACGCGATTGAGCGCCTCGGCGGCAGGATCGTGAAGGTGCCCTACGAGAGGTGGTGGCAGGCGATCGTCGAGTCGCGCTACGACGGCGTTGACGGCCTCTTCGTGCACCCCGTGCAGGACGAGCCGGTGATGGCGGGGAACGGCACGATCGGCCTCGAGCTCGCCGAGCAGCTACCGAGTGCCGATACCGTGGTCGTCCCGTGGGGCGGCGGCGGCCTCTTCACAGGCATCGCGAGCGCCCTCGCTGTCCGGCAGCCGCGGACGAAGGTCTACGCCGTCGAGCCGGCGACCGGCGCGGCGGTCGCTGCCGCGCTTGCGGCCGGCGAGCCGCAGGCGGCCGAGTACACCGCCTCGTTCGTCGATGGGGCCGGAAGCCGGACGCTCCTGCCCGCCGTCTGGGAGCGTGCGCGAGACCTGCTGGCCGGATCGTTCACGGTCACCCTCGACGAGACCGCTGCAGCCGTTCGTTTATTGGCGGAACGCGCCCGCGTCGTCGCTGAGGGTGCCGGGGCGCTCTCCGTCGCGGCAGCCCTATCGGGGCGCGTCCCCGGCGAGCGGATCGTCGTTGTTGTCTCTGGAGGCAACATTGACTCGCACCGGCTCGCCGCGATTCTTGCCGGTCGAACGCCGACCTAGAGGCTTGGGCCGGACAGCGCGCGCGGGGTACCCGCATAGCGAAAGCCCAGCGGCTGGATCGAGCCTGCCTCCACGAGCGCCTGCTCCAGCACCTCGGTGGCGGCGCCGCCCAGGCTACGGTAGAAGTAGGGCACCCACGCGAACGTGCGCTCCTCGAAGCGAGCGTCGAGCGCACGTCGCATCGCGTCGTACCCATGCAGGCCGACATGCTCGGCTTCCCACTCCGACCGGAGATCCTCGAGCGATCCCGGAGACTCCTCCTCCCGTATCGCAGCGAGCGCCCGCTGCTGCCCGAGGAGCCACTCGAGCGTGGCATCGTCGATCCGATCCCAACCGAACTCGTCGACGAGGAGCAAGCCGTTGGTGGTGAGCAGCCTCACGACCTTGTCGAGGGCCGCGTCGAGATCCCGGATGTGGTGGAGCACGAATCCGGCCACGACGGCGTCGAACGGCTCGCCGTCTTCCTCGAGATCCTCGAGCGTCAACGGCCGGAATGGGTCTCCGGACGGAGCCGCAGGATCGATGCCGACGACGTCGTAACCGGCCACCGAGAGCGCGGTCGTCAGCTCTCCACGGCCGCACCCCACCTCGAGCACGCGCGCCGGCGGGTCCGGCAGTAGCTCGGAGAGGAACTGGTCGAACGCGCTCAACCTGCTACTCCGTGGGCGAAGATGGGGCATGGCCTCGGAGACTACGGTGAGCCTCGAGGAGGCGCGCCGGATCGCCGTCCGGGCTCAACTGCTCGACGGGAGCACGACCGATGTGCTCGCGACGGTTCGCCGGCTCGGCTTCTTGCAGATCGACGTCGTCGCGCCGGTCGCCCAGCCGCAGCACCTCGTCCTCTTCAGCCGTCTCGGCCCCGGCTACGACCGCGCCGAGCTCGACCGGCTGCTCTGGGAAGACCGCGCGCTCTTCGAGTGGAACGCGTTCATCTACCCAATCGAGGATCTGCCGCTCGTGCGGGCGCGGATGCGCAAGTTTCGCCGGTCTCGGCACACCAAGAGCGAGCGGTGGACGCGCGAGTTCTTGACGACGAACCGAGCGTTCCGCCGCTATGTGCTGCGCGAGCTCGAGCAACGAGGGCCGCTTCTCTCCCGCGACTTCGAGGATCGCGCCGTCGGCGAGAAACGGGACCACCGCTGGTGGGGTTCTCGCATGGTCGGGCTGATGCTGCTGTCCCTCCACCTCTACGGTGAGATCACCGTCGTCGGGCGCCGCGGTGGCGAGCGGCTGTGGGATCTCGCCTCGCGCTGGTGGCCCGAGACCGAGACGGTCTCCACTCCGGCTGCGGAGCGGATCCGGGCCGACCGGCGGTTTCGGTCGCAAGGCGTGCGGCTCGTGAGGGGTGAGTGGGAGAAGCACCCCGACGCGACGGACGGGATCGTGCCCGATCGCGCGGTGCTCCTCTCCCCTTTCGACCGCCTCGTCTACGACCGCAACCGGGCAGAGGCGCTCTGGGGCTTCCGCTATCGCCTGGAGATGTTCGTGCCGCAGGTGAAGCGGGAGTACGGCTACTACGTGCTGCCGCTCCTGGTCGGAGATCAGGTCGTCGGCCGCGCGGAGCCGCGGTTCGACCGGAAGACGGGAACGCTCGAGCTGCTCGGTGCGTGGGGCGACACCGAGAGCCTCGGCGACGCGCTCGAGGATCTCGCCGCCTGGCTCGGTGCCACACGGATCATGGGATGAGCCAGTTCCACTTCGACCCGGACTCCTACCTGGCGATGATGCGCGAGGACCTGCCGCGCTACGACGAGCTGCAGGAGACCGTCGCTGCGGCAACGGCCGGGCTGGAGGTCCGGCGGATCCTCGAGCTCGGGACCGGTACCGGCGAGACCGCACGGCGGCTGCTCACCCTGCACCCAGGCGCGGTCCTCGTGGGGATCGACGCGAGCGAGGCGATGCTCGCGGTCGCCCAAATGAGCCTCGGCGCGGATCTTCGGGTTCAACGTCTCGAGGATCCACTTCCAGAGGGGCCGTTCGACCTCATCGTCTCGGCTCTGGCCGTCCACCACCTGGACGGGGCCGAGAAGCGCGACCTCTTTCGGCGCATCCGTGCCGAGCTCGCACCCGGCGGACGCTTCGTGCTCGCCGACCTCGTCGTGCCGGAACGAACGGAAGACATCGTCACGCCAGCCACACCCGGCTTCGACAAGCCGGACACGTTGCAGGACCTGCTCGCGTGGCTGACCGAAGCCGGCTTCGAGACGTCCGTGGAGTGGTTGTGGAAGGATCTCGCGACGATCCGGGCCGATCTCCCCAGCTAGCATCACGCGATGGACTTCGAGACGCGGGCGATCCACGACGGGCAGGAGCCAGACCCCGCCACCGGCGCGATCATCACCCCGATCTACCAGACGTCGACGTTCGTGCAGGAGGCGGTCGGAGAGCACAAGGGCTACGACTACGCGCGCGTCGCGAACCCGACGCGCACCGCGCTCCAGACGGCGCTCGCGTCGCTGGAGAACGCCGACCACGGGATCGCGTTCTCCTCCGGGCTCGGTGCGACGACGACGCTGATGCACCTCGTCGATCCCGGCGACCGCGTCGTCTTGATCGCGGACGTCTACGGCGGCGTCTACCGCATGACCTCGCAGGTCTACGAGCCCAAGGGCTACGTCTTCGACTACCTGCCGGCGGCGGAGTTCGCTAACCTCGCCGGCCACCTTGACGAGCGAACCCGGCTCGTCTGGATCGAGACGCCGTCGAACCCGCTGCTGAACGTCGTCGACATCCGCGCCGCCGCCGATGCGACAAAGGCCGCCGGCGCGATCCTCGTCGTCGACAACACGTTTGCCACGCCGTACCTGCAGAACCCGCTCGACCTCGGCGCCGACATCGTCGTGCACTCGACGACGAAGTACCTCGGCGGCCACTCGGACGTCGTCGGCGGCTTCGCGGGCACGAATGACCCGACGATCGCCGAGCGCCTCTTCTTCCTGCAGAAGTCGCTCGGCGCGGTTCCCGGCCCGTTCGACTCGTGGCTCGTCCTGCGCGGCCTGAAGACGCTCGCGCTGCGGATGCAGCGGCACTGCGAGAACGCGCGGGCGATCGCGGCCTGGCTCGAGGAGCAGCAGACCGTGACGCAGGTGCTCTACCCGGGGCTGCCCGATCATCCCGGCCACGAGATCGCGAAGCGGCAGATGCGCGACTTCGGCGGCATGATCTCGTTCCTGACGGAGACGGAGGAGGAGGCGGTCGGACTCGTCGCGCGGACGAAGATCTTCCAGCTCGCCGAGTCGCTCGGCGGCGTCGAGAGCCTGATCGAGCATCCTGCGCGCATGACTCACGCCTCGACCGCCGAAGCGCCCTTCGCCGCACCTCGGAACCTCGTGCGCCTCTCAGTCGGGATCGAGTCGCTCGACGACCTGATCAACGATCTCGCCGCCGCGCTCGTGCCCGCAGCCGTACGCACGTGACGGCCGTCAGTGCCGGCCCGCTTCACGAGCTCGTCGACCTGGTCGAGGACGAGCTCGTCGGCCTCGTCGTCTGCCGAGATCGCGCAGCTGCCGAGCCGCTCGTTCAGGACGATCCGGCCGTCAGGCTCGGAGTCCTGTCTGCCACGATCCACCCGTGGCACTGCTGAGCAACGCGCCGATCGACCTCTTCCACGCCGGGAACGAGCGCACCGTCGCGTCGTACCTTCTGGACACGTCCCAGGGACTGTCCCTCCAAGATTGCGGCCCCACGAGCTGCATCGAGGCACTGAAGCGGGGGCTCGCGGAGCGCGGGTACGAGCTCGGCGACGTTAAGCACCTGCTGCTCTCGCACATCCACCTCGACCATGCGGGGGCGGCCGGGGCGCTCGTCCGGGAGCACCCTGAGCTGCAGGTGCACGTCTCCGAGATCGGGGCGCCGCACCTCGTCGATCCCGCGCGTCTCGAGCGCAGCGCGCGGCGGCTCTACGGCGAGAGCTTCGACGCGCTCTGGGGCGAGCTCGCCCCCGTGCCGCAGGAGAACGTGCATCACGCCGGTCCGCGGGTGCTCGGGCTCGAATGCTTTGCCGCGCCTGGCCACGCCTCGCACCACGTCTGCTACTTCGACGGCGAGACCGTCTACGCAGGCGACGCGGCCGGCGTGCGCATCCAACCGCATCGCAGCGTGCTGCCGCCCACGCCCCCGCCCGAGACCGACGTGGAAGGCTGGTATCGCACGCTCGAGCAGATCGAGCGCCGCGCCCCGCAACGGCTCGCGCTGGTCCACTTTGGCGTCGCCGACGACGTGAGCAGGCATCTGGCGGAGCTGCGGCGGCGCCTCGATGAGTGGGCCGGTCGCGTCGAGGCAGGCGCCTCCGAGGAGGAGTTCGTCGCCGCGGCCCAAGCCGACCTGCCGGACGAGGAGGCGGAGGACTACAACCGCGCGATGCCGTTCTGGCAGTCGTATGCGGGACTCAGGCGCTACTGGGACACGCGTGCGGCGTAGCGCGGCGCCGCTGCGCGAGCGCGAGTTTCGACTTCTCTTCGCCGGCCGGACGGTCTCGCTCCTCGGTAACGCGATCGCGCCGGTCGCCCTCGCTTTCGCCGTCCTCGACCTGACAGGGTCGAAGACCGACCTCGGCCTGATCCTGGCAGCACGAGAGATCCCGCTCGTCGTCTTCCTCCTCGCCGGCGGCGTCTGGGCGGACCGGCTCCCCCGGAACCGGGTGATGGTGGGAGCGAACGTCGTCAGCGGGCTGTCACAGGCGACAGTGGCGGCGCTTCTGATCGTCGGTGATGCAGAGATCTGGCAGCTCGCCGCGCTGGCGGCGGTCAACGGCGGCGCCTCGGCCTTCTACTTCCCGGCTTCCGGCGGCGCTGTCCCCCAAACCGTGCCCGAGTCGATGCTGCAGGAGGCGAACGCGCTGCTCAGCCTCACCGTCAACGCGACGCAGATCGCCGGCGCGGCGGTCGCCGGCTTCCTCGTGGCCGCATTCGGCTCGGGGATCGGCATCGCCGTGGATGCTGCGGCCTACCTCTTGGCCGCCATGATCCTCGCGGCGATGCGGCTGAACGTCGCGGCGCAAGCCGAGATGCGGTCGTTCCTGGGCGAGCTGGCAACCGGCTGGCGCGAGTTTCGCTCGCGTACGTGGCTCTGGGCAATCGTGCTGCAGTTCGCGCTCCTCCTCGCCGTCGTCGTCGGCGCGCTCAGCGTCCTCGGCCCCGTGGTCGCGGAGAACGAGCTCGGCGGCGCCAAGGCGTGGGGCTTGATCCTGACCGCGCAGGCGGTCGGCCTCCTCGTCGGCGCGCTCCTCGGCCTCGCCTGGCGCCCGCGTCGCATGCTGCTCGCGGCCACGCTCGGCGTCCTGCTGTGGCCCTCCACGCTCCTTGCATTGGGCGGAAGAGTGAGCCTGCCACTGATCATGGCCGCGGCGTTCGTCGCCGGGATCGGCCTGGAGACCTTCATCCTGCTCTGGAACACGACCCATGCAGCAGGAGATCCCGGCGGACAAGCTCTCCAGGGTCTAATCCTACGACGCCCTCGGCTCCTTCGCGCTCGTGCCGCTCGGCCTCGCTGCGGCCGGCCCGTCGCGGAGCTGATCGGCATTCGAGCGAAGCTGTTCGGCGCCGCCGCGATCGCCGTCGCCGTGACGTTGCCGATCCTCGCTGTACACGATGTCCGCACCCTCGAGCGACGGCCGCTCGCTACGCCCAACCCGTGACGAGCCAACGCCTCCCGGCGAAGCGCCACGACATCAGCGCGAGCCGCACGGCGATCAGGACGACGAGGGCCGCCCACACGCCGACGATTCCCCAGTCGAACGCGAGCGCAGCGAGAGCAACGGCTGCTGACACGGCGAATGCGGCCACCATCGACCAGGCGAGGAACGGCCCGTCGCTCGCTCCGATCAGAATTCCGTCGAGCGCGAAGACAGCGCCGTTCAACGGCTGCATCAGCGCGAAGAGAAACCAGATCGCCTGGGCGCGCTCGATCACGAGCTCGTCGCCCGTGAAGGCGTGCGGCAGCACACCCTCGAGCCCGAACATCACCGCCGCGAAGAAGACGCCCGCGTAGACCGACAGCCAGATCATGCGGACGCTTGCCTCGTAGGCGCGCTGCGTATCGCCGGCGCCGAGGCTGCGGCCGACGATCACCTGGCCGGCGATGGCGACCGCATCGAGGATGAGGGCGAGGAAGATCCACAGCTGAAACGCGATCTGGTGCGCGGCGATCGAGGCGTCGCCGAAGCGGGTCACGATCGCACCCGCGAGCGTGAACGCTGCCATCAACGCAGCCGTCCGGATAAAGATGTGCCTGCCAACAGTGACGAGCCGCCGCATGAGGCGGACCTGGGGCCGCAGGTCGCCACGCGCCGAGCGCACGAGCAGGACGACGAAGGCGACCCCCATGCCAGCCTGCGCGATCACGGTTCCCCAGGCCGAGCCTTCGATCCCCCAGCCGAACCCGTAGACGAAGAGCACCTCGAGGATCGCGTTCACGACGTTCCCGGCGATCAGGACGAGCAGCGGCTTGCGTAGATCGGCGACACCGCGGAGATAGCCCTGCGCGCCGATCGCGATGAAGGCGAACGGCAGCCCGAGGGAGACGATGCGGATGTAGGTGACCGCGTAGCCGGCGGTCTCGCCGTCTCCGCCCATGAGCCGGACGACGAAGGGCGCGAGCGCGATCAGGAGCCCGGTGAGCACGATTCCGACGCCGAGGCAGAGCCAGAGCGCCTGGCCGCCGAGCTGGCGAGCCGCTCGCTCCTCACCCGCGCCCGAAGCGCGACCTACCTGTGCGGTCGTCCCGTACTGGAGGAAGTTGAAGATCGCGAAGAGCGTGCCGAGAACGATGGCTGCGATCCCGAGCGCGGCGAGCTGCTCCCGGCCGAGGTGCCCGACGATCGCCGTGTCGACGAGGATGTACGTCGGCTCGGCGGCGAGCGAGCCCAGCGCCGGGATCGCGAGCCGCAGGATCTCGCGGTCGTAGGGCGAGCGCAGCCCAAGCGCGCTCAAGCTCTTAGGCGCCGAGCGCGAGCTCGTACGCGCCGACGTAGTCGGCGACCATGCGCTCTGGGGTGAATCGCTCCTCGACCGACTGCCGCAGGTCGTCCGGGTCGAGCCGGTCAGCCTCCTCGAGGGCGCCGATCATGTCCCGCCAGGTGTCGACGATGATGCCGGTCCGGCCGTGCTCGATCACCTCTGGCACAGCGCCCCAGCGCGTTGCCACCACGGGCGTGCCGCACGCCATCGACTCGATCATCACGAGGCCGAACGGCTCCTCCCACTCGATCGGGAACAGGGTCGCGCGGGCTCCGCGGAGGAGCTCGACCTTCTCGCCGTGCGACACCTCCCCCACGTACTCGCGCCCGCCGCCGAGGTGCGGCCGCACCATCGCGTCGAAGTACTCCTGCTCGGCCGGCTCGGCGCACTTGCCGGCGATCTTCAGGGGCAGTCCCGCCTCCAGGGCGATGGACACAGCCCGGTGCGCCCCCTTGTCGGGGCTCATGCGGCCCAGGAAGAGGAGGTAGTCCCCGCGCTCCGGCGCATAGGGGTAGAAGGAGAGGTCGAGTGCGTTCGGAACGTTCGCGATCCACGGCAGGTCGGGCTTCGGCTTGCGCTGGTTCATCGAGAGGGAGATCAGGTGCGCCCTCGGAGCCATCTGCACGATCTGCTCGTACAGCTCGCCGGGATGACCCGTGAGCGGGCCGTGGACGGTGTGGACGAGCGGTGTCTGCAAGAGCGAGCCGACCGCCAGTCCCATCAGGCCGGTGTGGTCGTGAACGACGTCGAACTCACCGTCGCGCTTGAAGCAGCCGAGCGCGTGCTGCAGCTCCCAAAACGTCTGGCCGATGCGCTCGCTCGGCGCCCGCCGGAAGACGTAGTCGAGCTCTGCGCGGGTCTTCGAGTCGCCGGAGGCGAACAGGGTCACCTCGTGGCCGGCGTCGGCAAGGCCGTCGGCGAGCAGGGAGACGATCCACTCGATCCCGCCGTAGCCGGAAGGGGGCACGGGGAACCAGACCGGGCTGAGGACCGCGACCTTCACGCCTCGTGCACTCTCACGCTGCCGTCTCGCGCGCGGGCGTCCCAGGCTCGCCCGAAGGCCCGGACCCCGGTCAGCCGCACGCGCCCGACCCATTCGGGCAGCGGCTCGGGGCACACCGTGCGGAGCTGGCGCGTCGCCGGATCGGGCTCCAACCCGAGCAGGAGCCGCAGGAGCAGTACGGGCGTTCCAGCGGCCCAGGCCTGCGGCCTCGCGGCCGTCGGGTAGGCGATCGGGAACGGTGTCTCTCGCTTCGGATAGCCCGCGAAGACCTCGGGCAGAGACCAGTCGAACCAGCGGGCGGCCTCCGTCAGCGTCTGGGCGATCTGCTGCGCGTCCGCCCAACGACCGGCACGGGCGAGCCCCCACGCGGCGAGCGACGTGTCGTGGGGCCAGACCGTGCCGGTGTGGTAGCTCAGCGGGTTGTACGCTGCATCGTCGGTCGACATCGTGCGGATGCCCCACCCGGACCAGAGCGCCGACCCCATGAGCATGTCGGCTGCCGCCTCGGTGCGAGCGGCCGGCACGATCCCGCTCCAGAGGAGGTGGCCGATGTTCGAGCAGAGCGAGTCCACCGGGCGCTTGTCGCCGTCCAGCGCAAGCGCGTAGTAGCCCCCCGGCTCGACCCAGAACGCGGCGTCGAAGCGGGCGCGCAGGTCGTTCGCCTCCCCCTCGAGACGACTTCCCAGTGTGGCGTCGCCCCAGACCTCGCGGGCGAGCTCGGCGAGCCGTAGCTTCGCGTCGTAGACGTAGCCCTGCACCTCGGCCGGCGCGATCGGCGTTCGAGCGAAGGCCCCGTCACGGAAGCGCTGCGAGTCGCCCGAGTCCTTCCAGGACTGGTTCTCGAGCCCCCGTTCCGTGCGGCGCTCGTACTCGAGGAAGCCGTCACCATCCCGGTCGCCGTAGCGGTCGATCCACTCGAGCGCGGCCAGCGCCGCCGGCTTGAGGCGTTCTATCGGGGCCGGGTCGCCCGTCCAGCGCCACACCTCGGAGAGCAGGACGAGGAAGAGCGGCGTCGCGTCGAGGCTCCCGTAGTAGGTCGCGAACCACGTTTCGGCCGCGCGCCCACGGCGGAGCTCGTGGATGATCTTCCCCGGCTCCGCGTCGATGTCGGGGTCGTCCTCCTGCGCCTGAAGCAGAGCGAGAGCGTCGAGGGAGGCGAGCGCGAGCTCCGGCCCCAGCACCATCGACTGGAGTGACGTGATGATCGTGTCGCGCCCGAAGACCGTCATGAACCACGGCATCCCCGCGGCCGGCAGCATTCCGAGGCCGTCGCCGCCGCGCATCCGCAGCGCCGCGAGATCGGCGAGCGACTGCTCGTAGGCGTGATGCAGCGCCTCGCGGCTCGTGCGGAGCTTGGGCACGTTCAGCCGCCAGGCATCGAGCGACGCGCGCACGTGCTCCCGCCCTTGCCCGAACCGCCGCGCCACCACGCGTGGCTGAGCCTCCTCGCCCGTCAGGGAAGCGACCACGTCGATTCGAAGCTCCCAGCGCTCTCGCGGACCGAGCTCGATCGGGAACCTGACGGTGCTGCCGCCCGTCTCGCCGATGCGGGACAGGATGATCTGCGTGCGGGCGCTGCCGGTTCCGTTCTCCTCGAGCACCAGCTGCTTCCGCCGGCGATCGATTCGAATCTCCGCGGGCGGCGGCAGCGGGCGGGCGTTCGCGGGATCGCCGAGCTCGAAGTCACGCTGCTTGACGGTGATGATGTCCGCGAAGTCTGCGCCGACCTCGAGCTCGAGCGTGAACCGAACCGGCTTCGAGCTCTCGTTCCGCACGGCGACGTGATCTTGCATCCCTTCCCCGACGAAGCGCTCGCGCACGATCGAGAGCACGTCTTGCGCCAGCTCACCGACGACCGGGTTACGAAGGAAGAACGCGGCCGAGAAGTATTCGACTGTGCCGGAGGACAGGAGCAGCGGCCGCACGCCGTTGATCCGGAGCTCGAGCCGCGACAGAAAGCGCGTGTCCTCCGCGAAGAGCCCGCTCGTTTGGGCGCCGAGGTCGCCGATCTCGTCGCAAATGCAGAACGTCGAGCCCTCGAGGATCGTCAGCGGCGCCTTCATGGGCCGGTCGGTCCACGAAGCGGGGAGGGAGTGTGGAAACGGGGTCGTTTCCACAGGGGAGACAGGGAGGAGCCACTCACGCGCGGTGGATCCGGGCTCCGCTCGATTGCGCCAGCGCCTTGACGACGATCTCGTCGACGTTCACGTGCGGCGGCCGGGTCAGCGCGAAGAGAACGCATTCCGCCACGTCCTCCGGCGTCATCGGCCCGCCGAGAGCGACGCCGTCGTAGACCGAGCGTGCCTGCTCCTCGTCACCGCGGAAGCGCACGCGCGAGAAGTCGGTCTCGACGAGACCGGGCGCGACGTTCGTCAACCGGATGGGCCGGCCGAGGAGATCCTCCCGGAGAGCCTGGGTGAAGCCGTGGACGGCGAACTTTGAGGTGACGTAGAGCGCGCCGTTCGGGTACGCCGCCATGCCGGCGACCGAGCCCAGGTTGACGATGTGCCCGAGCTCGCGCAGGTGCGGCAGGCACAGCCTCGTCATCCGGATGAGGCCGTGCACGTTCGTCTGCAGCACGACCTCCTCGTCGTCCTCCGTCGAGGCGTCGAACGGTTCCCGTCCCAGCGCCAGGCCAGCGTTGTTGACGAGGATGTCGAGTCCGCCGAGGTCGGCGAGCGCCGCTCGCACGAAGGCCTCGCAGCTCGCAGCGTCGGTGACGTCGAGCTCGAGCGCGACCTCGGTGCGGAGCCGGTCGACCCGCCGCGCTCCGCCTGCGACGCGCACGCCGGCATCTGTCAGTGCCGCCGCGATTGCCGCGCCGATGCCGCTCGACGCACCGGTGACGATCGCCGTTTTTCCCTCGAGCCTCACGGGGCAAGCGTACGGAATCGGCGGTGCCTGCGATTGGCTAGCGCCCGCAGCACGCACCCGTTTATGATCCTCGGACCTTGGCCGGCGTGACGTTCGAGGACGTCAACAAGATCTACCCGGACGGAACCCGAGCAGTCTCGGATTTCGACCTTGAGATCCAGGACGGCGAGTTCATGGTGCTCGTCGGTCCATCGGGCTGCGGCAAGACCACCGCGCTGCGGATGGTGGCCGGCCTCGAGGAGATCTCGCAGGGCGTACTCCGGATCGGCGACCGGGTCGTCAACCACGTTCCGTCGCGCGACCGCGACATCGCGATGGTGTTCCAGAGCTACGCGCTCTACCCGCACCTCTCCGTCTACGAGAACATCGCGTTCGGCCTGAAGCTCCGCAAGACGCCGAAGCAAGAGATTCGCAGTCGGGTCGAGCAGGCGGCCGAGCTGCTCGGCCTCACAGACCACCTCGACCGTAAGCCGCGCGCCCTCTCCGGCGGGCAGCGTCAACGCGTCGCGATGGGCCGCGCGATTGTGCGCGAACCCGCCGCGTTTCTGATGGACGAGCCTCTCTCGAACCTCGACGCGAAGCTGCGGGTGCAGATGCGGGCCGAGATCAGCCAACTCCAGAGCTCGCTCGGCGTCACGACCATCTACGTGACCCACGACCAGGTCGAGGCGATGACGATGGGCGACCGGGTCGCCGTCATGCGCAAGGGCGACCTCCAGCAGGTCGCGGCTCCGCAGGAGCTCTACGACCAGCCCGTCAACCTTTTCGTGGGGGGCTTCATCGGCAGCCCCGCGATGAATCTGATCGAGGCCACGCTGGAGCGCGAGAACGGAGGACTGATCGCGGTCGCCGGGAGTCAGCGCATCGCCCTCGGCGAGGAGACGCTCTCGGTACGTCCCCGGCTTCGGGAGTACGAAGGGCGCCAGGTCGTCCTCGGCATCCGGCCCGAGGACCTCGAGGACGCATCGCTCGAGGAAGCGAGCGGGAGCCAACCCTCCCTCCGCGGCAACGTCAGCCTGCGCGAGGCGTTGGGCTCCGAGGTCATGGTTCACTTCACGATCGACGCGTCGCCCGCGAGCACCGAGGACGTGCGAGAGCTTGCGCGCGACGTCGGCAGCGAAGCGCCGACCGGCAGCGAACGCGAGGCAACGCTCGTTGGGCGCTTCAGCGCCCGCACGAAGGTGCAAGACGGTGAGAGGGTGGAGGTGGCCGTGGACACGCGGGCCCTCCACTTCTTCGAGCTCGAATCCGGGCTCGGGATCTACAACGGAGGCGAAAGAGAGGGACCCGGATAATGAGGGAAGCGAACGGGGTGATGAGAAAGCACCGCTGGCTGCTCGTTCTGGCGCTGCTCGTCGCGGCGCTGTCGCTGGTCGCGGCAGGGTGCGGCGGCGACGAGGAAGCAGCGGACACGACGGTCGAAGCGGCAACCGACGCGGCTACGACCGAGGCAGCCGAGGACGTTTCCGGCTCGATCAAGATCGCCGGGCTCTGGACCGGCGGCGAGGCCGCGTCCTTCAAGGCCGTCCTCGACGGCTACAGGGAGAAGTATCCGGACGTCAAGGTCACCTACCAACCCGCGGGAGAGGATCTCCCGACGATCCTTGCGACCAGCGTCGAGGGCGGTAACCCGCCCGATCTCGCCTCGCTTTCCTCCCCCGGGGTGATCAAGAGCTTCGTCGACAAGGGCTCGCTCCAGCCGATCGACTTCGCCACGGACGCGCTCGCCGAGAACTACTCGGAGAGCTTCGTCGACCTAACGACGTTCGACGGCAAGACGTACGGTGTTGTTTTCAAGGGTGCCAACAAGTCGACCGTTTGGTACAACACCAAGGCCTTCGAGGATGCGGGCGTCGAGCCGCCGGAGACGTGGGATGAATTCCTCGAGGCGGGCGAGACGCTGAAGGCTTCGGGCGTGACGCCGTACTCGATCGGCGCTGCGGACGGGTGGACGCTCACCGACCTGTTCGAGAACGTCTACCTGCGGACGGCCGGTCCCGAGAAGTACGACCAGCTCGCGGCGCACGAGATTCCGTGGACGGATCCGTCGGTCAAGGACGCGCTCACCGAGATGGCGAAGGTCTTCGGGTCGGACGACATCGCCGGGGGCACGAACAGCGCGCTCCAGACCGACTTCCCGACCTCGGTGACGCAGGTCTTCACCGACCCGCCGAAGGCGGCGATGGTGATGGAGGGCGACTTCGTCGGCACGTTCATCAACACAGAGACGAAGGCGAAGGTCGGTGAGGGCGCGGACGTGTTCACGTTCCCGTCGATCAACGACTCGGCGCCGGTGGTCGTCGGTGCGGGCGACAGCATCGTCATGTTCAAGGACAGCCCGGCCGCGCGGGCGATGATCACGTATCTGGCGTCGGCCGAGGCGGCCGAGCTCTGGGCCAAGCGGGGCGGCTTCTCGTCGCCGAACAAGACTCTCGACGAGAGCGTGTATCCGGACGACACGACGCGGAAGCTCGCGTCGGAGCTTGCCCAGGCGGAGACGTTCCGCTTCGACCTCTCCGACCTGCAGCCGGCGGAACTGAACGACGCGCTGTTCGCGGAGCTCGCGAACTTCGTCAAGGATCCTGCCAACATCGACGGGGTGACGACGAAGCTCGAGGCAGTAGCGAAAAAGGCCTACAAGTAAACACGCGTGTCGAGCACGGGTAGCTCGACGGTGACGGCGGCGCCTCCGGTCACGGAGGTGCCGCCACCGCCTTCCTCGCGGCGCAAGCACGCGATCTCGCTCGCGTTCCTTACGCCTGCGATCTTCTTCCTCGGCGTCTGGGTCGTGTACCCGGCCATCCGGACGCTGATCCGGAGCTTCTACTCGGACGCCGGCGGCGACTTCGTCTGGTTCGAGAACTACGAGGCCCTCTTCCGGGACGAGACGATCCAGACCGCGATCAAGAACAACGTCATCTGGGTGCTCGTCGTGCCGGCGGGCGTGACCGCGCTCGGCCTGCTCTTCGCCGTGCTGACCGAGCGGGTGTCATGGGCGCCTGCGTTCAAGGTGGCCGTCTTCGTGCCGCTCGCCGTCTCCCTCTTCGCGGTCGGCGTGATCTGGCGGATCATGTACCAGCAGGATCCGGACCGCGGAGCCATCAACGCCGGCATCGTCGCGATCCAGGGCATCTTCAGCGAGCAAGGTGCTCTGACGACCGCGAAACCCTCGACGGACGCTCTCACCGGAGGGCCCGAAGGCGGGCTGACACTCGAGAAAACCGTACAGCCGGGCGGGGTGGCCCTACTCGGGCTGACGGCGATCAAGGCGGGCGAGCTCCCCGCGGAACCGGAGCAGGCCGTAACCCCCGAGGCAACCCCCGACGGGATCACCGGAGTCGTGTGGAGAGACTTCAAGCCCGGTGGAGGGACACCGGGCGAGGTCGAGCAGGACGAGGTGGGTCTCGGCGGCGTGACGGTCAAGCTTCGCTCCGCCGCCGACGGGCAGACCGTCGACTCGACGACGAGCGACGCCGACGGCAGCTTCGCGTTCGAGGGTGTGGCGGCCGGCGACTACCGTGTCGCGATCGGGAAGGAGACGTTCGCGGAGCCGTTCCAGGGGTTCAACTGGCTCGGCGACCGGCTGATCACGCCCTCGCTCCTGATCGCCTTCCTCTGGGTGCAGGCGGGGTTCGCGATGGTCATCACCGCAGCCGGCCTCGCCGCTATCCCGCGCGACCTGCTCGAGGCCGCCCGCACGGACGGCGGCACCGAGTGGCAGGTTTTCAGGCGCATCACGGTGCCCCAGTTGATGCCCGTGCTGATCGTGGTGCTCGTGACTCAGATCATCGGCGTGCTGAAGGTGTTCGACCTCGTCGTCTCGATCGTCCCCTCCTCGGGCCGTGACAGCGCCACGGTGATCGCGGTGGAGATGTACGAGCGATCCTTCAGCGGCCAGAACCGCTTCGGCTTCGGTGCCGCGATCTCGACCTTCATGTTCGTGCTCTTCGTCCCGTTCCTCATCCTCAACATTCGCCGCTTCCGGAAGGAGAACTGATGGCAGCCGTCGCCGAGCCCCGTCACGAGCCGGTCGTGATCGAGGAGAGCGTGGCGACGCGCGTGCTCCGCGTCTTCGGCAGGGCACCCGTGCACATCGCCCTCGCCGTCATCGGCGTGCTCTGGCTGATGCCCACGATCGGGCTCTTCTTCACCTCGCTGCTGACGCCATCCGACGCGCAAGCGGCTGGGTGGTGGCAGGTGTTCTCGGAGCCGAGCATCGTCACGTTCGAGAACTACCGCAACATCTTCAACGACGATGGCATCGTGGGGTCTCTCTGGGTCACGGCGCAGGTGACGCTGGGCGCCACGATCCTGCCCATCGTCGTTGCCGCGCTCGCCGGCTACGCGTTCGCGTGGCTCGACTTCCCGGGTCGCGACTGGATCTTCCTCGGTGTGATCGCGCTCCTCGTCGTGCCGCTGCAGATGTCGCTGATCCCGATCTTCGAGCTCTACAACAAGACGGGTCTCTACGACACTGTCCTCGGCCTCGTCTTCTTCCACAGCGCCTTCGCCCTCCCCTTCGGGATCTTCCTGCTGCGGAACTTCTTCGCCGGGATCCCGCGCGATCTGCTCGAGGCCGCCCGGATCGACGGGGCCTCGGAGCTTCGGATCTTCGCCCGCGTCGTGCTGCCGCTCGGCATCCCGGCCATCGCCTCGCTCGGGATCTTCCAGGTGCTCTTCGTCTGGAACGACCTGCTCGTCGGCCTCGTGCTCGCGCAGGACAACAAGCCGATCGCTCCGGAGATCTTCTCGCAGCTGCGCCAGTTCGGCGCGAACCTCGAGATCATCGCTCCGGCCGCCTTCTTCTCGGCGGTCATCCCTTTGGCGATCTTCGCGATGTTCCAGCGCTACTTCGTCGAGGGCCTCCTCGCCGGCTCCGTGAAGTAGGGCGATGCGCTGCGCGATCGTCGGCGCGGGCCTCGGCGGCTTCGTCGCCTACAACACCTTGCGCCACGGGGGCCTCGAGCCCGACGAGATCGTCGTCTTCGGCGACGATCCCGATCCGGCGGCCGCGTGGCGCGTGTGCTCCGGCGCCATCCGTCAGCGGCGGATGCGCTCCGAGAGCGATGGCCACTGTTTCCCGACCACGTTTCCGGGGCTCGCGCTGCGCGAGACGATTCGACGGCACGACCCGCTCCCGATCCTGCTCAGCGTCTGCGACCGCTACCGGCCGAGCGTCGAGGTCTTCCTGCGCCACGTCGACGAGTTGCGGGAGCGGAGCGGCTGGGATGCCAGCTTTCGGCAGGCGCGAATCGAGCAGGTGCGGGCGGTCAGCGGCGGCTTCGAGCTGGCTGGGCACGGCGTCATCCGTCACGTCCTGCTCGCCCCTGGCCACCCCGGCCTGGCGCTGCCGGCCGAGCTCAGAGGCGACCCACGCGTGGTGCACGCCTACGAGCCGCACGAGTACGGTTCGAAGATCGCCGTCGTCGGTGCCGGGATGGCGGCCGCGACCGAGTGGCGGAACGCGCTCGAGGCCGGTGCGGAGGTCGTCTCCGTCCGTCGCCGCGAGCCGGCACGGCGCCCGCTGAACGTCGCCCGGCCGCTCTTCACGAAGCGAGGGCTCGCACGCTTCCGTGCAGAGCCGCGCGAGCGGCGCGCCGAGCTCTTGCGCAGCTTCTCGGCTCCCTCCTACCCACCCGGCCGGGAATGGGACGAGCCGCTCGAGCGGGCTACACGCGAGGGCCGGTTCCGCGTCGAGGCCGAGCTGAACGGCGCCGAGCAGGTCATCTGCGCAACCGGCTTCCGGCGTGGCTACCAGCACGCCCCGGTGCTGCGCCGCCTGGTCGAGGAGCACGGCCTCGAGACACACGAGCGCTGGATCTTCCTCGCCGATGACTGCGCCGTGCCCGAACTCACCGACCCCGGCCGCACGCTCGCTCTCGTCGGGGTGTCGTCTCAGTGGGCCTACCCCGCTGCGGACACGCTCGTCGGCATGAAGTACGCCTCGCGACGGTTCCTGCAGCGAGTGCAGCGATGTCGTACACGCTGAGGGGACGTCTGGAGTCGCGTCTCGCGGCCGTGCTCCTGCCGTTCGCGATCGCCTGCGGGCTCGCAGCGTTTCTCGGCGACTGGTGGCCGCTGCAGCTCGCCGCCGCGATGATCGGCATCGGGCTCGCTCTCGACGCGACCGTCCTGCACCGGCTTCTTCCCTACCAGCCAGGCTGGACCGCACTGCCGCTCGGCCTGCTCGAGCTCGGGCTGACGATGGCGCTCGTCGAGCGCTTCGACGTCGCCGCCCCGCTCGAGCCTGCTCTCTGGTTCTTCGCCGGCTCCTGGCTCGTGGCGCAGATCCTGACACATGCAGGCCTTCCGCTCCTCCGGCTCACCTACACCGACGACGGTGGCGAGCTCGGGCGCGGGGGCATGGCTCTCACGGCCGCTGCGCCGGCGGCGTTCGTCCTCATCCTCGGTGCCGCGTGGGCCGGGCAGCCGCCGACCGTGAGGCTCGCC
Source organism: Gaiellaceae bacterium (assembly GCA_037721555.1). Lineage (GTDB taxonomy): Bacteria > Actinomycetota > Thermoleophilia > Gaiellales > Gaiellaceae > Gaiellasilicea. The sequence continues at coordinate 8,512 of JBBJOI010000008.1, read as the reverse complement.
GCCGGCGTGCACGAAGGCCCGCTCGTGCTCGACCGGGCGCAGCGGCTGATCGGGGAGCCCGGGGCGATCGTCCGTGGAGGCATTCGGATCGAGGCCGACGACGTCACCGTCCGCGACGTGGCCGTCTTCGGCGGGGAGGTCGGGATCGAGGTGCGCGACAGCGAGGATGTGGTGCTGGACGGCGTGCGGGTGGGGGGCGCGAGCATGGACGGAATCAGTGCCCGAAGGAGCTCCGTCACCGTGCGCGACTGCGAGATCGACTCGCCTGCGGTGGCCGGCTCGCAGGGAATCGACATCTCGTTCGCGATGACGCTGCCTCCGAGCCTCGTTGAGCGCTGCGACGTCCGAGGCGGCAGCGAAGGCATCGTGTCCCATCTCGCGCACGTCACCTTCCGCGAGAACCGCGTGTCGGGAACCGTGCTGCGAGGCATCGCGGTGACGGAGATGTCGATGGGCTCGGTCGACCGGAACGTCGTCGAGGACGCCGTCGGGGTCGGGATCTTCTGCGGCGACTACTCGCGCTGCCGGATCACCGAGAACAGCGTCAGCGGAACCCGCGTCGATCCGTCCGGCAACCCGACACGGGCCGGGTACGGGATTGTCTCCCACTTCGGTGCCGTCGCCGAGCTCGACGACAACCAGCTCGACCGAGAGGCTGCGGCCTTCATCGATGGTCGTCTCGAACGTCCCTAGAACTCGTTTCTAGTGCCGGCGCGGCTCCAGCTCGTTGCTCGCACCGGCCACCCTGACTTTCTCGACCTGCCGTGGAGCCGGCCGCTCGAGGAGTGGGAGTCGGAGCGGCTCGTCGAGGTGGAGCATGGCATCCACCGGCACGTCGTGCGCTTCGTCGAGTACAGCGGCGCCATCTACGCGTTGAAGGAGCTGCCTGCCGAGATCGCGCGTAAGGAGTACCGGCTGCTCCGCGGCCTCGCGGCAGCGGAGATGCCGGTCGTGGAGGCAGTCGGCGTCGTGACGGAGCGGCCCGAGGAGCTGGAGGCGGTGCTCATCACGCGGCACCTCGACTACTCCCTCCCCTTCCGTACCCTCTTCGCGCGCGGCAGCGTGCCGAACCTGCGCGCACGCCTCCTCGACGCCGGGGCGGAGCTCCTCGTCCGCCTGCACCTCGGCGGCTTCTTCTGGGGTGACTGCTCGCTCTCCAACACGCTCTTCCGCCGCGACGCCGGCGCGCTGGCGGCATACCTCGTCGACGCCGAGACGGGTGAGCTCCAGCCGAGCCTCACCGAGGGACAGCGCCGACACGACCTCGGGATCGCCGAGGAGAACGTCTACGGAGAGCTCATGGATCTCGAAGCCGAGCTCGCTCGCCCCGGCGAGCTTGCGCCGGAGCAGACCGCCGCAGAACTCGTCGGACGGTACGAGACGCTCTGGGACGAGCTGACTCGCGAACAGGCCTTCGGCAGCGAGAGCCGCTACGTGATCCACGAGCGTCTCCGCCGGCTGAACGAGCTCGGCTTCGACGTCGACGAGCTGGAGCTCGTTGCCGGCGACGACGGCTACCGGCTGCGCCTGAACCCGCACGTCGTCGAGCCCGGACATCACCGGCGTCGCCTGCACGCACTCACGGGACTGAACGCGCAGGAGAACCAGGCGCGGCGCCTCCTGAACGACCTCGCCGGCTTCCGAGCGCACCTCGATAGCGACGAAGGCCGGCCCGTTCCCGAGACGGTCGCGGTGCACCGCTGGCTAGCGGAGGTGTTCGAGCCGGCGATCGCCGCCATCCCGACCGAGCTGTGGGGCAAGCGCCAGGCCGCCGAGGTCTTCCACGAAGCCCTCGAGCATCGCTGGTTCCTCTCCCAGGCGGCCGGCGAGGACGTCGGACTGATGCGAGCGGTGGCGGCCTACGTCGAGGACGTCCTACGGCATGCTCCGGACGAGCGCGCCGTGCTCGCGCCGGCCTTGGCCGACGAGGACGACGACGAGGACGAGGACGAGGACAAAGAGGACTAGGAGGAGAGCGCGACGCGGTCGATCGTGATCGGCGCCCGCGGCCTGTCGCGTGAGTCGCGGTCGACCTCGGCGATCCTGTTGACGACCTCTTGGCCGCCCGTCACCTTGCCGAACACCGTGTGCTTGCCATCGAGCCACGGCGCGGCCTCGGTGGTGACGATGAAGAACTGGCTCCCGTTCGTGCCTGGGCCCGAGTTCGCCATCGCCAGCGCGCCGCGCTCGACCTTGTGGTCGTTGAACTCGTCCTCGAACTGGTAGCCGGGACCGCCGGTGCCGGTGCCCTCAGGACACCCGCCCTGGATCATGAAGTCGGGGATCACGCGGTGGAAGCCGAGTCCGTCGTAGAATCCCTCGCCCGCGAGCTTGGTGAAGTTCTCGACCGTCTTCGGCGCCTCGTTCGGGAAGAGCTCGATCTCGATGGGGCCTTCGCTGGTGTGAAGCGTTGCCTGTGTCATGCGAGCACCGTAGCGTAGGGTTCATGGCGAGGGCGGGCATCGTCACCATGGCCCGAGCGAGATCGCTGACATAGCTCAAACTCGCTCTAGCGCCGCTCGAGCTCGTCGGGGCTGATCGCCGCGAGCAGGCCCTCGACGAGCCCCTCCGGGACGACGCCGTCTCGCCGGCGGATCGCCACGATCTGCCGACGCACCGGCTCGTAGCCCTCGATCGCGACCTCGCGCAGCGTCTGGGCAGCCAGCTCCGCGCGCACCGCGGTGTAGGGCAGGAACGCGATCCCCAGGCCGTGCTCGACCATCTTCTTCGTCGCGTCCACGTTGTCGAGCTCCATCACGCCGCGCGGGACGATCCCTGCCTCGCGGAAGAAGGCACTCGTGAGCACGAAGTAGCTCGAGGTGCGGTCGAACAGGATCAACCGCTCGTGCCCGAGCTCCGTGACGCGGATCGACGACGTGTCGGCGAAGCGATGCTCCGCGTTGACGACGAGCACGATCTCGTCCTCGTAGAGCGGGCGGCTCGAGGTTGCCTGGTGCGGAAGCTCGCGCACGAGGCCGACATGGACTTGCTCGCGGAGAACGAGCTCGAGGATCTCCTCGGAATGTCCCGTACGGACGATCAGGTGGATGTTCGGGAAGGCCACCTGAAAGCGCCGCAGCACAAGCGGGAGCACGTAGGTCGAGATCGCGGGAGCAGCACCGACGAGCAGCTCTCCGACGCCGCCTTCGCGTCGTTCGCGCAAGAGTTGCCGACCGTCCGAGAGCTCTCGCAGCGCACGCTGCGCGTGCGGTCGGAACGCACGTCCCTCAGCCGTCAGGCGCATTCCGCGGGACGTGCGCGCGAAGAGGGCGACGCCGAGCTCCCGCTCGAGGTTCTTGATCCTGGTCGTCAGCGCGGGCTGCGTGACGTAGAGAACGGCGGCGGCCTCGCTGACGGAGCGGAGCTCGGCGACCGTGAGGAACGCATCGAGCTGAGTCAGCAGCATTGACTGATATTAACGAGATTTATAGATCGAATCTAGGTCTTCGATTTGCCATATACAAGGATCCTCATCAAGGTTCATGATCACAGGAATATCGAGCCACAGGGGGCAGCATGAACGCGAGCGCAGCCAAGCAATCCGTCGAGCTCACCGCCGAATGGACCGAGTCCCGCTGGACGGGAATCGAGCGCAACTACGCGGCGGAGGACGTGATCCGGCTTCGGGGGAGCGTGCCGATCGAGCATACGCTCGCGCGTCGCGGAGCCGAGCGGCTGTGGAGCCTGCTCCACGAAGAGGAGTACGTGCCGACGCTCGGGGCACTCACCGGCGGTCAGGCGGTGCAGATGGTGAAGGCGGGCCTGAAGGCCATCTACCTCTCGGGCTGGCAGGTGGCCGCGGACGGAAACCTGGCGACGCAGGTCTATCCCGACCAGAGCCTCTACCCGGCGAACAGCGTGCCGGCGATGGTGCGGCGCCTGAACAACGCGCTCCTGCGCGCCGACCAGATCGAGTGGTCCGAGGGCGGCAGCGAAACGGACTGGCTCGTGCCGATCGTCGCCGACGCCGAGGCCGGCTTCGGAGGGCCTCTGAACGCGTTCGAGCTGATGAAAGGCATGATCGAAGCCGGCGCGGCAGCCGTGCACTTCGAGGATCAACTCGCATCCGAGAAGAAGTGCGGTCACCTCGGTGGCAAGGTGCTCGTACCAACGGGGCAGTTCATCCGCACCCTCCTCGCAGCGCGCCTCGCCGCCGACGTCCTTGGTGTGCCGACCCTGGTCGTCGCCAGGACGGATGCCGACGCGGCGACGCTGCTGACGAGCGATGTCGATGAGCGCGATGCCGCCTTCGTCACCGGCGAGCGCACGGCGGAGGGGTATTTCTGCGTCCGCGCGGGCATTGAGGCGGCGATCGCCCGCGGCCTCGCCTACGCACCGTACGCCGACCTCGTCTGGATGGAGACCTCGACGCCCGACCTCTCCGAGGCGCGGGAGTTCGCAGAGGCGATTCATGCGGAGTTCCCGGGCAAGCTGCTCGCCTACAACTGCTCGCCCTCATTCAACTGGAAGCGGCACCTCGACGACGACACGATCGCCAGCTTCCAGCGCGAGCTCGGGATGTTGGGCTACCGCTTCCAGTTCATCACGCTCGCGGGCTTCCACGCGCTCAACGAGTCGATGTTCGAGCTTGCGCGCGGCTATGCGACGGACGGGATGAGCGCTTACGTGCGGCTCCAGGAGCGGGAGTTCGAGCTCGAGGAGGCCGGCTACACGGCGACGCGTCACCAGCGCGAGGTCGGCGCCGGCTACTTCGACGACGTCGCCCGCACCGTCTCGGGCGGTCAGAGCTCGACGCTCGCGCTCACGGGCTCGACCGAGGAGGCGCAGTTCGCGCCGGACGCCAACGGCGCCACCACGGCGGTCTGACCTTCGGGACGCTTCCCCAGGGACGTTCCCAGGGACAGTCCCTGGGACACGTCCCTAATGGCGCTCTGCACGGTAGGCGTAGGCGACGTACGCCAGCCCGAGGCCCTCGGTCCCTGCCTCGGCATCCCACAGCTCGCCGACCGCGGCGAGCACCCTCGCCCGCTCCGCGGGGGGCAGAGTCGCGACGGACGACTGGGTGCTGACGTTGTCGACGAAGGCGTCTCGATCGACGCGGCGCTCCCAGGGAAAGTGCGCCTCCTCCACGGAGCCGAAGAGCTCGCTCGCCGCGATCGCCGCTGCCGGCTCTTCACTTCCCTGGGACGACGGCAGCAGGTCGTTGAGGCGACGGACGAACAGCTGTGCCTCGTCGAGAACGTGCCAGACGACGCCGAGAACGCCGGCCGGGCATAGGACGCGCTGGATCTCCGGGAGTGCCCGCGTCGGGTCGAACCAGTGGAACGCCTGCCCGGCGAGGACCGCGTCGGCGCGGGCGTCGGCGACCGGAATCGCCTCAGCACCTCCCTCCAGGGCCTCCACGTGGGGAAGAGCCCGCCGCAGCTGCGCGAGCATCGGCGCAGAAGGCTCGACAGCAACGACGTCATGCCCGAGTGCGACGAGCGTCCGGGTCAGCTTCCCCGTGCCCGCTCCGAGGTCGAGCACGCGAAGCGGCTCGTCCCCCACAAGCCACCGAACGGCAGCCTCCGGAATAGAGCGGCCGCGCCCGCTCGTACGTCTCGGCGGCGGCACCGAACGAGCGAGCTCGCGCCGCCCAGTGCTCCGCTTCGCTCAGACGCGTCCTTTGAGCGAGCGCACTGCCTCGACGTACGTTCGGGTCTCGTCGAAGAGCCCTCGTTCGCGGACCGCTTTGGCGCCCTGATAGTAGGCCGCGAGCGCAAGGCGCTCGTCGCCGCGGAACTCACGCAAGAGGTGCCGGAGGAACACGACTCCAACCGTGATGTTGCCCTCGGTGGTCCTGGCAACGTTCCGGCCGAGCACCACCGTCTCGACGAAATCCCAGGTCGGCGGGGTCACCTGCATCACTCCGAGGGCGCCCGCGTGCGAGACGACGTGCGGCTGGAAGCCCGACTCCATCCACGCGACCGCGCGGGCAAGCTCCGGGTCGACGCCGTTTCGTCGCGCCGTGTTGCTGATCAGATCGCGCACGGCGGAGGGAGGGGCGGCGAGTGGCGCACGCACGCGGGTGGGGATACGCAGCTTCGCGCCGATCGGCAGCGGCCGCGCCGGATCGAGCTTGTTCGCACGAGCGAGCGCCGGGATCGTCGTGCTGTGCCGCTCGGCGATCACTGCCAACGAGTCGCCCTCCCGGACGACATACCGGGCGACCCGCATTCCTTCCCTCGCCTTCGCGCCCTCGAGCACCCCGAGCGTCTGCGGACCGGCGATTCCGTCGACGGCGATGCCGGCGCGCCGTTGGAAGCGACGGACTGCGGCGGCAGTCTCACGACCGAAGTAACCGTCGATCACTCTGCCGATCCCGTGCCGAGCGAGCAGGAACTGGAGCACGGAGACGTCCCAACCGACGCGCCCGCTCCGCAGCGTCCGCTCGCCGTACAGCGGCCCCCCGAGACGACCGAGTGCGCGCCGCGTCGAGCCACCGGGAATCCCGTCGACCGGCAGCCGGCTCGAGCGCTGGAAGGCGCGGATGGCATCCGCCGTTCCGCGGCCCGAGACCCCATCGATCGGCCCGAGATAGAAGCCGTACGCGCGCAGAGCGACCTGCAGCCCGGCGAGCTGCGGGTTGGCAGCCGACACCGGCGCAGCAAGTGCGAGGGCGGCCGCCGCAAGGGCCAGTAGAACGCGTAGACGCATCCGGAGGACCCTGGTTCTGCACAGACAGCGAACCTCCTGCCGTGATCGGCCGAGGCTCGCGTCGTCGCGTCCGCGCGCCCACACCTTGACGAGTGGGGGAGGATGAGCCACCCTGAGATTGATCCGTTCGACAAGCGCCGTTCGTGACAGGTCGGCTGAGGGGGCTCGTGATACGGGAACATTGGCGGGAATTCGGCTTCTGGCCGTGGTGGTGGCGCACTCGGGTGCCCTCCGCGGTGAAGATGTGGGGTGCTGTCGCCGTCGTCCTGCTCGGCCTGACCGTGTACGTGGTCTCGACGGGCTTCGGCCGCACGACCGAGCTTCCCCTGCGAGAGCTTGGAACCGAGATTCCGTCCGGGGTGATTCTGTCGAGCGAGTTCGAGCGCCAGGTGCGCGACGCAAACCTCTACGAGCGCTGGAAGCGAGCGAATCCCGGCGAAGCGCAACGCTACGAGCGCTTTGCGGAGAACGTGAAGCTCGGACGTCCCGCCGAGCCGCCGACGCTGCAGACACCTCTCGGCCGCGCCCTCGTCGCGGCGACGAGCTTGACGTCACGCACAGGCTCAGAGGACGGGCGGTAGCTCGCTCCCTCCACCATTCCTCTAAAGAGGGATTCAGGTCACTCCTTCAGGGCATCCTGTTCCAGCGCATAGGCGAGCGAGTCGCCCACTGTCATCGCCCGTCCCTGCGCCCAGACGCGGGCGAACGCCTCCTCGCCAAGCGCTGAGCGTAGACGGCCGACCTGCAGCGCGGGGTCGGCCAGCGAACTTCGGTCGGATGTTTGCCGACCGACTCGCGGAGAACGTTTCCCGCACGCGTACAAACGGGCAGCGCGCGTGCGGAAGCCGTCCCCGGACGCGAGCCCTGCACTGATCTCGAGGTTCAGGACGAGCCCCGGCCGGTCGCCGGTCTGCTGCCCGATCTCGACGCTCTCAGCGACGAGTCGCCGGGATGCATCGAGGTCGTCCAGTTCCAGCAGCACGTACGCGAGCCACGAGCAGGAATGGGAGATCCCCCAAGGGTCGCCGAGGGTGCGAGGTGCCGCGGCGCAGGTCCTGAAGCGGTTCTTCGGCACCGACAGGATCGGCTTCTCGGTCTGCAGCTTCACGCTGCCCGCGGGACAGACCTGCACCGAAGCGTCGCCGACCCTGCGTCACTTCACGACCTTCTCCGATGCGGCCGACGAAAACGCGGTCTCCCGCATCTACGTCGGCTTCCACTTCCGCGACGCGGTCGAAACGGGGACGAGACACGGCGAGAAGATCGCTGACCGGGTCGTCAACCGGGCTCTGCGGCTCATCCACGCCGGCGCCGGCGACAACTGGATTGCAGGCGACGGCGATGGCGACTGAAGGGCGCGGGCGCGGCGCGTGACAAAGGGGGAAGTGGAGGGGCGGCCAGGTGCCGCCCCTCCACCACGCGTCTGTCCGACGTAGCCGCACGACCAGGTAGCGGACTCTGTTTGTGATGCGCGTCCAGCGGGACACGAGCTAACGGACGAGCACGACCCGCCTGGTGAAGCCGGAAGCCGTACCAAGCGGGTCAACATGGGCGGTGCAGGGTTCGAACCTACGACCTCCTGGGTGTAAGCCAGGCGCTCTCCCAACTGAGCTAACCGCCCCGCAGCGATCAGGATGCCATACGCATCCGCAGCCTAGCCCTCTGTCGCGCTCGGATCCATCCAGAGAACCTCCCAGAAGTGACCATCGGGGTCGTGAAAGCTCCCGCTGTACATGAACTCGTGATCACTGAAGTCGTTGCTTGCTGGCCCCACGCGAACCCAGAGACAGCGGTGCGGGATGCCCCCAACGGGATTCGAACCCGTGCAGCCACCTTGAAAGGGTGGTGACCTAGG